>NZ_CP027762.1:300000-600000 GCF_003852315.1 Pseudomonas sp. LBUM920
GGCCGGGTTGGGCAGGGCTGGGGTAATAAACTCCAGCAACGATTCCGAGTAGTCGGTGGTAATCAATTCGTTGGTCAACGCGGCGCCCAGGGCTTCGGGGTGCGGCGTTTGTGCCAGGCGACCCTCACCGGTGACGCGTAGGCATTCGCGCTCGATGCCGTGCAAGCACTGCTCTAGCAGGGAGAGGTGTTCGCGCTTGCCGAGCAAGGCCAGGCGGCGGTTGAGAAGTTCGCTCAAGTTGGATTCCTTCACGCGTCAGTCGCCCCAATATGGGGGTGGGCAGGACGGTCTACAAGGGTGAAGTTAAAACTGGCGTTATCGCCTGGTTTTGAGTCGATTTGACCCGCTTTGAAAAAGCCTACTTCACTCCATGAATTGGGCTATAGCGCAGCAAGAAAATTCCGACGCTGTTGTCGCAGCGCCGAAATTAACTCAAATCGAGGGCGGGGAGCTATAGGACAGCGAATGTGCCTTGTGCTTTTGCGACCAGTTTGTCGTCCTGATACACCTCCGCTTCGACCACCAATGTGCGCCGACCCGCGTGGATAACACGGCTGGTGCACAGCACGTCGCCATCGGACACGGCACGGATATAGTTGATTTTGCACTCGATGGTCGCGCTCTGCTGGTCGAAACCATGGGAGCTGGAACAGGCCAGCCCCATGGTGATGTCCACCAGGCTGAAAATCGCCCCGCCGTGGAGCTTGCCTGCACGGTTGCGCAGCTGCGGCTCCAGGGTCAGGGCCACCTCGGCAACGCCCTCGTCCAGGCGTTGCAGGCGACAGCCGATCAGCTCGCTGAACGCGCTCTGGGTCGAACCGGCCGGGATTTGCATCAGCGTTTCTTCAACTGTTTGGCATTGGCAAACAGCGACGCCATGGCGTTGTTGCTTGGCGCTGCGGTGGCAGTTTCCTTGCGCGGTGCGTTGTTCTGCGACTGGCGTGGCGCCGAGCCTGGGCGAGCGCCACGGGCACCGTCGATTTTCTCGCCGGGGGTGTCGCTCATGCGCATCGACAGGCCAACGCGTTTGCGTGGAATGTCGACTTCCATGACCTTGACCTTGACCACGTCACCGGCTTTCACCGCTTCGCGAGGGTCTTTGATGAACTTCTCCGAAAGCGCGGAGATATGCACCAAACCGTCCTGATGCACGCCGATGTCCACGAACGCGCCGAAGTTGGTCACGTTGGTGACCACGCCTTCGAGGATCATGCCCAGTTGCAGGTCCTTGAGGTCTTCGACGCCGTCCTGGAACTCGGCGGTCTTGAACTCGGGACGCGGGTCACGGCCAGGTTTTTCCAGCTCTTGCAGAATGTCGGTGATGGTCGGCACGCCGAAGGTTTCGTCGGTGTACTTCTTTGGATCCAGGCGCTTGAGGAACGCGGCGTCGCCGATCAGCGAGCGGATGTCGCGGTCGGTCTCGGCAGCAATGCGCTGTACCAGCGGGTAGGCTTCCGGGTGAACCGCCGAAGCGTCCAGCGGGTTGTCGCCGTTCATTACGCGTAGGAAGCCGGCGGCCTGTTCAAAGGTTTTTTCGCCCAGGCGTGCGACCTTTTTCAGCGCCGCGCGGGTTTTGAACGCGCCGTTCTCGTCGCGGTGGGTGACGATGTTCTGCGCCAGCGTTGAGTTGAGGCCGGAAATACGGGCCAGCAGCGCGACCGAGGCAGTGTTCACATCCACGCCGACCTTGTTCACGCAGTCTTCCACCACCGCATCCAGACCGCGTGCCAGTTTCAGCTGTGACACATCGTGCTGGTACTGGCCGACACCGATGGATTTAGGGTCGATCTTCACCAGCTCGGCCAGCGGGTCTTGCAGGCGGCGAGCAATGGAGACGGCGCCACGGATCGATACGTCGAGGTCCGGGAATTCCTTGGAGGCCAGTTCCGACGCCGAGTACACCGACGCGCCGGCCTCGGAGACCATGACTTTGGTCATCTTCATGGCTGGGTATTTTTTGATCAGCTCGGCGGCCAGCTTGTCGGTTTCACGGCTGGCGGTGCCGTTGCCGATGGCGATCAGGTCCACGGCGTGCTTGGCGCACAGCGCAGCCAGGATGGCGAGGGTCTGGTCCCACTTGTTGTGCGGCACATGCGGGTACACGGTGGCTTGGTCCAGCAGCTTGCCCGTGGCGTCGACCACGGCCACTTTGCAGCCGGTGCGCAGGCCCGGGTCGAGGCCCAGAGTCGCGCGCGGGCCGGCCGGGGCGGCCAGCAGCAGGTCGTGCAGGTTGTGGGCGAAAACATTGATCGCTTCGGTTTCGGCGCCGTCGCGCAGCTCACCGAGCAGGTCGGTTTCCAGGTGGGTGTAGAGCTTGACCTTCCAGGTCCAGCGCACGACTTCACCGAGCCACTTGTCCGCCGGGCGGTTCTGATTCTGGATGCCGAATTGCTGACCAATCATGCCTTCGCACGGGTGCATGGTGCCCGGCAGCTCGTCGCCGACCTTCAGCGCGGAGCTGAGAATGCCTTCGTTGCGGCCGCGGAAAATGGCCAGTGCGCGGTGCGACGGCATGCTCTTGAGCGGTTCGTCGTGCTCGAAATAGTCGCGGAACTTGGCGCCTTCCTCTTCCTTGCCGGCGATGACGCGGGCGCTGAGGGTGGCTTCCTGTTTCAGGTAGTTACGCAGTTTTTCCAGCAAGTTGGCGTCTTCGGCGAAACGCTCCATGAGGATGTACTTGGCGCCTTCGAGGGCCGCCTTGACGTCGGCGACGCCTTTTTCGGCGTTGATGAAGCGCGCGGCTTCGGTTTCCGGGGTCAGCGACGGGTCGTTGAACAAGCCGTCCGCCAAGTCGCCCAGGCCGGCTTCCAAGGCAATCTGGCCCTTGGTGCGGCGCTTTTGTTTGTACGGCAGGTAAAGGTCTTCGAGGCGGGTCTTGGTGTCGGCGAGTTTGATGTCGCGTTCCAGTTGCGGGGTCAGCTTGCCTTGTTCCTCGATGCTGGCGAGGATGCTGATGCGCCGTTCGTCGAGTTCTCGCAGGTAGCGCAAGCGCTCTTCCAGGTGCCGCAGCTGGATGTCGTCGAGGCTGCCGGTCACTTCTTTACGGTAACGGGCGATGAAAGGCACCGTGGAGCCTTCATCCAGTAGAGCGACGGCCGCTTCGACCTGTTGTGGGCGTACGCCGAGTTCCTCGGCGATGCGGCTGTTGATGCTGTCCATAAAACCACCTGAAATTCTGAAAGCAGCTCGCACGCCCGGAAAACAAGGCGTTGCAAGGCTGGTTGAGCGGCCCGACTGGCGCCGCTACCTGGGTCAAAAGGCAGCCTGTTGACCCTCGAAATCGGAAAATTGCTGCCCGTCGCGGTAAAAAATAGCGAGGCAGCAAGCAGTAAAGTCTGACATTGCTCAGCGCAAAGGCGGCGCATTATAACCAGCGTTCTGCAGCTGGGGGGGATTGCGCCGAAGGTTGCAGGGGGCGGGTTCGCTGGCGGTAGAGGAAAAATCTGCTAACAATGCACACGGTGCGTATAACGGCAGCTACGCCATAATGCGCGCCGAGATAAGAGGAGCATCTAATGAGCAGCACTGCACAAACTGCTGAAGGCGAAAAAATTCTCATCGTTGATGACGACCCGGGGCTGAGCAGCCTGCTGGAGCGTTTTTTCAACTCCAAGGGCTACCGTGCCCGCGCGGTGCCAAACACCGAGCAGATGGACCGCCTGTTGGGGCGCGAAGTGTTCAATCTGGTCGTACTCGACCTGATGCTGCCCGGCGAAGACGGCCTCACCGCCTGCAAACGCCTGCGCGGTGCGAACAACCAGATCCCCATCATCATGCTTACCGCCAAGGGTGATGAGTTGAGCCGCATCAAGGGCCTTGAGCTGGGCGCTGATGATTACCTGGCCAAACCGTTCAACCCGGACGAGTTGATGGCCCGGGTCAAAGCCGTGTTGCGCCGTCAGGCAGCCCCGGTACCCGGCGCGCCAGGCAGCGAAGACGAAAGCGTCACCTTTGGCGACTATGAACTGTCGCTGGCCACCCGTGAGCTCAAGCGTGGCGAAGAAGTGCACATGCTGACCACCGGTGAGTTTGCCGTGCTCAAGGCCCTGGTGATGAACGCTCGCCAGCCGCTGACGCGCGACAAACTGATGAACCTGGCCCGTGGCCGGGAGTGGGATGCATTGGAGCGCTCCATCGACGTGCAGATTTCCCGTCTGCGCCGCATGATCGAGCCGGACCCGTCCAAGCCGCGCTATATACAGACGGTGTGGGGTGTGGGTTATGTGTTCGTGCCGGATGGCACCGCAACCAAGTGACCGATGATTTGCAGGCGCGGGCATCCGGCGTTTGACTCCATGAGAGTCAACGGGATGCCCGGCGTCTGCAATTCTGCGAGCGCCGCTCGTTTCTGCAAGGTGTCCAGCCGTTTCCTATGAAAACCCCGTTGTGGTTCCCGCAAAGTTTCTTTTCACGCACCCTTTGGCTGGTGCTGATCGTCGTTCTGTTTTCCAAGGCACTGACGCTGGTTTATCTGTTGATGAACGAAGACGTGCTGGTGGATCGGCAGTACAGCCACGGCGTCGCCCTGACGCTTCGTGCCTATTGGGCCGTCGATCCCGAAAATCGTGAAAAGGTCGCCAAGGCATCGACGCTGATTCGAGTCGACGGCGCCGGTGTACCTGAAGGCGAGCAGCATTGGCCTTACAGCGAGATTTATCAGCGCCAGATGCAGGCTGAGCTGGGGGACGACACCGAGGTGCGATTGCGCATGCATGTTTCGCCTGCGCTGTGGGTGAGGGCGCCGAGCCTGGGCGACGCGTGGATCAAAGTGCCGCTGTACCCGCACCCGTTGCGGGGACAGAAGATCTGGAACGTGCTGGGCTGGTTCCTGGCAATTGGCTTGCTTTCAACGGCGTCCGCCTGGATTTTCGTGCGCCAGCTCAACCAGCCACTCAAACGCCTGGTCTTTGCCGCGCGCCAACTGGGGCAGGGGCGCAGTGTGCGCCTGCCGGTCAGCGATACGCCCAGCGAGATGACCGAAGTGTACGGCGCCTTCAACCAGATGGCGGAAGACGTTGAACAGGCCGGCCGCGAACGCGAGCTGATGCTGGCGGGCGTTTCCCACGACCTGCGCACACCGTTGACACGGTTGCGGTTGTCCCTGGAGTTGATGGGCAACCACAACGACCTCACGGATGACATGGTGCGTGACATCGAGGACATGGACGCGATTCTCGACCAGTTCCTGGCGTTTATCCGCGATGGCCGCGATGAAGTGGTCGAGGAAGTCGACCTGACGGACCTGGTGCGTGAGGTGGTGGCGCCCTACAACCAGAACGGCGAACAGGTACGCATGCGCCTGGAGCCTATTCAGCCGTTTGCGTTGCGTCGGGTATCGATGAAACGCCTGCTCAACAACCTCATTGGCAACGCCTTGCACCATGCCGGTTCCGATGTGGAAGTGGCGGCTTATGTGTCCGGCGACAGCACTGCGCCTTATGTGGTGTTGAGTGTGATGGACCGCGGCACGGGGATCGACCCGGCAGAGCTGGAAGGCATCTTCAACCCGTTCACCCGTGGTGACCGTGCCCGGGGCGGCAAGGGCACAGGCTTGGGGTTGGCGATTGTGCGGCGGATTGCCTCGATGCATGGCGGCAATGTCGAGCTGCGTAACCGGGAGGAGGGTGGTCTGGAAGCGCGAGTGCGGTTGCCGCTTGGCCTGATGTTGCCTAGAGACGCGGTCTGAGACACAACAGAAATCAAATGTGGGAGCGGGCTTGCTCGCGAAGGCAGTGTGTCAGTCGACAGATGTATTGACTGATCCGACGCCTTCGCGAGCAAGCCCGCTCCCACAGTGTTTTGTGATGTTTGAAACTGAGCGTGTTCAGCCCTTACCCTTGGTCCGCGTCATATTCGGCCCACCATTCTTTTCCAAATGCTGAATGATGATCCCCGCTACATCCTTCCCGGTAGTGGTCTCAATCCCTTCCAGACCCGGCGATGAATTCACTTCCATCACCAACGGCCCATGGTTTGACCGCAGAATATCCACACCCGCTACCGCCAGCCCCATCACTTTGGCCGCCCGCAGCGCGGTCATGCGTTCTTCCGGGGTGATCTTGATCAGGCTGGCACTGCCGCCACGGTGCAGGTTGGAGCGGAATTCCCCCGGCTTGGCCTGGCGTTTCATTGCCGCAATTACCTTGTCACCCACCACGAAGCAGCGGATGTCCGCACCGCCAGCTTCCTTGATGTATTCCTGCACCATGATGTTCTGCTTGAGGCCCATGAATGCCTCGATCACCGATTCAGCAGCGGTCGCGGTTTCGCACAGCACTACGCCGATGCCTTGGGTGCCTTCCAGCACTTTGATCACTAGCGGTGCGCCGTTGACCATGTCGATCAGGTCGGGAATGTCATCGGGGGAGTGGGCAAAGCCGGTCACCGGCAGGCCGATACCGCGCCGCGAGAGCAATTGCAATGAGCGCAGTTTGTCGCGTGAGCGGGCAATGGCTACCGATTCGTTGAGGGGGAATACGCCCATCATTTCAAACTGGCGCAACACCGCGCAGCCATAAAACGTCACCGAGGCACCGATACGCGGGATCACTGCATCAAAGCCTTCCAGCGGTTTGCCCCGGTAATGGATCTGCGGCTTGTGGCTGGCAATGTTCATATAGGCACGCAACGTGTCGATCACCACCATTTCGTGGCCACGTTCGGTGCCGGCCTCGACCAGGCGGCGGGTGGAATACAGACGCGGGTTTCGCGACAGCACAGCAATCTTCATGCAGCACCTGGGGCAGAAATAGTAGAGACCGGGAACACCGGCTTGTCTTGAACGTACTTGACGCGTGGACTGACCACCAAGTGGCCGTCAATCAGCGCCTTGGAGCCCAGCAACAGGCGGTAACGCATGGCCTTGCGACAGGCGAGAGTGAATTCCACTCGCCACACCCGATCACCCAGCGCGAGGGTGGTGCTGATCACATAGCGCACCTGCGCATGGCCGTTGGAGCTCTTGATGGTTTTCATCGTTACCACCGGCGCCTCGCAGCGGCGATGACGCAGTTGCACCACGCTGCCCAGGTGCGCGGTAAAACGCACCCACTTCTCACCGTCGCGCTCAAATGGCTCGATATCGGTGGCGTGCAAGCTCGAGGTACTGGCACCGGTGTCGATCTTTGCGCGCAGGCCAGCCACTCCCAAGTCGGGAAGTGCCACCCACTCACGCAGACCCACAACGGTCAAATGGTCAAATGTCTTCAATATGGGTAACCGATCAGTTCGCCCAGGCCTGTGGTGAAACCTCGGCCAGGGCTTTGAATGCAGGCCTGGCGAACCAGTAACCCTGCATCAGAAATATTCCGCAGTCGGACAGGAAGTCGCGCTCGCCGGCACTTTCGATGCCTTCGGCAATGACAGTAACGCCCAACTGCTCACAGATTGTGACAATCCCCTGGACGATTACCTGACGGACACGATCCTGGTCGACATCGCGAATCAGCGCCATGTCGAGTTTGATCAGGTCAGGTTGGAAATCGGCCAGCAGGTTCAGCCCCGAATAGCCCGCACCGAAATCGTCGATGGCGGTCTTGAAGCCGAATTCGCGGTATTCACGCAGAATATTGGTCAAATGGCGATAGTTATCTACGTGCTCGCTTTCCAGCGTTTCAAAAATCAGCTGGTTCAGCGGAAAGTTGTGCGCGCGGGCCGCCTCCAGGGTGCTGCGAATACACAGCTCGGGCCGGTAAACCGCATTGGGCATGAAATTGATCGAAAGATGGGTTTGCATACCCAAGGCAGCGGCCCCGGCAATCGCTTGGGTACGACACCGCTGGTCAAAGCGGTAACGGTTGCTTGAGTTGACCTGGCCCAGCACCGACAGCGCACCTTCGCCTTGCGGGCCTCGCACCAACGCCTCGTGGGCGAAGATCGAATGGTCCCGAAGATCTACGATAGGCTGATAGGCGAATGCGAAATCGAAACCCAGGGGTTCGCTTTGCTGGCAACCCACGCAACGCTGGTTTGGCGAGGTGAGTGAAATGGGGAAGTCGGTCACAGCGTATCCTCGCGAAAACAGGGTGGTGCCTGGCGTATCTTAGGTGAGCGTTGGGGTTTATGCGTCGAAGGGCTTCAACGGTAAAGTTGCGACATTTTTCAGAGCGAGGAATTCAAGTGGCTCAAAAGCAGGAAGAGGAAGAAAAAGTCCGTTTGGACAAGTGGCTGTGGGCAGCGCGCTTCTTTAAAACCCGCGCCCTGGCGAAGGCCGCTATCGAAAGCGGCAAAGTGCACCATCGCGGCGAACGCTGCAAGCCGGGCAAGGAGCCGCGCGTCGGTGATGAGCTACAGATTCGGGCAGGATTTGATGAAAAGACTGTCGTGGTGCAAGCCTTATCCGTTGTGCGCCGCGGCGCGCCCGAAGCGCAGGCGTTGTACACCGAAACCGAGGCCAGTATCGCCAAACGCGAAAATGCGGCCGCCATGCGCAAGGCCGGGGCTACCGGTATGACTACCGATGGCAAGCCGAGCAAGAAGCAGCGTCGCGATTTGTTCAAGTTTCGCGGCAGTGGTAATGACGAGTGATGGCGCAAATCTCCAGCAATACGCAGACCCAAATGTGGGAGCGGGCTTGCTCGCGAAGGCGGTGGGTCAGTGAAAAATGCTTAACCTGACACTGCGCTTTCGCGAGCAAGCCCGCTCTCACAATAAGCCTGTGGCGTTACGCCGCGGTGCGTATGACGCTCAACCGCCCGATCACCGGCAGCTTACCGAGCAAACCGAAGATCGGCGCCGTCAGTCGCAGCAACCCATTCGACACCTTCGCCGCAAACGGCGTGTAATACCCCCAGCCCAGCGCCAACAGCGCCAGCAATACCCCGCCGATATAATCGTCTTGCCCCCAGTGGGCGCCTGCCACCAGCCGCGGCATCATGAACAACAGCGCCAAGCCCCAAATCACCAGCACCTGGCCGATGCGCTTGGCAAACACCGTCATGAACATGCCCCAGATCAGCAATACCGATGCATGATCGCCCGGGAAGCTCTGGCTCGAACGGTCCTTCAGCTCCCAGGTTTTTTCCAGCCCAGGGAAGTAGTCACTCATATGAATCGCCCCGCTGATCACCATCGACGGGCTGCTGTGCTGCCAGCCCATCTGCGCTGCGAGTTTGGAAAACAGCATGCGGATGAACAGCAACAGCAGCAGAATCCCGAAAAAACCGAAGAATGCCTGGCGCACTTCAATCGCCTTGAACACCCAATCTCCGCGAATCAGCAGCGTCAGCAAGATCACGCCGACCACCGCGTCAAATGGCCGCAAACTGGCCACGGCCCACACATGCAGCCACGTCGAATGGCTCGCCAGCGGGTCATTGAGCAGGTGAAACAGCCATTCGTCGAAAATCACACATAGCATCTGGCCCGTGGGCCACAGCCAAAAACACAGCAGTCCGATAGCGAGTAGATTGCACAGAGCCCATCGCCGGAGGTTCCACTTGGCTTGGAACAAACCCGGATTGTTCATAAACTGTTCCTCTTCGCTCTATTTAGCCCTCCGTTTCCAGGAGAAAGCCGCACCAATATGGTGCTAAAGCGTTTAATTTTATAAACCTTGTAATCATTTTGTCATCAATTCAGATACCCAGACCTATGACTGATCTACCGGATACCGACTTCACCCAACGCTTCATCTTCGACGAGAACGATGCCCGCGGCGAACTGGTCTCGCTGGAGCGCAGCTATGCCGAAGTCCTCGCCAAGCATCCCTATCCGGAGCCGGTTGCGCAGTTGCTCGGTGAACTGATGGCGGCGGCATCGTTGCTGGTGGGCACCATGAAATTCGACGGTTTGCTGATTTTGCAGGCGCGTTCCGAAGGCCCGGTGCCGATGCTGATGATCGAGTGCTCCAGCGAGCGCGAAATTCGTGGCCTGGCCCGTTACGACGCCGACCTGATCGCGCCGGACGCCACGCTGTCCGACTTGATGGCCAACGGCGTATTGGCGATCACCGTCGACCCGACGGAAGGCCAGCGCTACCAGGGCATCGTCGATCTCGACGGCGAAACCTTGTCGGACTGCTTCACCAACTATTTCGTGATGTCTCAGCAGGTCGGCACCAAGTTCTGGCTGAATGCCGACGGCAAGCGCGCCCGTGGCCTGCTGCTGCAACAACTGCCGGCCGACCGCATCAAGGACGACGACGAGCGCACTGACAGCTGGCGCAAGCTGACCGCCCTGGCGGGCACCCTGACCGCTGAAGAGCTGCTGGGCCTGGATAACGAAACCATTCTGCATCGCCTGTACCACGAAGAGGCCGTGCGCCTGTTCGACGAACAGGGCCTGCGCTTCCGTTGCAGCTGCTCGCGTGAACGCTCGGCGAATGCCTTGGTCAGCCTGGGCCTGGAAGATGCGCAGGACCTGGTGGTGGAACACGGTGGCAATATCGAGATCGACTGCCAGTTCTGCAACCAGCGTTACCTGTTCGACGCGGCCGATGTAGCCCAATTGTTCGCCGGCGCAGGCATCGACACCCCTTCCGACACCCGCCACTAAAACGTTTAAGCACAGGTAAATCACCTGACGAACGCCGGATTAGCGCAGTTCTGACGGGAGGGCCCTACTCTTTTTGGGCTTTTCTGGCATAATCCGGCCCACTTTTTTCGCGGTAGTAGTGCGCAACTTTCTACTACAAAACGTTTGGAGCACTCGGCCATAGGCCGACGGGGAACCTCATGACGCAAGCCAATAACGCCGTATACACCGATCTGAGTGTTGACGATCTGGTCAAAGAAGCCCTGCAGCGCGGTGAAGGCGTGCTTGCCGATACTGGCGCACTGGTCGTAGAAACCGGTCACCGCACCGGTCGTTCTCCGGTCGACCGCTTCATCGTTGAAGAGCCTTCCACCCAGGACGCCATCGCCTGGGGCCCGATCAACCGCAAGTTCCCAGCCGACAAGTTCGATGCGCTGTGGAGCCGCGTAGAAGCATTCAACAACGCGCAAGAGCATTTCGTTTCCCACGTTCACGTAGGGGCTGCAGAAGACCACTACCTGGCCGTGAAAATGACCACCCAGACTGCCTGGCAGAACCTGTTCGGTCGTTGCCTGTTCATCAACCCGGCTCAGTACAACCCGGCCGGCCGTGATGAGTGGCAAGTGCTTAACGTGGCCAATTTCGAATGTGTGCCAGAGCGTGACGGCACTAACTCCGACGGTTGCGTGATCCTCAACTTCGCACAGAAAAAAGTCCTGATCGCCGGCATGCGTTACGCCGGTGAAATGAAAAAAGCCATGTTCTCGGTGCAGAACTTCCTGCTGCCGGCTGCTGATGTGTTGCCAATGCACTGCGCCGCCAACATCGGCGAAGAAGGCGACGTGACCCTGTTCTTCGGTCTGTCGGGCACTGGTAAAACCACCCTGTCCGCCGACGAAAGCCGTTACCTGATCGGTGACGACGAACACGGCTGGGGCGAAGGCGTGGTGTTCAACATCGAAGGCGGTTGCTATGCCAAGTGCATCGACCTGTCCGAGAAGAACGAGCCGGTTATCTGGAAAGCCATCAAGCACGGCACCGTGCTCGAAAACGTGGTGATCGACGATGCCAAGCACGCCGACTACACCAACGTCAGCCTGACCCAGAACAGCCGCGCCGCGTACCCGCTGGAGCACGTTGCCAAGCGTTCCGAGAAGAACCTGGGCGGTGAGCCAAACGCGGTAATCTTCCTGACCTGCGACCTGACCGGCGTGCTGCCGCCTGTGTCGATCCTCAGCGAAGAACAAGCGGCCTACCACTTCCTGTCCGGCTACACCGCGCTGGTGGGCTCGACCGAAATGGGTTCGGGCAGCGGCATCAAGTCGACCTTCTCCACCTGCTTCGGCGCGCCGTTCTTCCCACGCCCGGCCGGCGAATACGCAGAGCTGCTGATCAAGCGCGTACGCGGCTTCGGCTCCAAGGTCTACCTGGTCAACACCGGCTGGACCGGCGGCGGCTACGGCGTCGGCAAACGCTTCAACATCCCGACCACTCGCGGCGTGATCGCAGCGATCCAGAGCGGCGCGTTGATCGGTGCCGAGACCGAACACCTGGACACCATCAACCTCGACGTGCCATTGGCCGTACCGGGCGTTGAGACTGGCCTGTTGAACCCACGTAACACCTGGGCTGACAAAGCTGCCTACGACGAAGCGGCGAAAGCGCTGGCGGGTCTGTTCATCGAGAACTTCAAGAAGTTTGAAGTGAGCGACGCGATCAAGGCGGCCGGGCCGAAGTTGTAAGGTTCAAAAGCTGTTAAAAAACCGCCCCCCAGTGGGCGGTTTTTTTATGCGCGAAAGGTTAGTCGGCGATGTGCAAAACCACTGCGCCGGCCAGCACTAATGCAACGCCCAACACTTGCACCGCCGACAACCGTTCCTTGAAAAACACATATCCCAGCACTGCCGCAATCCCGCCCGACAATGTACTGATCACCGTCACCACCGAAACCGACCCCGCCATCGCCCCCCACGAAAACGCCGAGAAACCCCCGAGGTTCATCAAGCTCGCACCGGTCAATGTCGCGCAGTTTTTCAGCGGTGGGATTTTCAGCCCGTCCTTGATCTTCAACACCATCACCACCAGCACGCACAGGCCTACCAGGTAACCCAGCCACAACATGGTGATCGGTCCCAGTGCCGGCAGCGTGTAGCGACCTTGCAGCCAGAAGCTGGTGCCATACAGCAAGGCGGCGAGCATGGCGTAGGCAATGGACAGGCGTGGGTGGTTGTGCGGGACGCCGTTGTCCTTGTGGATGCTGGAGAGGATCACGCCGACGACACACACGCCGATGCAGCCAAGTTGGATCAGGCTGATGTGCTCACCACTGGCCCAGGACAGCAGCGAAGTGACCACGCCGTACGACGTCACCAGCGGCGCGACGATGGCCGCTTTGCCCAGGGCGAAAGCCTTGGACAGCGCGAGGGCACCGGAGACGGTGAGCAGCGCGGCCGCGATGCCCAGGAGCCAGACGCTCAACGGGGCATTCAGGGATTTGAACAGGTAGGCCGGGAAGATGACCAGCAGCAGAGTCATGATCAGGAAACCGAGGGCCTGGCCGAAGTACACCGCGCGTTTAACGCCGACAGCCCGGGCATTGAGACCCACAAGAAAGTCCGTGCCACCCCAGAGCAGGGCGGCCAGCAGGCCCATTAATACGTCCATGTACGGTCCTTGGTAGGTAGGCAATTCGCCAGGTTAGCGCATCGCCAATGTGGGAGCGGGCTTGCCCGCGCATGCGGTGGATCAGTGAGCGCTACTCTACCTGACACACCGCATGCGCGAGCAAGCCCGCTCCCACATTTGATCCTCAGGGTCGTTCAGATCAACTGAGGTTTTCCAGGGTCTGGGTATCCCAGCTATGCGTTTTGATGGCCAGGTAGAGCATGCCGATGGTCAGTGGCACTTTATCGCCTCGGCCTTTGGCGCGGCGTTTGAGGAACACATCGAACACCGGCGGTTGGAAGTAACGGTAGGCATCGTAGTCGCCCAGATCGACTGCAAAATCCTGCTCCAGCGCTTCCATAAATTGCTTGGCCTCGGCGCGGTCGCAGCCAAGGTCGAAGTTGAGCGAGGTTTCAAGGCGAAGGGTCTTGTGCTTCGGCAGACCGATTTCTTCGTGCAGCAATTGCAGGAGCTGCCGCATGACGGGGTCTTCGGGGAAGTTGGGGGCCAGGTTCATGGTGGGAGCACGCAGAAGTGGGTGAGGGGGATGGTTGCGTTGTCGGCGGAATGTGTTTCGGGTGATGAAGAGTAGCAACCCTAACAAGAATATGAAGACCGGTAGGAATGACATTCTGAGGATCACCGCTACGTAGGGTAGCAGGAACGTCAAAGTGAGACCTGTGGTGAGACAGGTGATGGCGAAGCGCTTTCTAAGCGTGGGGTCGGTGATCTGGTAATGCACCACCATATAGATAAGGAGAAAAATCGCGGATTGAAGGTAAAGGTCCATGTGATCAAGACTCGTCTGAGTAGACATGCATTGAGAGTGTTGACCGCTGAGGCCCGATTCCTCCTCTCACATTTGCGTCCAATCCGATGATGATGTCACCTGCGTGATACCTGCGAAGCTTGCCGGAAATCGTATCGCCAACTAAGCCAGCCGTTACCGTAGATATAGCTATCCCCGGGGCTTTAATCGCACCGGAAATTATTTGTTTGATGAACGCATTTTGATCGTTTAACCGGTCGGCCTGGCTCCGTCTCAGCGGTTGGGAAATCGTGACTGCTCTCTCGCAGGGTAAATCTCGGGCCAACATTTTCTCGTACAAGCTGCGTATCTGATCACGCACTTTCCGCGCAGCTGTTTTCGCTTCAAGCAGGCACAGGTTAGCCAAGGCATGCCGACTGTCAGGCACAACAGTGAGGCGAATCATTGTGAAGGTGACGCCATAGTGGCCGATGTATTGAGTCCTTTCGATATTCACGGGTTTTTGCCGGGGCAGTGGAGAGGTCACTAGTTTCGGTCATGTGAAGGGAGGTTATGTAGAGGGTGAGATAGCTGTTTTAAGCAGTTTGGGAAGAGGGCTACATCGTCTTTGTCTGCTTCCCACAGAGCTTTCCGGCATTTGCGGTTTGACAGTGATTTTTTGGTAACACCCACCCAATGTGGGACCCGGGCTTGTCCGCGATGGTGGCGTGTCAGGTATGGAAATATTGCCTGACATGCCGCCATCGCGGGCAAGCCCGCTCCCACAGGTTTAGCTCAGTGGTTGGATTGGTTGTGGCTGTATTTCGACTGCCGGTTGCAGTTGAACGTGCTGCGCAGCTTCCATCAGATCACAGCCATCCTGCACCAGCAGATATAGGGCATTGATGATGTGGGAGATATTTGAGGGCGGCGTGTTCGAAGGTCGGGCAGGTGAAAGTTTCCAGTAAGTCGGTGGCAGCGCGGATGCGCTGGTGTCCGGCGGACTGGATGTCTTCGGCGGTGGCTCCGGTATCGATGACGAGAGGGTGGGTGTCGGTGAAGTTGGTGCGTAGGAGGCTATAGCGATTGGTAGGGATATTGAGCGTTGTCATAAAAGGGCACTCCGAAAAAATCAAAGAAATACGCCAAAAAAATTGGCACGTTTATCTCTGCTGTTGTTCGATCGACCACGCTCGTCGCCGTATTGATAGCGACGGAGCGAGCCTTAGAAGTCAGCGTTATTTCGAGCAATAAACATATGGTTCAATCATTTGGATCGTTCCCACGCAGAGCGTGAGGAACGATCAGTGAGTCTCAGTGGGATAGGAGGCGACGGCGCGGTACTTGGCAAGCACGGCTTCGCGGGTCGGCAGAGGTTTGTCGAAATCGGTCGGCTGGGTGTCGAATCTTTCCAGGCGCAGACTGGCCAACCAATTGGAGCGACGGATCTTGCGGTAGTGATCCTGTTTTTGCTCAAACGTCGGTTCGCTCATTGCAGCGCACTCTTGGGGCGCAAGGCTTGCTCGTAGCGCAATGCTTCGGTTCGCAGGCGGGATAAAATCAAACGCAAAACTGCTAAGTCAGCAGGTAGAGCGGATCTAAAATGCAGCTCCCACATCTGGTTCTTAGTGCTCCGACAAATCCGCGCGAAACATCCCACATCGGCCCTGGGCCATCCTCTACCCCTGTATCATCCTGTCTCTTTTTTCCTTGTGACCTTTCTCGATTCGCTGAGCGCGCTGGTCTATGTTTTGCGCTCGTTCAGCGGTCAATGGAGTGACAGCTTATGCACAACACCCTCCAACAGGTCTTTGGTTATCCACAGTTTCGTTTGGGCCAGGAAGAGGCGGTCAGCGCCATACTGGCCGGTCGTTCGGCCGCTGCTATTTTCCCCACCGGCTCGGGCAAGTCGTTGTGTTATCAGCTGTCGGCGGTGCTGCTGCCGCACCTGACGCTGGTGGTGTCGCCGTTGTTGGCGTTGATGCAGGACCAGCTGGGGTTCCTGCAACGCCACGGCATTTGCGCCGGCAGTATTGATTCGGCGCAGAGCCGCGAGGACGCCAATGATGTGATGGCCCGTGCCCGTTCGGGCGAGCTGAAAATTCTGATGATTTCCGTGGAGCGCTTGAAGAACGAGCGCTTCCGTAACTTTCTGCAAAGCGTGCAGATCTCGCTGTTGGTGGTGGACGAGGCGCACTGTATTTCCGAGTGGGGCCACAACTTCCGTCCGGACTATTTGAAGCTGCCGGACTACCAGCGTCAGTTCAATATCCCACAAGCGCTGCTGCTGACGGCTACGGCGACGCCCAAGGTGATTGCCGACATGCAGGCGAAGTTCGCCATTGCGCCGGACGATGTCATCACCACAGGCTTTTACCGGCCCAATCTCAACTTGCTGGTGGAGCCGGTGAGCGGGCATGACAAACGTCGGCGCCTGGTCGAATGGATGAGCGAGCGAGCCAATCAGCCGAGTATCGTCTACGTTACCTTGCAGAAAACCGCTGAGCAGATCGCCGAACATCTGAACCGCAACGGCATTCAGGCCGAGGCTTATCACGCCGGTTTGCCCCACGACAAACGCGAGGGTATCCAGCAGCGTTTTATGGGTGGGCGCTCCAATTGCATCGTCGCCACCATCGCATTCGGCATGGGCATCGATAAAAGCGACATCCGCAACGTGGTGCACTTCGACCTGCCTAAATCCATTGAGAACTACAGCCAGGAAATCGGCCGTGCAGGGCGGGACGGGCAGCCATCCGATTGCCTGGTGCTGGCCAACCGCGACAGCCTCAATGTGCTGGAAAACTTCGTGTACGGCGACACGCCGGAGCAGGCGGGCATTCTCCGTGTGCTGGAGGAGTTGCAGGCGTCGCGCGGCGAGGGGCAGTGGGAGTTCTTGTTGAGGTCGCTGTCGGACCACAGCAACATCCGCGAGCTGCCATTGAAAACGCTGCTGGTGCAATTGGAGCTCAAGGGCGTGATTGCGCCGCGTTATGCTTTTTACGCCGAGTACCGCTTCAAATACCTGATCGAACCCGAAGCCTTGCTGGCGCGTTTTTCCGGCGAGCGCCAGCAGTTTGTCGCGTCGATCATTCAGGTATGCAGTCGCGCCAGAACCTGGGCGACCGTGGATTTCGACGCGCTGTACCAACAGCACAATGCCGAGCGCAGCCGGGTGGTGAAAGCGCTCGATTACTTCCAGGAGCAGGGCCTGATCGAGCTGGAAAGCAAGCAGATGACGGAGGTTTACAGCTTGCTGCATACCGAGTTCGATCCACAGGTGTTGAGCGAGGAGTTATACACAGGCTTCAAGCAGCACGAGGTGACGGAGGTGGCGCGGATCCATGCCATGCTCGATCTGTTTGCCACCGAGGATTGCCTGGGCCAGCGTTTGGCCCACTACTTTGGCGATGAAAACGCGCCGCTGCGCTGCGGGCATTGCTCGGTATGTCATGGCCATGTGGCGCATCTACCGCCACCCCCGAGTTTGCCAGCGCTTGTGGATAAAAACTTCATGGCGCTGTGCGGTGATTTTATCCACAGGCACCATGAGCACACCGGGCAACTGCCGGGCGCGGAGCGGTTGACACGATTCCTGGGTGGTATCAGCGTGCCGCTGTTTACCAAGTTGAAGGCGCGCGGTATTCCGGGCTTCGCTGCGCTGGAGGCGTATCCCTACGCCGAGGTGCGTGAATGGGCCCAGGCCCATCTGAACGACCTGTAAATCCACTTATGAGAGCTGCACATGTCTGATTCTATGCCGCAACGCGCTGACTACCGTCACTTCCAACCGATCATCACGCGTTGGCACGATAACGATGTGTATGGTCACGTGAACAATGTCACCTACTACAGCTACTTCGACACGGCGGTGAATACTTACCTGATTGAAGAGGGTGGGCTGGATATTCACGACGGTGAAGTGGTGGGGTTTGTGGTGAGTTCGGCGTGCGATTACTTTGCGTCGATCGCGTTCCCCGATCGCATAGAGATTGGCCTGCGCGTGGGCAAGTTGGGTAACAGCTCGGTGCAGTATGAGTTGGCGGTGTTCAAGTCAGGCGAAGAGGATGCCTGTGCGGCGGGGCGCTTTGTGCATGTCTTTGTGGACCGGGCGTCGAACCAGCCGGTGACGATTCCGGCGCGATTGCGCGAGGCGTTGCAGCGGTTGGTGGTGTAACACAACCTGTGTCATCAGCGGAAATCAATGTGGGAGCTGGCTTGCCTGCGATAACGGTGCGTCAGGGTTGGATGCGCTTCCGACACTACGCTATCGCGGGCAAGCCCGCTCCCACATTGGTCCAGCAGTGTCTCTCGACCTTACCGGTGATTACGGTAGTGATGCTTGTTCTTGCGATGCCCATACGCATGGCCACGGCCACGATGGTCATCACGGTCATAACGACGGTTATCCCGACCGCGATAGCGACGGTCGTCGTCATCGCTCTTGTTGCCCATGTAGTTGCCCAGCGCACCACCTGCACCGCCGCCTGCGGCTGCGCCGATCAGGCTGCCGGTGTTGCCACCCATGCTGCGGCCCACCACGTTGCCGCCTGCCGCGCCGAGTGCGCCGCCAATGGCTGCTTCACCACGGCTGCGCTTGTCAGCGCCGACTGCACTGCCGCCCGCGCCGCCCAGCGCTGCGCCGATGGCCGAACCGGTGTTACCGCCGACCTGCTGGCCGACAACCGAACCTAGAACCCCGCCCAATGCGCCGCCCACACCGGCTTCGGTGGTGCCACCGGCCATGGCTGCGCCACTGACCAGGCCAAGGGACAACAAGAGAATCGAGGAAAACTTCATAGAGAGACCTCAAGAGGATGACGGCGCGATCCTGAGGTTGTATCGGGATGCTGACAATCGAAAACCGACCAGTGGTACAGGTTGTATACAATTCTCTAAGTTGCTGTTTTGTATGGGGAACTTAAGTGGGTTTTGCGAGTCTTTAGCTACTTCGGAACGGCCGCTTTTATGCAAAAGCGGCCTTTTTTGTGCCTGGGATTTTCAGTAGCCGGGGCGAGCGGCTTGTTTTGGTGAGCGGGCTTGCCCCGCATTGGGCTGCGACGCGGCCCCAGATAATGTCAGCGCATTCTTTCAGTCAGAACGCAGTGCCTGGACCCAAGGGCTGCTACGCAGCCCAACGCGGGGCAAGCCCGCTCGCCACAACGGGCCCGGTGCCGCAACAGGCGCGCCCGTCACAACAATCCCGGTCAGGCCGAGCGCGCCATGATCAAGCCGGTCGCACTCGCCGCTTCCAGGCGGATCGCCACAAACTTCGACGTCGGCGTATGGCTGCCATCGCCAGTGCTCTCCAGTGGCACCAGCGGGTTCACTTCCGGGTAGTAAGCGGCTGCCTGTCCTGCGGGAATATCAAACGCCAGCAACGTAAAGCCCTTCACTCGGCGTTCACGGCCGTCTTCCCACAGCGAAACGATGTCGGCTTTCTGCCCGGGCTTGAAGCCCAGGCGGATGATGTCGGCTTCATTCACGAACAGCACGTCACGCTGACCTTTCACGCCACGGTAGCGGTCGTCCAGGCCGTAAATGGTGGTGTTGTACTGATCGTGAGAACGCATCGACTGCATGATCAGGTCCGGCACCCGGCCCGTGGCGTGGGTGCGTTCGTGGATCAGGTCTTTGGGCAGCACGTTCGGGCGGAAATTGGCGCGGCCCGAGGGCGTGTTCCAGCGGCGTGCGCCAGCGGAGTTGCCCAGGTAGAAACCGCCCGGGTGTTTGATGCGCTCGTTGAAGTCCTTGAAGCCTGGGATGGTGTCTGCGATGAGGTCGCGGATGCGCCCGTAGTCGGCGACTAGCCAGTTCCAGTCCACGGGTTTGCTGCCCAGGGTTGCGGCAGCAATGCCGGCAAGAATCGCAGGCTCGGATTTCATCAGCTTCGACAGTGGCTGCAGTTGGCCGTTGGAGCCGTGAACCATGCTGAACGAGTCTTCCACCGTCACCGCTTGCGGGCCGTCGGCCTGGATATCGATGTCGGTACGGCCCAGGCACGGCAGGATCAGCGCGTCTTTACCGTGCATCAAATGGCTGCGGTTGAGCTTGGTGCTGATCTGCACGGTCAGGTCGCAGCTGCGCAGTGCTTCAAAAGTGCGCGGGCTGTCGGGCGTGGCTTGGGCGAAGTTGCCGCCCAGGCCGATAAACACTTTGGAGCGGCCTTCGAGCATCGCGTGGATGGCTTCCACGACGTTATGGCCATTGTGGCGCGGCACCTGGAACTGGAAGCGCCGTTCCAGGGAATCGAGGAATGCCACCGGTGGGCGCTCGTTGATGCCCATGGTGCGGTCGCCCTGCACGTTGCTGTGGCCGCGCACCGGGCACAAGCCGGCGCCTGGGCGGCCGATGTTGCCGCGCAGCAGCATCAGGTTGGCGATTTCCTGAATGGTCGGCACCGAGTGGCGATGCTGGGTGATGCCCATCGCCCAGCACATGATCACGTTCTTGCCTTTGGCGTACATGCGCGCCGCTTGCTCGATCTCCACCAGTGTCAGGCCGGACTGCTCGACGATCTCATCCCACGAGGTGTCGTCGATCTGGCCCAGGTACTCCAGCACGTTGGTGGTGTGTTCGTTGAGGAAGTCGTGATCGAACACGGCTTCTTTGCCTTCGGCCTGGGCCTGGCGTTCCCACAGCAGCAGGAACTTGGCCATGCCGCGCAGGATGGCCATGTCGCCGCCCAGTGCCGGGCGGAAATAGGCGGTGTTGGTCGGCTTGTCGCCGTTGGTGAGCATTTCCAGCGGGTGTTGCGGGTGCTGGAAACGTTCCAGGCCGCGCTCTTTCAGCGGGTTGATGCACACCACCTGGGCGCCGCGTTTGACTGCCTCACGCAGCGGTTCGAGCATACGCGGGTGATTGGTGCCGGGGTTCTGGCCCCACACGAAAATCGCATCGGCGTGTTCGAAGTCGTCAAAGGTCACGGTGCCTTTGCCCACCCCCACGCTTTGCGCCAGGGCCACGCCGCTGGCTTCGTGGCACATGTTTGAGCAGTCCGGGAAGTTGTTGGTGCCGTAGGCGCGCACAAACAGCTGATACAGGTAAGCCGCCTCGTTGCTGGCGCGGCCCGAGGTGTAGAACTCGGCCATGTCCGGGCTTGGGAGTGCGTTGAGGTGCTTGCCGACCAGGTCGAACGCTGCTTCCCAGCTGATCGGCGTGTAGCGGTCAGTTTCGGCGTCATAGCGCATCGGCTCGGTCAGGCGGCCCTGGTATTCGAGCCAATAGTCGCTTTGCTCCAGCAGTGCGGTGACGCTGTGCTTGGCAAAAAATGCGGCATCCACGCGGCGTTTGGTGGCTTCCCAGTTGACCGCCTTGGCGCCGTTTTCGCAGAACTTGACCATGCCGCTTTCCGGCGAATCGCCCCAGGCGCAGCCCGGGCAGTCGAAGCCGCCGTTCTGGTTGGTCTTGAGCATCATGCGCAGGTTTTTCAGCGCGTTGTCGCTGGTCAACCAGGCCTGCGCCACGCTGATCAGCGCGCCCCAGCCGCCAGCCGGGCCTTTGTAGGGCTTGTAGCGCGGAGTCGGGGTTTGGTCGGCTTGGTGGTGCTGGCTCATGACTGGTTCTCCATCGCAGGGCTGTAGACCCGCGGCGCACTTTTCTGCGGCAGGTGGATGAGATTGAGGTTGTGTCGGCGGGCCCATTGCAAGGCCAGGCCGGTAGGCGACGACAGGCTGACCAGGGTCTGGATGCCCGCGCGCAGAACTTTCTGGATTAATTCGAGGCTGCAGCGACTGGTGACAATCGCCAGGCCGCCGTCGGTCGGAATCTTTTGGCGGATCAAGGCGCCGATCAACTTATCCAGGGCGTTATGCCGGCCGATGTCTTCGCGGCCCATCAGCAATTCGCCCTGATTATTCATAAACACCGCCGCATGCACTGCGCCGCTGTACTGGCCCAACGGCTGGAACGCGCTGATGCGCTGGCGCAGGCCGTCGAGCCATTCGGCAGGTGGCAAGGGCGCGCCGGGCAGCACTTGAAGGTCTGGCAGGGCTTGCTCCACCGCCTCGACACCGCACAAGCCGCAGCCACTGGTGCCCGCCAATTGGCGGCGCTGCTGCTTGAGGTTCCAGAAGGCACGGCTGGAAATTTGCACCTGAGCGTATTGGGCCGAGCCCGAACCGCTGAGTTTCAGGTCATATATGTCGCTAACGTCGGCGATAATGCCGCTGCCGATGCTGAAGCCGACGATGAAATCTTCCAGGTCCGTTGGCGTCACCAACATGACCGCCTGGCTGATGTCGTTATAGGCAATCGCCAACGCCACTTCTTCCGCCAACGCTGTGCTGGCGACTTCTGTGTGTTCGAGGTTGCAAAACTGGTAGCTCTGGCTGGAGGCGGGCGCGGGCGTTTCGAGGGCGGGCGCCGCGCAGACTGGGCGCTTGGCGTTCATGTGGCAGTACCACCGGCGGATTGATCAGTGTTTAGACTAGGCGCGACAAAGGGTCGCGTCTAATCGCCAGTACTGATCTATCGATAGATGGCGTCGATCAAGGCTCTTGTTGCGATTTTTGAAACAGCGCGAAACAGGCTTCCGCCAATGCCGAACGCGGTGCGCTGCGACGCATGATCAGCCCCAGGCGAGCCAATGTGTGAGCGTCTTCAATGGGTTGCAGGCGCAGGTGCTCAGTCAGTGCATCCAGGCCGCCGTCCAATGGCATCACCGCGCAGCACAGGCCGCCGTGCACGGCTTGTAACAATTGATGCACCGCATCGGTTTGCAACAGCGGTTGCGGGTTGAGCCCGCGGCTGTGGAAATTATGGTCGATGGACTGACGGAAATGCATGCCGCTGGTGAGCATGCCCAGCGGCAGTTCGATCAGAGCTTCCCAGCTCAACGGCTTGTCGCCGAAGCTGAAAAAACGCTGGTCGTAGAGCAGGCCCATGCGGGTTTCGCCCAAGGCCAGCGAGTCGAAGCGCTCGTTATCCAGGCGCTCCAGGTAGGACACGCCGAGGTCCAGGCGGTTGCTCGCCAGCTGTTCGAGGATTTGCTCGGAGCTCAATGCCGACAGTTCAAAGCGCAGGCTCGGATGCTCTTTATGCAGTTGCTGCATCAAGGCCAAGGGATCGAAGCTCGACAACGGCACCACACCCAGGCGCAAGGTGCCGACCAAATTGCCGCGACAGGCCGCTGCTTCGGCCTGCAAGCCGTCATAGGCCGCCAGCACCGTGCGCGCCCACGCCAGCACGCGCTCGCCCGGCGCGGTAAAGCCTTCAAAGCGCTGGCCGCGATTGACCAACGGCAAGTCCAGCTCTTCTTCCAGGTTACGCAAGCGCATCGACAGGGTCGGCTGGGTGATATGGCAGCGCGCGGCCGCCTGACCGAAGTGGCGCGTCTCGTCGAGGGCGATGAGGAATTTCAGCTGTTTGATGTCCATCTTCGCTCCGGGCTTATTCCAATGGCGGGGGATTCTAGCGCGTTTGGGTCTTTGGTCGGCCTGGAACCCAAGACAGCAGGACTGGTCTAGTCTTGGGCATCTGGAACTTAAAAACCCAAGGAGAGCGCACCATGAGTATTTTTAGCTTTGTTAAGGAAGCAGGCGAGAAGCTTATTGACCTGTTGACGCCGGGTAACGCCAACGCAAGTGATGATTTGAAAAAGCACATCAGCGATGTCGGGCTCGGAAACCCGAATATCACCGCAACCGTTGATGGCGACAAGGTCACCGTGAAGGGTGAAGTTGCCTCTCAGGAAGAAAAAGAAAAAATCATCCTGGCTGCAGGCAACATCGCAGGTGTTGGCAGTGTAGAAGACCAGATCACCGTGACCGGCCCGGCTGTGACAGCGGCCCGTTTCGTCGTCGTGAAAAAGGGCGACACGCTGAGCGCGATTTCCCTGGCGGTGTACGGCAACGCCAACCAGTACCAAAAGATCTTTGAGGCCAACAAGCCGTTGCTCAAAGATGTGGACAAAATTTACCCAGGGCAGACACTGCGCATTCCTGAGTAATACGCTGGCCCAACGGTGGGAGCCGGCTTGTGTAGGAGCTGGCTTGCCTGCGATAGCATCACCTCGGTGTCATTGATACACCGAGGTGCCTATATCGCGGGCAAGCCCGGCGCTCACACGAGCCCGCTCCCACTTTTGATTAGAGCCCGGCGATCAGATCCCGGTAATCCCCCACCGCCGCAAACTCTGCCGTGTCCTTTGGCCCCTTCTTGCTGTCCGGTTCTTTCACTGCCAGCAGATGCCCCACGCCAAAATCCCGGGCACTGCGCAGGATCGGCAAGGTGTCATCAATAAACAGGCTGCGCGCCGGGTCGAACTGGATGTCCGCTTGCAGGGCATCCCAGAATTGCGGGTTCTCCTTGGCAAAACCATAGTCATGGGAGCTGATCAACCGCTCGAAATACGGCGCCAGTTCAATGCGTTCCAACTTCAAGGATAGCGAGTCACGATGAGCGTTGGTGATCAGAACCACGCGCTTGCCGGCCTGCTTGATCGCCGCCAGAAAGGTATCCGCGTCCGGGCGCAGGGCAATCAGGTGGGCCGTTTCCAGCTTGAGTTCGCGCACCGGAATATTCAGTTCCGTGCTCCAGAAGTCCAGGCAATACCATTGCAACTGTCCCGCGTTACGCTCGAACAGTGGCTGCAGTTCCCTATCGGCCATGGCCCGGCTTACGCCGTGCAGCTCGGCGTAGCGCTGGGGCAGGTGCTCCATCCAGAAATGGTTGTCGAAATGCAGGTCGAGCAAGGTGCCGTCCATGTCCAGCAGGACGGTATCGATGGCGTGCCAGGGCAAAGAGGGCATGGGGCGTTCTCATGTAAGTAAAGATATCCGACACAGACAATCGGAAAAGCCACGGTATAGTAACCCGATCACGCCAAGGAGCCGCTTATGCGCCAGAAACCCACCGTCCTCGCCCGCGAAATAGTCGCCAGTAGCCGTTTGTTCCGCGTGGAGGAAGTGCAATTGCGCTTTTCCAATGGCGTTGAACGGACCTACGAGCGCCTGGTAGGCCGCGGTGCCGGCTACGGCGCGGTGATGATCGTGGCGATGATTGACGACGATCATGCGTTGCTGGTGGAGGAGTACTGCGGCGGCACCGATGAATATGAGGTGTCGTTGCCCAAGGGACTGATCGAACCCGGCGAAGACGTGCTGGCGGCGGCCAACCGTGAACTCAAGGAAGAGGCCGGTTATGGCGCGCGTCTGTTGGAGCACATTACCGAGCTGTCGTTGTCGCCCGGCTACATGAGCCAGAAAATTCAGGTGGTGTTGGCCACCGATCTGTACGAAGAGCGCCTGGAGGGCGATGAGCCTGAGCCGATGCGGGTTGATCGGGTTAACCTGCGCGAGCTGTCGCAGCTTGCGCAAAACGAGCAGTTCAGCGAGGGGCGCGCCCTGGCGGCACTGTATCTGGTACGAGACCTGTTGACCCAGCGTGGAGCGTTTATCGCATGAGCGAACTGTTTTTAGGTCACCCGTTTATTGCCCCTGTGATTGAGCTGGCCCGTCAGGCGGGTGAAGTGATCCTGCCGTATTGGCGCGCCGACGTGGAGGTTACCTCCAAGTCGGATGACTCGCCGGTGACGGCAGCGGACCTGGCCGCTCACCATCTGATTCTCACCGGCCTTACCGCGCTCGACCCGAGCATTCCGGTGTTGTCCGAAGAAGACGCGGATATCGACCAGAGTGTGCGTGCGGGCTGGCAGCGCTGGTGGCTGGTTGACCCGCTGGATGGCACCAAGGAATTTATCTCTGGCAGCGAAGAATTCACCGTCAATATCGCCTTGATCGAACAAGGCCGCGTGGTGTTTGGCGTGGTATCGATGCCGACCAGTGGCCGTTGCTACTTCGGAGGCGCGGGGCTGGGGGCGTGGCGCTCTGATGTGAACGAGGCACCCAAGCAGATTCAGGTACGCCAGACGCCGGCAGCGGGTGAAGCCTTCACCGTGGTTGCCAGCCGCCGCCACAGCAGCCCTGAACAAGAGCGCCTGCTGCACGGCTTGAGCGAAGGCCTGGGAGCGTTGAAGCTGGCGAATATCGGCAGCTCGCTGAAATTCTGCCTGTTGGCCGAAGGCAGTGCCGATTGCTATCCACGTTTGGCGCCGACGTCGCAGTGGGACACCGCAGCGGCTCAGGGCGTGTTGGAAGGCGCGGGCGGCGAGGTGTTGGAGTTGAGTGGTAAGCCGTTCAGCTATCCGGCGCGGGAATCGCTGTTGAACCCGTTCTTTTTGGCGCTGCCGGCCAAGGCCGCATGGCGCGAGCGCTTGCTGACCCTGGCGAGATCCTGAGCCTGGCGTAGATTCAATGTGGGAGCTGGCTTGCCTGCGATTACGGTAGAGCAGCCACTAACGCGGTGACGGTCAGACCGCTATCGCGGCGCCTCAACATAACGTCCGATAAACGCAAAATAGGTAACAGACGAGCTTTCGTGGCGAGCGGGCTGGCCCAGCGTTGGGCTGCGAAGCGGCCCCAATAAGAACACCGCGCTCTGCCGGCCGACCGCCGTTTCAGGTTTTAGGGCTGCTTCGCAGCCCAACGTGGGGCCAGCCCGCTCGCCACGGAGGATGGGGTCGCCATTCGGAAGTTGTGTAGATACCGTGGCAATCCAGCGCTCATATTTTTTTGGGGTTTGACGGTTAACGGTGCAAGACGTACTGGCCAGTAAACGCCACCGCGCGCTCCTCACTCCCCTCATTCACGATCCACGTCTCCAGCGTCAGCCGCGCCCGGCCATAACGGTTATACGTCGCCACAAAACGCTTCCACACCTTCTCCTCCGGCGCCCGACACACTACCGTCGCATCCCGTGTGACTGGCAGCGGATAGCTGATCTGCCCTTCCTGAATCACGATATGCCCGTCTTCTATGCCTTCTTCGCGCAATTGCAGGTGCAGCCAACCCCAGCCCGCCAGCACGGCGCCGCAATACAGGCTGCCGCCAAACATGGTGCTCTTGTGGTTGATATTGGCTTGCAAGGGCAGGTGCAGCTGCAACTGGCCGTGTTGCCAGTCAAGCACCTTGAGGCCCATTTCCCGGGTAAGCGGGATGTCGTGGTGAAGGATGGATTCCAGGTAACGGCTGTCGCGGCTCATGGCGGCCTCTTGGCGAGTGGGCAGGGTCATTCGTCGTCGGCGCTGTGGTTGGCGCTGTCGGCGAAGTTCAGGCCGTGCTTGCGCAGTTTGTCGTGCAGGGTTTTGCGCGGTATGCCCAAAGCTTCCGCGAGGCTGCGCACCGAGCTGTGAGGGCGGGTCAGCTCGGCGGCGATCAGGCTTTTTTCGAACTGCTCGACTTGTTCGCTCAGGCCGCCGGGCGTAGAAGTCAGGATGCCAGCGGCAGGGTTGTCCGCCGTGGCGTCCAGTGCCAGTTCGAGCCCCAGGGCAAAGCGTTCTGCCGCATTCTGCAGTTCGCGCACATTGCCGGGCCAGCTATGACGCAGCAGCAGCGCGCGCTGGCCTGGTTGCAGCTCGTTAAGCGGCAGGCCGTGACGGCTGCTGGCCTCGTCGGCGAAGTGTTGAAACAGCATCAAGGCATCCTCGCCGCGCTCGCGCAACGGTGGAATGCGCAGCGGTGCAACATTGAGGCGGTAATACAAGTCGGCGCGGAAGCGACCCTGATCGGCAGCCTGGCGCAGGTCTTCCTTGGTGGCAGCGATGATGCGGATATCCAGCGGGATCAGTTGATTGCCCCCCAGGCGTTCCACCACGCGCTCCTGCAACAGGCGCAACAGCTTGACCTGCACGTCCAGGCTCATGCTTTCGATTTCATCGAGAAACAGCGTGCCGCCATTGGCGAACTCGAATTTGCCGATACGGCGTTTCTGCGCGCCGGTAAACGCTCCCGGCTCATGGCCGAACAGCTCGCTCTCGACCACTGATTCGGCCAGTGCGCCGGCGTTGATCGCCACAAACGGCCCGCTGCGTCGGCTGGACAGGTCGTGCAGCGCGCGCGCCACCACCTCTTTGCCGGCGCCGGTTTCGCCGAGGATCAACACGTCGGCGCGGGTCGCGGCCAGGGCGCCGATCTGCTCGCGCAGGCGCAGCATTTGCGGCGAATGCCCGACCAGGCGCGTGCTCAATTGCTGACGGTCACTGAGGGCCAGGCGCAGGCTGCGGTTGTCCAGCACCAGACGGCGCAGGGCCAGGGCGCGACGCACGCTGTCGAGCAGGGCATCGCTGGCGAAGGGTTTTTCAAGGAAATCATAAGCGCCGGCCCGCATGGCTTGCACCGCCAGCGGCACGTCGCCGTGGCCGGTGATCAACAGCACCGGCAGTTCCGGGTCCTGGCCGTGCAGTTCGGCGAGCAACTCCAGGCCGTCCATGCCGGGCATGCGGATGTCGCTGACCACCACGCCCGGCCAGTCCCGCGACAGGCGCGCAGTGAGGCCGGTGGCTTCGCCCAGGGTCAGGACGTTCAGCCCGGCCAGGTCCAGGGTCTGGCACAGGGCCTGACGCAGGTGTGGATCGTCGTCGATCAACACCACCTGAATCTGGTTATCGATACTCATACACTGCGGTCCTCGGACGGTTGCAGACTGACGCCCGGCGAGCCGGCACGCAATTTCAAGGTTAACAGCGCGCCGCCTTCCTTGTGGTTGGCAAACAGCAATTCGCCACCAAAGGCACGCATCAACGTGTCACAAATTGCCAGCCCCAGCCCAAGGCCCTGGGTGCGCGTCTTGGTGGTGTAGAACGGCTCGCTGGCGCGGCCCAGGGCTTCCATGCAAAAGCCTGGACCGTTGTCGCGAATGTACAGGTTGACGCCCTGTTCGGTGGTTTGGGCACTCAACCAGAGTTTGCGCGGCGGGCCTTTTTCGGTGAGAGCGTCGAGGGCGTTGGCCAGCAAGTTGCCGAGTACCTGGCGCAGACGCGTTTCGCCGGCCTGTACCCACAGGGTTGCTTCTGGCAAATCGCGGATCAGCTCCACTTCCATCGACCGTCGCCGCTTGGCCAGCAACGCCAGTGCATCGTCCAGCGCCGGTTGCAGGGCCACGCTTTCCGGTGCGTGGCGGTCGCGACGGGCGAACGCGCGCAGATGCGCGATGATCGAGGCCATGCGCCCGGTCAGTTCGCTGATCAGTTTGAGGTTGCCGCGAGCGTCATTGGTGCGCTCGTGGTCGAGCAGGATCTCGGCGTTTTCTGCGTAGCTGCGAATCGCCGCGAGCGGTTGATTGAGTTCGTGGCTGATGCTCGCCGACATGGTCCCCAACGCTGACAGTTTGCCGGCTTGCACCAGGTCGTCCTGGGCGCGAACCAGTTCCTGCTGGGCGTGTTCGCGCTCAAGCACTTCCTGTTTCAGGCGCCGGTTGAGGCCTTCAAGGTCGCTGGTGCGCTCGATCACGCGGGCTTCCAGTTCGCGGCGCGCCTTGGCTTCAAACGCGATGCGCTCCAGATAATGGCGACGGCGCTGCATCATCAAGCCCAGCAGCAGCATCAGTACCAGCAACGTGGCGCCGCCGACTGCTACCACCGTGCGCACCGGGCGATTGATCAGCGAGCGCGGCGCCAGAATTTCCACCGTCCAGCCGGTTTCGGCAATGGCTGAGGATTGGCGCAGCCATGCCGTCGTACTCAAGGCCAGCGGTTGTGGGTCGCGCGTCGGGTAGGGCTGGATCGCGATGATGGCTTGGCGCTCTTCGGCGGTCAGCGGCCGTGTCGCACGGAATCGCCATTGCGGGCGCGATGTAAGGATCACCACGCCGTTGTGGTCCGTCACCAGCAGTTGTTCCGGGGTTTTGCCCCACAGGCTTTCGGTATGGTCCAGGTCAACCTTGACCACCAGCACACCGATGATCGTGTCGCCATCGCGCACGGCGGCGGCGAAGAAGTAGCCGCGTTTGGCCGACGTGGTGCCCAGGCCGAAAAACCGGCCCAGGCGCCCGGCCATGGCTTCGCTGAAATAGGGGCGAAACGAGAAGTTGCGCCCGACAAAGCTGTCCTGCTTGTCCCAATTGGAGGCGGCGAGCGTTTTGCCGGTGGTGTCCATCAGGTACATCACTTCTACCCCGGCCTGGGCGGCGACGTTCTTGAGCAACAGGTTGGCGTTGACCAGGTTGGTGCTGACATCGGGCGCATCCAGCGCGGTGCGCAGGGCCGGCAAATCCCCCAGAATCTGGGGCAGCACTTCATAGCGGTGCAGGGTGCCGAGCAGGTTGGCGACGTAGAGGTCGAGGGTCTGGCGGTTTTGACCGGCCAGTTCGCTGCGGTAATAGCGCTCGGCCAGGTGTTCCAGCGGCCACAGCAGCGGTGCCAGGCACAACGCCAACAGGGCGAGGCTGCGCCAGCGGGGTCTTCGCGGAAGGGGTGGAGTCATGGGAATCATGCGCCTGTGGGGACAGGCGCATTATGCCTAGCTGTGGTGCGTGATGCTGTTGTTATGCAATCAGGTCTTTTGGCTCGGTGTTACCCAGGCGCTCACCCTGATAGCTGCCGTCCTGGACGCGGCGGCACCAGTCGAGGTTATCGAGGTACCACTGCACCGTTTTGCGCAGGCCGGTTTCGAAGGTTTCTTCGGGCACCCAACCCAGGTCGTGCTCGATCTTGCTGGCATCGATCGCGTAGCGCTGATCGTGGCCCGGGCGATCCTTGACGAAAGTGATCAGGTCGGTGAATTTTTCCACGCCCGCCGGGCGATTGGGTGCCAGTTCTTCGAGCAGGCCACAAATGCCGCGAACCACGTCGATATTCTTCTGTTCGTTGTGGCCGCCGATGTTGTAGGTCTCGCCGACCACACCTTCGGTAACCACTTTCAACAGCGCGCGAGCGTGATCTTCGACGAACAGCCAATCGCGCACTTGCAGGCCATCACCGTAGACCGGCAGTTGCTTGCCGGCGAGGGCGTTGAGGATGACCAGCGGGATCAGTTTTTCGGGGAAGTGGAACGGCCCGTAGTTGTTCGAGCAGTTGGTCAGCAGCACCGGCAGGCCGTAAGTGCGCTGCCACGCGCGGACCAGGTGGTCGGACGCCGCCTTGCTGGCCGAGTACGGCGAGCTTGGCGCGTAAGGCGTGGTTTCAGTGAACAGGTCGTCCACGCCGTGCAGGTCGCCGTAAACCTCATCGGTGGAGATGTGGTGAAAGCGAAACGCGCTCTTGGCCGGCTCTTCCAGCGTTTGCCAGTAAGCGCGAGTGGCTTCCAGCAGGCTGTAAGTGCCGACGATGTTGGTCTGGATGAAATCCGACGGGCCATCAATGGAGCGGTCGACATGCGACTCGGCTGCCAGGTGCATGATTGCCTCAGGCTTAAAGCGCGCAATCACGGCGCTGACCGCAGCCTGGTCGATGATATCGGCCTGCACGAACTCATAGCGGCTATTGGACGCAATGCTGGTCAGCGATTCCAGGTTGCCGGCGTAGGTGAGTTTGTCCAGGTTGAGCACGTCGTGCTCGGTGTTTTGAATCAGGTGACGAACCAGGGCGGAACCGATAAAACCGGCACCGCCGGTGATGAGAATACGCATGTCGAGGGCCTTTTCCTTAGACGAAGACTTGGCGAAGTTGGCATAGCTTGAGTTGTGAATCGGGACGGCGCAAGCCCGGTATGCATGAGGGGTTGATTAACAGCCCCGAACAATGGCGATATAAGCGCCTGAAAAAGCAGAGGTCGCCACCATGTTGCTCGCCACGTTGATCCATCGTGCCAGTTTGCCTTGCCCACAAATAAGCGCCGATCAAGCCGCGCAATTGCTCGAGCAACATTACGGTTTGACGGGCGCTTTGCAGTCGCTGGGCAGCCAACAAGACCTCAATTACCGAGTTGACAGCGAGCGTGGCCGCTTCGTTCTGAAGATCTGCCGGGGCGACTACGCCACCATTGAACTGCAGGCCCAGCACGCCGCCCTCAATGAACTGCAAGCGCACGTGCGTGTGCCCAAGGTGAACCGCGCACTGACCGGGGAAGACGTGCTGAGCGTCACCGTGGGCGGGCAAACCGCGCACCTGCGGCTGCTGGACTATATCGACGGCCAGCCCCTGACGCATCTGCCGCACCTGGGCCGTGACGTGATCGCAGGCTTTGGTGAGCTGTGTGGACAGGTCAGCCGCGCACTTGAGCATTTCGAGCACCCGGGCCTGGACCGCACGTTGCAGTGGGACCCGCGCCACGCCCATGCACTGATCACGCACCTGCTGGCCAACCTGAATAACCTGCCGCACCGCGACGCCATCGAGCGCGCGGCCAACCACGCACACACGCGCCTTCAGCCTTTGGCCGATCACCTGCCGTGGCAAGCCGTGCACCTGGACATCACCGATGACAACGTCGTTTGGCAGCGCGACGCCCAGCGGCGTTGGCAGGTCCAGGGCGTGATTGATTTCGGCGACCTGGTGCACACCTGGCGCATTGCCGACCTGTCGGTGACCTGCGCGGCGCTGTTGCACCATGCCGATGGAGACCCGTTTGCCATCCTGCCGGCGGTCCAGGCCTGCCACGCGGTGACGCCATTGCTGCGCGAAGAGTTACAGGCGTTATGGCCGCTGATTGTGGCGCGCGCGGCGGTGCTGGTGCTCAGCAGCGAACAGCAGCAACGCCTTGATCCTGACAATACTTACCTGCTGAAAAATGCCGAGCACGAGTGGGAAATTTTTCATGTGGCGACCTCGGTGCCGTTTGCGCTGATGGAGGCGGCGATCCTGAGCTGTGTCGCACAAGCGTTGCCGCCGATGGCCGGCCAAGACTTTGCACCGTTGCTGCCGGGCCTGGTAGGGCGTGAGTTCGCGCTGATCGACCTGGGTGTACTCAGCCCGCATTTCGAGGCCGGCAATTGGGAGTTGCCCGGCATAGACCGCCGGTTATTGGATGAAGCGGCGACCGTGCATGGGCTGGCAGCCAGTCGGTATGGGCAATATCGGTTGTCGCGAACGCGTGCCGACAGTGCCGTCGAGCCGCAGACTTTCCCGCTTCACGTGGAGTTGCATCTGCCTCATGGCACCGTATTGGAAGCGCCCTTTGGCGGTACGTTGCGCCAAAGCGACGATGGTCTGCTGTGCTTGCATGAAGCTCAACTGAGCCTGCGTATAGGCGGCGCGAGAACCGCGTTGAAACCGGGTTCGGTGGTGGTGAAGGGGCAACTGCTCGGTGAGGTGCACGCTCCGCTCACCGTACAGTTATGCCGTGCTGAGCTCGAGCCGCCGTTGTTCTGCAGCCCGTCCAGGGCGCCGGCGTGGCAAGCCCTCTGCCCGTCGCCGGCTGCGTTGCTGGGGCTGGCCTGCGATGCCGAGCCGGAGCTGGACCCCAAAGCCCTGTTGGCGCGTCGGGATGCCAGTTTCGCTCGCTCGCAGAAGCACTATTACGTCGACCCACCGCGCATCGAGCGTGGCTGGCGCAACCACCTGATCGACATGCAGGGCCGTTCCTACCTGGACATGCTCAACAATGTCGCCGTGCTGGGCCATGGCCACCCGCGCATGGCGGCGGTGGCGGCGCGGCAATGGTCGCTGCTCAACACCAACTCGCGCTTTCACTATGCGGCGATTGCCGAGTTTTCCGAGCGTTTGCTGGCATTGGCGCCAGAGGGCATGGACCGGGTGTTTCTGGTCAACAGCGGCACCGAGGCCAATGACCTGGCGATCCGCCTGGCCTGGGCCTACAGCGGCGGGCGCGACATGCTCAGCGTGCTGGAGGCGTACCACGGCTGGTCGGTGGCGGCGGATGCGGTGTCGACCTCGATTGCCGACAACCCGCAGGCATTGAGCAGCCGCCCGGACTGGGTGCACCCGGTGACCGCGCCGAACACCTATCGCGGCGAGTTCCGTGGGCAGGACAGTGCGCCGGATTACGTGCGAAGCGTGGACCACAACCTGGCGAAAATCGCCGCGAGTAAACGCCAGTTGGCAGGGTTCATATGCGAGCCGGTCTACGGCAATGCGGGGGGCATTTCACTGCCGCCGGGTTATTTGCAGCAGGTGTACGCGCGGGTCCGCGCCCAGGGCGGCGTGTGCATCGCCGATGAGGTGCAGGTGGGGTATGGGCGCATGGGCCACTTTTTCTGGGGTTTTGAAGAGCAGGGCGTGGTGCCGGACATCATCACCATGGCCAAGGGCATGGGGAACGGCCAGCCGTTGGGCGCGGTGATCACCCGGCGCGAAATAGCCGAAGCGCTGGAGGCCGAGGGGTATTTCTTCTCGTCGTCGGGGGGCAGCCCGGTCAGCTGTCAGATCGGGATGGCCGTGCTGGACGTGATGCAGGAAGAAAAGCTGTGGGAAAACGCCCAGGTGGTGGGCGGGCATTTCAAGGCGCGCTTGGAGCAGTTGATCGATCGTCACTCACTGGTCGGCGCTGTTCATGGCTCCGGCTTCTATCTGGGGCTGGAGTTGGTGCGTGATCGCCATACGCTTGAACCGGCCACCGAAGAAACCGCGTTGCTGTGTGACCGGTTACGGGAACTGGGTATTTTCATGCAGCCCACGGGTGACTACCTCAATATCCTCAAGATCAAGCCGCCGATGGTCACGTCCAAACGCAGCGTGGACTTCTTCGTCGACATGTTGTCGAAGGTGCTGGATGAGCAGTTGTAATAGTCGATTGTTATCGGTTATTAGCCGTGATGTTTTGTGATTTCCATCTTTTTTACCTTTTAAAGCCGATTTCTATCCGTTATAAAGTCGGTCTTTCACCCCATTCGGAGCCCTGAACGCCATGACCACCCTGCACAGCACACCTCGCGCCGATGGCTTCTACATGCCAGCCGAATGGGCAGCACAGACTCAAACCTGGATGATCTGGCCTGAGCGGCCGGACAACTGGCGCCTGGGGGGTAAGCCCGCGCAGGCTGCGCACGTGGCGGTGGCCAAGGCCATCGCACGCTTTGAGCCGGTGACGGTGGGCGTCTCGGCCGGGCAATACGAAAACGCGCGCGCGCGGTTGGACGTGCCGAACATCCGCGTGGTGGAAATGTCCAGCGATGACGCTTGGGTGCGCGACACCGGCCCAACTTTCGTGATCAACAACAGCGGCGAAGTGCGCGGCGTGAACTGGGATTTCAATGCTTGGGGCGGTTTCGATGGCGGCCTGTACGCGCCGTGGAACCGCGATTCGCAGGTAGGCGGCAAGATTCTCGAGATCGAACGTGCGCCGCGCTACCGCACCGAAGGCTTCGTGCTGGAAGGTGGCTCGATCCATGTGGACGGCGAAGGCACATTGATCACCACCGAAGAATGCCTGTTGAATCGCAACCGCAATCCGCACCTGGATCGCGCGGCCATCGAAGCGGTGCTCAGCGCCAATCTGGCTGTGGATAAGATCATCTGGTTGCCGGACGGGCTGTTCAATGACGAAACCGATGGTCATGTGGATAACTTCTGCTGCTATGTACGTCCGGGCGAAGTGCTGCTGGCGTGGACCGACGACCCGCAAGACCCGAACTACGCGCGTTGCCACGCTGCCATGGACGTGCTGCAAAGCAGCACCGACGCCCAGGGGCGCGCGTTCATAGTGCACAAAATGCCGATCCCGGGGCCGCTGTATGCCACCGAAGAAGAGTGCGCGGGCGTCGACCCGGTGGACGGTAGCCAGGAACGTAACCCAAGCGTACGGTTGGCCGGTTCCTACGTGAACTTCCTGATCGTCAACGGCGGCATCATCGCGCCAAGCTTCGACGACCCGTTGGACAGTCAGGCCAAGCAGATTCTGCAGAGCCTGTTCCCGCAGCACGAAGTGGTGATAGTGCCGGGGCGCGAACTGTTACTGGGTGGCGGCAATATCCATTGCCTGACCCAACAACAACCGGCGCCGCACAAAAACTGAGTGCAGTTGTAACAGCGTCTGAGCAACAGCCCGGCGCTACCCGTTCATAGCGCAAATAGCAAGCCCGCGGCCCTGTACGGCCGCGGGCTTTTTTGTGTCCGAATGCCTGTAAATACGGGACATTGGCATAGCTCTTGTATCGATGTCGTCACAGTGACTCGAGGCGATGACTGCGCAGTTCTGTCACAAACCTTGAGTAAGTTAGCCGCTCACGCAGTAGGAGAGAGCGCTGAAATGAATGCCGATATCAACCTGATCTACACGCGCCCGTTCCACCCCACGCGGGTCAACGGTGATGCGATCCGTGCGTTGGCGCTCTGGTTGAAGGCAAACGGCTCGCGACGGGTCAGGCAAGCTGACCTGCGCCGCGTGATGAGTGAACGTTACCCGGCGGGGCTGTTCAGTGAGGATGAAGTGCGCGCGTTGTGTGAATTGTTAAAAAACTGACCAGCACTGAGATCAGTGATGGCAGCCGGCTTGCCTGCGATAGCATCGCAGCCAAGCCCGCTCGCACATCAGGGTGTGAGGTTTTAGAAACTGTAGGTGCCCGTTACAACCAGGCTACGTGGCTCGCCCGGCTGGATCTGCGCCGCACTGGTGGCCGAAGCGTAATAGTTTTTATCGGCAATATTGTTCAGCGCCGCGCGTACGTCCCATTCCTTCTGGCGGAACCCGGCCAACGCGTCCCACCGCCCATAACCTGGCAGCGCCACGGTGTTGAGGTTGTCGGCGTAACGGTCACCCACCAGGGTCAGACCGGTTTCGGCGTACCAGCCCATCTCGGGTTTCCAGGTGATAAACAAGCTGCCATTGCGCTTGGCCACATCGCTGATGCGCTTGCCTTCAAAGCCATTGTTGTCCTTCTCGACCTTGGCATCCTGCAGGCCGATACCACCACGCACATACCAATTGCCGACGAGCTTGCCGGTGGCCGTCAGTTCCACGCCGCGTGAGCGTTGCATGCCTGTGAGCAGGGTGATGGTGCGGTCGAGCGGGTCGCTGGTGCGGCGGTTATAAAGCTCAAGCTCGTACACGGCGAGGGTGGTGCTCAGGCGGTCATCGAGCCAGTCACTCTTCACGCCGATTTCCTTCTGTTTGGTCAGTTCAGGGCTCAGGTCGTTGACGCTGCCAGCGGCATTGGGCGTGATACCTATCAGGCCACCGCCCGCGGGGGAGAAGGTTTTGCTCCACGAGGCATAAAACGAGTGATGTTCCAGCGGCGTCCATACCAGGCCGACGCGCGGGCTGGTGCTGCGGCTTTCGACAGCTTGCCGGGTGTTGAGCACCTTGCTGGTGGTGTCCACTTCGAAATGGTCATAGCGCAGGCCAGCCAGCAGTTGCCATTGATCGTTGAGGCGCAGTTGGTCCTGCACGTACACGGCGCGACTTTCGACTTCGGTGTGGTTGTAACTTGAAAGACTCATCGCCCCGTTGTGGCTCAGGTGGCGGTTGGGCTGGTTGAGATCCAGGCTCGGCACGGCTTGGCCGCCACGATTGACGGCGGTGGCGGTATACAGTTTCGGGTCGCGGCGCTGGCTGCCCAGCTCCAGGCCGGTGAGCAGGCGGTGCTCCAGGCCGAAGGTGTCGAAAGCGCCTTCCAGCTCGAGGTTGTTGAATACATTGCGGGTGGTCAAATCCTGCTGCCAGCGCTGGCGCGTGACCTTGTTGGTTTTCGGGTCGTAGCCGGTCTGGTAGGTGTTGTCGAAATCGCTGTCGAGCTTGAACACGCCCAAGGTGTGGCGCAGTTGCCAGTTGGCGTTGAGTTCATAAGCGAGCCTGGAGCGCAGCGACTGAGACTTGTCGTCGATGTAATCGCGGCTATCAAAATAGGTGGCGCTGCGGCTCACGTCTGCCGGGCGCCCGTTGACTCCGGGAATACCGCGGTCCGGCGTGCGGTTGTAACGGCTGTATTCGTATTGCACCAACCAATTGAGGTCGGGCGTCAGTTGCCAGCTCATCGATGGCGCAAACAGCTGGCGATTGCCACTGACGCCATCGCGAAAACTGTTGTTGTCCTGATTGCCCATGTTCAGGCGCAGGCTAATGTCGTCTGTGGGGTCGGTGCTGAGGTCGGCATACAGGCTGCGCAAATCATGGCTGCCGCCCTGGGCTTCGATGCTGGAGGGGTGACCCGTGGTGGGCAATTTGCTCACGCGGTTGACGATCCCGCCCTGACCGCCGCGCCCGTACAGCACGGCTGCCGGGCCTTTGAGCACCTCAATGCGTTCGATGTTATGCAGGTCGCGCACGTATTGGCTGTCGTCGCGAATGCCGTCCAGGTAGAAGTCGTTGCTTGCGTCGAAACCACGAATGCGCAGGCTGTCGAAGCGCGTGTCGGCGCCGCTGCTTACGTTGGGAATGCCGCTTAACGCCTGGCCCAGATCGTTGGTGCCGTAGGCGCGCAGGGTTTCGGTTTTTACCGAATCGATGGCCTGCGGCACATAACGCACTGACGTGGCAGTGCGGGTGGCGGTGTGGGTCTCTTTGACGCGTGGGTCGTCTTCGTCAACTTCGGTGCTGATCGAGGTTTGCGGCAAAATCGTGGTGGCGCAGGCAAAACCAGCAGACAGCAGAGCAGAAAGCCCAAGGGTAATGGGCGTCAGGCGAGAGACTGGCATGGAGGAATCTATCCAAAAAAGTTCGGGAAGGAATGTGCGCGTTAATGGTAATGCTTTGCATTTGCGCGCGTTATGCATTCCCAAAAAAGTAGGCTTTGGAAAGTGTTACTCGATGTGTTTTTTTAGCGCCTAAAAGCGATTTTCTGGCTTTCACACAAGCGCTGTAGGCCGTTGCTTAGAATTATTTCGCCTAAATACAGACGATTCACGAAATTGACACATAGTTCAACGCGCGCATAGGATTGCGCCCAACGCCTGTGGCTAACCGCCATGACTTATCCAATAAAAAAAGGCCCGCGGCAGTTCAGTCGTCCGCGGGCTTTGTTTTTTCCGGAAAAAGTCGACACCAGAAAAGCGACACGGAGCCTGGTGTCACAGCGCGTACTCAACCAGTAATAAGGAATATAAGAAATGTTGAAGCAACGGATGGGTCTGATCGCTCTGGGGATTTTGAGCGCTACTCAGGCAATGGCAAACGACCAGGAGCAATCCAAGGGTTTTGTTGACGACAGCCACCTGAACATCGCAGCACGTAACGCCTACATCAGCCGTGACTACAAAAACGGCAAGCAAGACAAAGCCGAGTGGGGCCAGGGCTTCATCGGTAAATTTGAATCCGGCTTCACCCAAGGCACCGTCGGTGTGGGTGTTGACGTGATCGGCCAATACGCCATTCGCCTGGATGGTGGCCGAGGCCGCGCAGGCGCGGGCGGTATCGACTTCTTTAAAGAAGGCGCAGCCACCACGCGCGCGGATGGCACGACACGTAACGGCGCACCTGCCGACGATCTGTCCAAGGGCGGCGCAGCCGTCAAATTCCGGGTTTCCAACACTGTGCTGAAGTACGGTGATCAGTTCCCGGCAGTCCCTGTTCTGCAGTACGACAACTCCCGCCTGTTGTCGGAAACCTACACAGGTACCTCGATCGTTTCCAAAGAGATCGCCGGCCTGCAACTGGACGCTGGTCACTTCACCAAGGAAGCGCGCAAGAGCGCCGAAGGCACCGACAGCGGTCGCCTGAAAAGCATTGATTACATCGGTGGTAGCTACAAATTCACCGAAAGCCTGTCGGCCGCGCTGTACGCCTCCGACATGCAAGACGTGCTGAAGAAGCAATACGTCAACGTCAACTACGTACTGGCCCTGCCAGAGAAGCAATCGTTGACCTTTGACTTCAACGGCTACAAAACCAAGCTGGACAAGAGCTTCGCCCTTGAAAACCAAGGTGACGCCGACGCTCGCGACAACAAAATCTGGAGCCTGGGCGCTACTTGGGCTGTTGGCCCGCACAGCTTCACCGTTGCTCACCAGCGCAGCACCGGCGACACCGGTTATCTGTACGGCGGCTACCGCAACGCTGGCGGCATCGGCGATGGCGGCAACACCATCTTGCTGGCCAACTCCTACTGGTCCGACTTCAACGGTAAGGACGAGCGCTCCTGGCAAGCAGGCTACGGCCTGGACTTCAGCGCCTTCGGCGTGCCTGGCCTGACCTACAACATTGCTTACGTGCGCGGCACCAACATTGACGACGGCTCCAACCGCGGCAGTGGCACCGAGCGTGAAATCTTCAACCAGTTCAAATACGTCGTTCAGAGCGGCCCAGCCAAAGACCTGAGCCTGCGCGCTCGTGCGTCCTGGTTGCGCGTCTCCAGCAACGCCAGCAACTACAACGTAGGCGGTAACGAAATCCGTCTGTTCGCCGATTACCCGATCAACGTTTTCTAATTGATTTGGCGTCGCGCCTGATTTCAGGCGATCAAAAACCCCGACTGGTTCGGGGTTTTTTTATGCCTGCACTTCAGTCTTGGCGGTTTTGCAAAATTTTGCGGGCGAGCGAGGCATTCAGGTAGTTGAGCATCATCGCCAACCCTTCGTAAGGCTCGATTTTCTGGTTAGCGATGCACAGTTGGGCCATCTGCAGCAGCACTTGGCGTTTCTTCTTGTTGACCCGCGCTCCGGGTACGCCGAATGCGGTTTTACATCGCTCGGGTAATGGCGCTTCGGGCGTCAGTTCTACCGTGACCCAGACGCCGTGGGCAAACTGCAGCCTGACATCGGCAATGTGTTCGATGGGCAAGGGGTGTTTCAGGTTGGCGAACACAAAATGCTCCGGCGTCAGGCGCAGCGCGGTTTGCGGTGCGCGCTTGATGCGGCGGATGCCCATCCATAAAAAGATCAGCGCGATGCTGCCGATCGCCGCGCCGGCGCCCACGGCCGATAGCGGGGTGCCTTTGAATTTTTCCGGGGAAAGCCAGGGCCGACTCATGATGGCTAACCCCAGCAACACGAACGGCACTGCCAACACCGCCATCAGCGTGCCCCGCCACCGGCCGCCTTCATGCAGCGAGCATTCGCCTGTAGTGGACGTCACCATGCTTTCCAACAGCTCGGTTTGCGCAGTGTTTTCGGTCTCTGCCAGCGCATTCAGATCGCGCGAAAGTTGTACCCGCACGCTAAGCGGCGCACTGAAACACGCATCGATTTGCGCATTCGCAGCAGCTACATCCACTGCGCGCGTGGCGCTGTGCACGGCGTCTTCCACGTGCACTTGTAAAGCTTGCAAGCGTTCGCCATTTGATGGGTGAGAGTCGGTCGGGTGCGGTTGGTGAATGTCCAGCGCTTCGGGCGGCAGCTGCAAGGGTGTGTCGCGCAATGCGGTAAGCACCGCGCCCGGCAAGTCATCCTCTGTGGCTGTGTCACACAGAGTCAGCAACGCCTGCTCGATGTGGGCATGCAGCACCGAGATTCGCAACAACGCCGAGGCCGCCGCCGCATTCCCCACTAACCGGGCGCCGGCAGCATCTGCCAGCAACTCGCGTTCTCGGCTCCAGTGATTTACCGCGTGATCGAACCGCTGCATGAAAAACAGGCCGAACATGAACGAAGGGCGCATGAGCCAACCCTGGATCAGGTCGCTGGCCTGCATGGTTTCCAGCAGCGCCCGCAGGCTGCGGTCGACGCCGTCGTAGATCGGCAGAAAATGCAGGCTGTACTCGGTGTCTTCACCCACAAAGTGCGCCAGTTCGTGGCCGATCACCGCGCCGATTTCTTCACGGCTCAGCAGGCCCAGGTGCAGCAGCGGCACATGCAAGGTGCGCCCGCTCAATCGCGTTTCGGCGGGCATTACGCTGGCTTCGCTGGAGGTCACGTAAAAGCCCTGGGCCAGGCTCACCACAATATGATCCGGCGCCAATGCACCCAGTTGGCCGGCCAGTTCGCGCACATGGCGCCATAACTCGGGTGCCTGCTGGGGTGTAACGGCCTGCCCGAACATTTGCAGCGGTTCGGGCTTGAACATCCCCAGCATGTAGCGCAGTTGTTTAAGCAGCGACCAGATTGAATACACACTGAAAGCGGCCAACACGCCCAGTGTCGCCATCAACTTGACTTCGCCGCTGCCCAGGCGTCCCACATGCCACATCGCCAGGCCTTCGTAAATCAGCACCAACGCCAACGTCGCGGCCATTGCCACCACGTGGCTCACCAGCCCAAAAGGCAACAGCCGACTGCCCAGGGAGAACACCTGCAGCAATTTCTCCCGCGACTGCTGCGCGCGTTGACCTGCCCACTGAGTGCCGGCCAGCGCAGCTAGGCCGATGCACGCCGCGAGCAACCCCAGGCCGATCACCCACGGTGCCAGCTCGCGCAGGGCGCGGTTTAGGCGATGAGCAGTCGGCAGCTCGGCTTCAACGTTATCCAGGCGCGAGAGCGCCAGTTGCACGCTGATTTTCTCTTTGCCCAGGTCGACCAACGCCGCTGGATCTTGCGCCGCCAGCGCCTGCAACTGCTGTTTAGCGGCGTTCACCTTGGCGCTGTAGACGATGATGCTGGTGGATGCCTCGGCAGCACGTTCGCGCTCCCAGACACCGAGGGCGGCGAGCAATAGCGGGAAAATGACGAGCAGACAGATCAGTTTCAGGGCGTTCATGGAAGTCCGGTCCCAGCGCAGAGCTGTCGGTTATACCGAAAAAAACGCCAGGCGCGATACTTGAAGGTATTACCTAATACATCCGTTACACCGCGTCACTAATGAAGTACTCCAGCCCATCTTTATCCCCACCAGGCGCACGCCTAAATTAGCCCTGCCCGCCCATCACCCCGATGGCCGGCCACTGGAGCCACTGCCATGCCCTTTGTCAGCCTGCGCGTTACCCGTGACGGCGTTACCCCGGAGCAAAAAGCCCAGGTCATTGCCGAATTCACTGAAACCCTCGAACGCGTGCTCAACAAACGCCCCGACTTGACCCACATCGTCATCGAAGAAGTCGATACCGATAACTGGGGCTACGCCGGCGTCACCACCACTCAATACCGTAAACAGCTCGCGGAAAATCCGTCATGAGCACGCCCGTCACCATCGACTTCATCTCCGATGTGGTCTGCCCGTGGTGCGCCCTGGGCGCTACTGCGTTAGAGCAAGCCATCGCCAACCTGGCGGGCGAAGTTAAGGTTGAACTGACCTTTAAACCCTTCGAACTCAACCCTGACATGCCGGCCGAGGGTGAAAACGCCGTCGCCCACCTGATGCGCAAATACGGGCGCAGCGCTGAAGACGTCGCCAGCGGCAAAAGGATGTTGATGGAGCGCGGCGATGCCATCGGTTTCACCTTTGACCTGGAAAAACGCAGCCACTTCTACAACACCTTCGATGCGCATCGGCTGCTGCTGTGGGCGTTGCCGCAAGGGCGGCAGATCGTGTTGAAAAAGATGCTGTTGCGCGGTTTTTTCACCGACGGCCAGAACCTCAGCGATCACGAAACCCTCGCACGTTTAGCCGCCGAGGCCGGGCTGGACATTGAGGACGCACGAAGGGTGCTGGCCTCTGCCGACTGCGCCAATGAAGTGCGCGAGCTTGAAGCGTTCTACCGCGAGCGCGGCATCAACGCCGTGCCGGCCATGGTCCTCAATGGTCGTCAGCTGGTCTGCGGGTCGCAATCAGTCAGTTATTACGAACAGATGCTGCGGGAAATGTCCGCCGTGGCTGCTTGAACCATCTCACTTTCCATACAGAGGTTTCATCATGAGCAATTCGAAAAAAGTCGTTGTGATTACCGGCGCATCCCAGGGCCTTGGCGCTGCTGCGGTCGAGGCTTACCGCCAGCTGGGTTACCGTGTGGTTGCCACTTCGCGGTCGATCATGCCGTCGACGGATCCGGAAATTCTTACCGTGGCCGGCGATATCGCCGACCCGGCCACCGCCGAGCGCGTAATCCGCGAAGGCGTGGCGCGCTTTGGCCGCATCGACAGCCTGGTCAACAACGCCGGTATCTTCGTCGCCAAACCCTTCACCCGCTACACCCACGAAGACTACAAAAATGTGCTGGGCGTGAACCTCAACGGGTTCTTCTACATCACCCAGCTGGCGATCACCGAAATGCTCAAACAGGGCGCCGGGCACATCGTCAACATCACCACCAGCCTGGTGGACCACGCCATTGACGGTGTGCCGTCGGTGCTGGCCTCGCTGACCAAAGGCGGCTTGAGCGCAGCGACCAAATCCCTGGCAATCGAATACGCCAAACGCGGCATTCGCGTGAACGCGGTGAGCCCCGGGATCATCAAGACGCCGATGCACGGTGAAGAAACCCACGCGGCATTGGGCAACCTGCATCCGGTCGGGCACATGGGCGAAGCGAGTGATATTGCCCAGGCAATCATCTACCTGGAGAACGCCGGGTTCGTCACCGGGGAGATCCTGCACGTGGACGGCGGCCAAAGCGCGGGGCACTGAAAAAAAGCCCCACGTCGATCCCCGTGGGAGCCGGGCTTGCCCGCGATAGCGCCACCCCGGCCCCCACATTCACATCCTATTGCCCAGCATTGCAGGGCGACTCCCACCTTCACCGCCTTTACCATCACCAAGAGGTGACGCCTGAAGTGCAGTTATTGGTGAGACGCCCCTATCGAGTGAGAGCTATCACGTTCGTTGATTTAACGACGGCGTGGCGCTTTTGGCGCCTGCCTCAAAATCGGATTCTCAAGCGTGGTCGTTGAGTTCGCAGCCGAGCGTCAGTCGTGTCGAAAGCCAGAAATCCCCAGGCAACAGGCCGCGAAGTTCAAACCATCACAACGTGAAACTGCTCTATGCCATTGTTGTAGCGCTTTCTTGGTGCCGGGATTTTCGATGCACATAGTTCAGCGCAGGCTTCTCGATAAACAGCCACGACAGGCTGGCCAGCACGATGACAACTGCCACGGTTGCCAGCATGGAAGCGTAGAAACTCAGCGCCGTCGTATTGATCATGAGTTGCTGCACGGGGAAGGCGTAGAGATACATCCCATACGAAATATCGAATCGAGATTTAATGATTCGATCTTTGCACAACGTCCCAAGTGACAGCACCAGAAGACTCACTCCGATGCTTGCAAACACCATAACCAACGGTGTGTTCAGGGAGACCAGAACAAGTGCCGCCGACAGAATGCCGATCAATAGTTTCGCTTTCACGCTGCTGAATGCAGCTCGATAGAAATACAGCGAAGACCCTACGAAGAATGCAATCCCGACGGTTGAGTACACCAGTAGCTTCGGCGCCATCGGGTGCGCTGACGTGCTGCATAGGTAGGTGGTTATGCAAAAGGCGAGTGCGATGATCTGCGGTACGGCTGCCCTGCGCATTACCAGCAGCGCCAGCGCGAGCAGCACGTAGCAACCAAACTCAATTTTCAGCGACCACAAGCTTCCGTTGAACGAATCTTTAAATATGAAGGTGCGGGTGATGTCGCCTATGTCTGCGCGGCCAAACGCCGACACTTTCAAGAAGTCTGTCAACGACTCCAGGCTGAATGCATAGCCCAAACCGTTTTTGCTGAATGCAGGCCCGCAGAAGTACACCATCACAAATGCGCAGGCGATCAAGGCAGGAAAAATTCGCGCGATTCGCTTCTCCATGTAGTGGTAGAAGCTGCGAGTATTTAGAAAGCTTTGAGTGATGAGGAAGCCGGATATGGCGAAGAATGCCAATACGGCAATCGCCCCTAACGAGTTGTAGCCCTGCAACATGGGTTCTTGCTGGCCGGAAAGTACGTAGTGGTGGCTTACAAGAACTGCCAGCGCCGCTAGGTGCCTGATCAGGTCGAATGAATTGTCGCGATTAATCACGCACCGCTCCGTTGGTAATTGAATGATGAAATGTGTGCATGACGAGCCGCTCAAGTGCAGCGCTCCTTGCCGTGGCGCATTCTCCATCAATCATTCGGTAGGGCAAAGTCGTTTTTCAGCCGGACCAGAAGCTATTGATAGGGGATGAGGCCTCAGCTGAGGGAGGGGGCGCAAATGAGCGCAGAGACGAACGACATCACAGTCGATGTGAACAGCTGCGGGTGAACCGAGGGAGCTGATGCTTACGCCAGAAACAACAAAGCCCTCACATTGCTGTGAGGGCTTCGTCTTATATGGTGCCGGCACCAGGAGTCGAACCCGGGACCTACTGATTACAAGTCAGTTGCTCTACCAACTGAGCTATACCGGCGTGTTAGGGCGACGATTATAGCGATTGGCAAGCATCTGTAAACCCCTGAATTCTGACTATTTTTGCAGAGGCGAAGGTTTTTTTGCGATCACTGCTTTTTCGTCGTCTCCGGGGCCTCAAATCGGCCTCAATTTCCGTCCCCGCAAGTGTCGGTAAATTTCATGTAGTCCAACACCTGTGTCTGGCCCTTCGAATCCAGGTAGGTCATTCGCGCATTCACCACGCCGCAGCCCGAGCGGGCGCCTTCGGTGGTTGACAGTACGCGCTGGATGTCCGGCTTTTGGCTTGCCTCGGCATGGGTGCCGAGGGTCAAGGCAAGCAGGCCTAAGGCAATGCAATGTTTCCAGTTGTTCGGGTTCATGGTGCTGTCCTCTGGGGCGTCAATGGTGGGGTGAGGTCATTGAATGCCTTGCAGGTATCTGGGCTGTGTCTCGCAGACTCGGTTTTGTCTCGTTATGTGTTGGCCTGAGATTTATGTACTTGCTGATACGAAAGAGGTTTGAGAGCGGTTGTCATGAATCACGAGCTGGTCAAAAAACACACAAATAATACTTAGTGTGTTGATTTAAAACATAATATTTAGGTATTGGCTTGCAGCCATAAAAATGGCGCCATGCCGCTCATCTGAAAGGAATTCGTTACAAACACCAAAATACTGACACCATCAGTGTGATATCACACAATGCGCGCCTTAATTGATCAGCGATGAGAACGGGAGGAGCAGTCAGTGGGGCGTGCAGATCACATTTCAAAACTTTACACCGCGCTGGCTGAACCCTCTTTGCGCGAGCCCTCGGTGGCCGAGCCCTTGCAGCGTTTGCTGGATCAATTGAACCAAGGGACGGCCGCTTCTGCTCACCCGCCCCACGTAGTCGAAGGCCCGCGTGGCGAGGTGTACTCGCACGCCTCGGCGCCCAAGGTCGTGGTGGTGGTTTCTGCTACCGGCGGCGTTGGGCGCAGCACGTTGGCCGCCGCGCTTGCCAGCGGTTTGCAGCGCCAGGGGCATCCAGCGCTGGCGCTGGACCTGGACCCGCAAAACGCGCTGCGTCATCACTTGTGCCCGGGGTTTGATCTACCTGGCCTGGGGGCGACCAGCTTGCTCAATCAAACCTGGCACGCCTTGCCCAAACGAGGGTTTGCCGGGTGCCGGCTGGTCAGCTTTGGTGAAACCGACGCCGTGCAGCAACAAAGCCTGAATCGTTGGCTGGGGCAGGACCTCGATTTTCTCGGCAAGCGTTTGGCCGGCCTCGGGCTCAATGGCCAGGACACGGTGGTCATCGACGTCCCTGCGGGCAACACGGTGTATCTCGGCCAGGCAATGTCGGTGGCGGATGCGGTGCTGGTGGTCGTTCAGCCCGACGCGGCTTCGTTTCGCCGATTGGCCAAGATGGACGAAGTGCTCGCGCCCTACCTTGCAAGTGAATCGCCGCCTCAACGGTTTTACGTGATCAATCAGGTCGACGGCGCTCACGCGTTCAGCCAGGACATGGCGGGCGTTTTCAAATTGCGCCTGGGTGATGCCGTGTTGGGCACGGTTCAACGCGATCCCTCGTTCAGAGAGGCGCAGGCTTACGGTCGAGACCCGCTCGACCCGGTGCTTGATAGCGCCGGATGCCAGGACGTAAATGCGCTGTGTCGTGCGTTGAGCGCGAGAATGCGTTAAAACGTGCGCGGCCATTAATTTGACTATTTACCGTTTGTCTAAAAAACAACCAGTCAAAACATCAAAATAATGACACTTCGCCGCACCTGTCACAGAATGCGTCACTAAGACGCCAATAATAAGACCTGCGGTAAGTGCCTGCTTGCCGACCTTCACGTCTTTACGCTGCGTCGTGAGGAGTAGGCCATGAGCCTGAGTGAAGAGCTTTTGACGTTGTTCGGCAAAAACGTCACCCACGATGCCCAAGGCATCAATGCGCGCATGCACTTTTTCGGCAGCGTGCCTACCGACCCATCCCCCCACGCACACGCTCAAGCCATTGATCTGGCAGCACTGCGCCCGAAAATCGTCGCGCTGGTGTCGATGAATGGAGGTGTCGGCCGAAGCACATTGGCCACAGCCTTGAGCAGCGGTCTGCAGCGCCACGGCGAATCGGTGGTGGCGCTGGACCTGGACCCGCAGAACGCCTTGCACCATCACTTCGGCGTCAGCGCGGCGCTCCCCGGTATCGGCCGCACCAGCCTGGAGCATGGGCAGTGGAGCCCGTTGCAACAGCTCGGTTTCGCCGGTTGCCAAGTGCTCACCTTTGGCGATATCGATGTCCAGCAGCAGGAAAATCTCGAGCGCTGGCTCAAGCACGAGCCGACCTGGCTGGCTCAACGCCTCTTGTCGCTGGGCCTGAGCGAGCGGCAAACGGTGATCATCGATACGCCGGCTGGCAACAACGTCTACTTTCATCAAGCGCTGAACGTTGCCGACGTGGTGTTGGTGATTGTGCAGGCGGATGCCGCGTGCCTTGGCACGCTCGATCACTTGGATGTATTGCTTGCGCCGCACCTTGCCGGTGAGCGCCCGTCTGCCGTGCATGTGGTGGTCAATCAGGTGGATGAGAGCAATGCATTCAGCCTGGACATGGTTGAGGCCTTCAAACAGCACCTCGGCAAGGCTCCGCTGGAGGTTCACCGTGACGTGGCGATCAACGAGGCGCTGGCGTTTGCCGCCGACCCGTTGGATAACGTTGCGAAACACCTGGCCAGCGACGATATCAACGAAATTTGCCGGTTGTTGAAGGCGCCCAAAAGAACGGCTTAAGCGTGGTTTATATGCTTTACGCCCGATGCTTATGCACAATCGGTTGGTCGTGGGTGTCACGAAACAGCCATTTTGTGGAGCCGTTCTCAACACGCTGCAACTGCCTGTTTTGCGTGCATTTTATAATGTGAACAAAAAATGACCAGCTTGGCTTTTGGCCTGTAGCGCTGATAGTTACAGCGCTCGTAAAGAATTCATCAACAGACTTATCCACAGGGCGCGTGTAGGAAAATTTGCCCTTTAATCGCGCTCAGCCACCACCATCAAATTGCGCGGGGTCAGCGTGGCTTCGCAGAAGCTGCCTATCTCAACGTTGTAGCCCTGTTCGAGCAGAAAAAGTGCCCGGTCCAGCACCAGCCACATCTCCAATGGGCGCCGAAACAACCCACGGACCAACTCCAGGTTTCTGACCTCGGCCAGCCGGCGCCAGCCCTGCGCTTCCAGCGCCTGCCAATCCTGTTCACCTGTGGATAAGCCTTTAAGGCTCGCCAGTGCTTGGCAATAGTCTGCGAAAGGTTGATCCAGCCAGCGGGCGGGCAAGGAAGGCGTGGGCAAATAGTCATCGCAGTTGCGCAATTGCCGCTGTAGCTGATCGAAGCCCAGGCGTCGGGCCATGGAGATATCCCGCTGTTGGCGTACGCGGTTGCCGGCAGTGACGGTTTCGCTCAACGGCAGGCCCAGGTCATCAATCGACAGCCGCAATTGCGACGCGCGTGCGGTGCCGGATACAGCTTGATAGCTGTCGGCGTTGATGCGGTTGTAACAGCAGGGCGCCAGTGCCAGTTGCTTGCAACCGGCCGCGCTGGCCAGTTGCAGCAGGCGCACGTGCAGGTCGCCGCAGGCATGCAGGGCGACGGGTGTGTGTTCGGGGCTGAGTGCCACCTGGGCCATCACGTCTTGCAGGCAATGGGTGACGGGCAAGCGGTGGTGGTCGCTTAATGCCTGGCCGGAGGCGATCAGCGCCGGGTCGTGTTCCAGGCATGTCAGCTGTTGGCCGGGTTGCAGCAGGCGGCGGCCAAGGTGGCCTTTGCCGGCGCACCAGTCCAGCCAATGGCCGGGCGTGTGGGTAAAGTTGAGTGCTGCGCCGAAAGCTTCTATCTGTTGCCATTTGCGACCCGGCACGTCGACATTCAATCGATGACGCGCCGGCTCCAGCGCCCGTGTCGGTAACCTGTCCACGGCACTGAGCTGCAGCGCCTGTTCGGCCAGCTGTGGAAAAGGCGCGGGCGCCGGCAGGTCGTGAGGCCAGTTGTGACAGCTTTCGGCATCGGCCAAAGTGCGCTGGCGTAACCACTGGGCAAGCTCGGGATACTCGCGTTCCCAGGGTAATTGCGAATGCGTAAAGGGCCGTGGTCGCCACAGCCCTTGGTGCTCGATCAGGAACGCATCCAGCGCCGCGAAGCGCGCCTCAACGTCCCTGGCAAGCATCGACGCGCAACCAGCGTTCGAGCAGTTTGAAGCCGCGTACCAGGATGTAGGAAATCAGCAGGTAGAACACGCCGGCGGTGAAGAACATCTCAACTGTCAGGTAGTTGCGCGCAATGATGGTCCTGGCCATGCCGGTCAGCTCCAGCAAGGTCACAGTGCTCGCGAGCGAGCTGGCCTTGAGCATCAAAATGACTTCGTTGCTGTAGGCCGGCAGGCCGATGCGGGCCGCACGCGGCAGGATGATATAGAACAGCGTTTTCGGCTTGGACATGCCCAGCGCGCGCGCCGCTTCGATTTCGCCCGGCGGGATAGCCTGGATGGCGCCGCGCAATATCTCGGCGATATAAGCCGCCGTGTGCAGGGTCATGGTGGCCGTGGCACACCAGAAAGGGTCGCGCAGATACGTCCACATGAAGCTTGCGCGCACGGCGTCGAATTGGGCCAGGCCGTAATAGACCAAGAACAACTGCACCAGCAACGGGGTGCCGCGAAAAAAGAAGATATACGCGTAGGGCAGCGAACGCACATACCAGCGCTTGGACGAGCGAGCGATACCCAGTGGGATCGCCAGGATCAGCCCGAGAATCACGGCAATGCCCACCAGCTCCAGGGTCAGAATGGCGCCCTGGATAAACTTCGGCAGCCACTTATAGATGACTTCCCATTCCATTACGTCGTCCTCACGAAGCCGCGGGCGGCGCGTTTTTCCAGCACGTGCATAGCGACCATCGACAGCGACGTCAGCCCCAGGTAAATGAACGCGGCGACCAGATAGAAGGTGAACGGCTGTTTGGTGACGGTGACCGCGATCTGGGCGTGGCGCATGATTTCTTCCAGGCCGATGACGGTGACCAGCGCGGTGTCTTTCATCAGGATCAGGAACAAGTTGCCCAGGCCCGGCAGGGCGATGCGCCACATTTGCGGCATGATCAGACGGGTGAAGATGCGAAACTTCGACAGGCCCAATGCCACACCGGCTTCGCGATGGCCCTTGGGAATAGCGATGATCGCGCCACGTAACACCTCGGTGGCATAAGCCCCGAAACACAGGCCCAAGGCGATCACGCCGGCCGCGAAAGCGCTGAGCGACAGGTCGGGGATGTCGAGCATTTCACCCAGGCTGCGCATCGCATTGATCGTGCCGAAATAAATCAGCAACACCCACAACAGTTCCGGCACGCCGCGAACGATGGTCGAGTAAACGCCGCCAAGCCATTGCAACGGCTTGTACGGGGACGTCTTGGCCAAGGCGCCGGCAAGGCCCAGCACCAGCCCCAGGCATAAAGCCGTGAGTGCCAGTTTGACGGTCATCAGCGCGCCGGCGGCGAGCGCCGGGCCGAATCCGTAGAGATCGAAATTCATGGTGTTTTCATATCGCGGCAGGCATTGCTAAAAGCCGACGCGCTCAAGCAGCGCGTCGGGCAGGCCGTTCAGATCATTCGATGCTGAACGGGAAGTACTTGTCGTTGATCTTTTTGTAGGTGCCGTCTGCCTTGATCTCTGCCAAAGCTTTGTTCAGGCGCTCGCGCAGCGGGTCGCCCTTGCGCACGGCGATCCCGATCTTGTCGCTTTCTACAACGGGGTCGCCCTTGAATTCATAGGCCGAACCGTCTTTGCTCTTGAGCCATTCGTACTGCACGTATTTGTCGGCGAGGATGCCGTCAAGGCGGCCGGACGTCAGGTCGAGGTAGGCGTTTTCCTGGGTGTCGTAAAGCTTGGCCTCGGTGTCCGGCAGCTTGTCTTCCAGGTAGGTACCGGCCAACGTCGCGCGCTGTGCACCGATGACCTTGCCCTTCAGGTAGGCGGCGTCGGTCTTGAAGTCCGCAGTCGCTTTAGGCGCGATGAATTGCAGCTTGTTGGAGTAGTACGGGTCGGTGAAGTCGACGGCCTGCTTGCGCTCATCGGTGATCGACAGCGAGGACACCAGGAAGTCGAACTTCTTGGCGTTCAGGGCCGGGATGATGCCGTCCCAGTCGGACACATACACTTCGCACTTCTCGACTTTCATCTTCGCGCACAGGGCGTCGCCGATGTCTTTGTCGAAGCCGACGACGTTGCCGCTGGCGTCTTTATTGTTGAAGGGCGGGTAGGCCGCTTCGATCCCCATTTTCAAGGTTTCTGCCATGGCCGTGGCGCTGAACGCCATCGAAACGGCCGCGGCCAGAAGGAATTTTTTATAGTTCTGCATGCATGTTGCTCCGTTAGCGGTTGCTGGACATGAATTGTTTGCAGCGCGCCGAAAGCGGGTTTTCAAACACCTGCTGTGGCGATCCTTGCTCTTCGACCAGGCCCTGGTGCAGGAACACCACTTCACTGGACACCTGACGGGCAAAGCCCATTTCATGGGTGACCAACAGCATGGTGCGGCCTTCTTCGGCCAGCGCGCGGATCACATTAAGTACTTCCTGGACCATTTCCGGGTCAAGCGCCGATGTCGGCTCGTCGAACAGGATGACCTTGGGCTGCATCGCCAGGGTGCGCGCAATGGCCGCCCGTTGCTGCTGGCCACCGGACAGTTGCGCAGGGTAGGCGTGGCGCTTGTCAGCGATGCCGACCTTGGCCAGCAAGGCTTCGGCCACTTCTGTGGCTTCGGCTTTGCTTTGGCCGAGCACACGGCGGGGCGCCTCGATGATGTTGTCGAGGATGCTCATGTGCGGCCACAGATTAAAGTTTTGAAACACAAAACCGATTTCGCTGCGCAGGCGGTTGATCTGTTTGCCGTCGGCGGCCATCAGCTCGCCGTTTTTCGCGGCCTTGAGCTTGAGCTCTTCGCCGGCGACCAGGATCTGCCCCTGATGCGGGTTTTCCAGCAGATTGATGCAGCGCAGGAAGGTGGACTTGCCGGAACCGGAGGAACCCAGGATCGAGATCACGTCGCCGTCGCGGGCGGTCAGCGAGATACCTTTAAGTACCTCAAGCTCACCATAGCGTTTATGCAAGTTGCGGATTTCAAGCGCGGGCGCGGCCTCGGCCATGTGCGGTCCTCATTGTGTTCATTGCATTCCTGCTGTTGGGCCGCCTTCCTGGCGAGGCGCCAAGCTAGCATAGCGTTCGGATGGCAGCCAACAGCGCTGCGGACGGTTAACGGGTGGCCTGCGGCAGGGTGTCGCATCGGCGCAGCAGCGTGTCGCGCCATCAACAACCTACAGACGTTTGAACCCGAGAAATCCACAGGCTTTGCGTAAAAAAGGGCGCGATGGTGCCAGCTTTGGGCGGGTGTTGGAAGGGTTAACCGGGCAAACGGTCCATATCAGCCCCTTTGTGGGGCGTCACGCACTTTTTGTGTGTGTTTTTGGTGCGCCCGAGCGTCTTGAATGTGGGTCGCACGGTAACGCTATAGCGGAATGCCATTGTTCTCAATGACTTGCAGCTCACGTTGAATTGTCCTACAGCCCGCGTCAATCGCGGCTCTGTAACATTTTGGCGCAAATCTTGCGTAAAAAATAAAGAACGCCCCGTTGGTTTCTTTTCACGAGAAAGATCGCAGGCCGGGCGGACCGTTTTCGCAATTCCTCGTAAAGGTGTGTCAATGAGTAGTACGCAAAGCTCCAATGACCTCGAACAGGGGCTCAAACCGCGTCACGTCACCATGCTGTCGATTGCCGGCGTCATTGGTGCCGGTTTGTTTGTTGGCTCCGGCCACGCGATTGCTGCCGCCGGCCCGGCCGTACTGCTGGCTTACGCCGCTGCGGGTACGCTGGTGGTATTGGTGATGCGCATGCTCGCCGAAATGGCCGTGGCTTCGCCGGATACCGGTTCGTTCTCCACCTATGCCGACCGCGCGATTGGCCACTGGGCCGGTTTCACCATTGGCTGGTTGTACTGGTGGTTCTGGGTGCTGGTGATTCCGTTGGAAGCCAACGCCGCTGCGACCATCCTTAATGCATGGTTCCCCGATGTGGCGATCTGGGCCTTTACCTTGATCATCACGTTGCTGCTCACGGCAACCAACTTGTTCAGCGTGAAGAACTACGGTGAGTTCGAGTTCTGGTTTGCGCTGATCAAAGTCGTGGCGATTGTGGGCTTTGTGATCCTCGGCCTGGCGGCAATTTTCGGCTTCCTGCCGACCAGTCAGGTCAGCGGTGTGTCCCACCTGTTCGACACCCAAGGCTTTATGCCTAATGGCATGGGCGCGGTGTTGGCGGCCATCCTGACCACCATGTTCTCGTTCATGGGTACCGAGATTGTCACCATCGCTGCGGCCGAATCGAAGAACCCTGGCCAGCAAATCACCAAGGCCACCAACTCGGTGATCTGGCGGATTGGTTTGTTCTACCTGCTGTCGATCTTCATTGTTGTGTCGCTGGTGCCATGGAACGATCCGACGCTGGCTGCCGTAGGTTCCTACCAGACTGTGCTGGAACGCATGGGCATTCCGAACGCCAAGCTGATCGTCGACCTGGTGGTATTGGTTGCCGTGACCAGCTGCCTGAATTCGGCGTTGTACACCGCCTCGCGCATGCTGTTCTCCCTGGGTCGTCGCGGTGATGCACCGGCGATGTCCAAGCGTACCAACAAAAGCGGCACGCCTTACTGTGCGGTGCTGTTGTCCACTGGCGCGGCGTTCCTGGCCGTGTTCGCCAACTACGTCGCCCCGGCGGCGGTGTTCGAGTTCCTGTTGGCTAGCTCCGGTGCCATCGCGTTGCTGGTGTACCTGGTGATCGCGGTGTCGCAACTGCGCATGCGCCAGAAGCGCACGGCTGCGGGCGAGAAGATTGTGTTCAAGATGTGGCTGTTCCCTGGCCTGACGTACGCGGTAATGGTGTTCATCGTCGGTACGCTGACCATCATGCTGTTTCAGGAAGCGCACCGGGTCGAGATTATTGCGACCGGGATTTTGAGCTTGCTGGTGGTGCTGGCGGGGTTGTTTGTGGCGAGCCGTCGCAAGGCGCAGAGGGTAGGCGCTGCCGTACTCAATTGATGTAATGAAATGCGGTGCTCAATGCACCGCAATGCAAATGTGGGAGCGGGCTTGCCCGCGATTACGGTAGATCAGCCAGCACATCTGGCGACTGATCCACCGCTTTTCGCGGGCAAGCCCGCTCCCACATTTGGTTTTGTGTCAGTCTGGCGAGTTGGTGAGCGCTTGGGACGCCGCCACGTAATCGGCCTGAAACTCCGGCGACTCGATCCACGCCAGCGCTGCCGCCTCATCGTCACTGTCCGTCGCCCACTGCCGGTACTCGATCAGTGCCGCGAGAATGAAGTCGGTAGCCTCTTCTTCGCCTTCCTGCTCCAGCACCAACGCCAACAACGGATGCGCCAGGAATACTGCACACAGCGCCTGCAGGCTGGTTTCGCCCGCGGTGCGCATCTCCATAAACAACTCGGTCAAATCCACCGACTCAAGGTCGATGCGGCTGTCATCGCCGGCGAACGCATCCGGCTTGGTCGCCACGCTGCGTTGGGTACGGTTTTGCTTGGCCTTGGCCTTTGCCCGGTGGGCACGTTTTTGCTGCTTGTTCGGCGAGGCCATGGGCTCAACGTCCTTGGGTACTGGGTCTGGGTGGGTATTGAAGCGCAGGTTGGGGGTAAATCCCAAGGGATTCTAAACGCGCAGGCCGGGAGCGCCTTGCATCAACTCACCGTGTTGCATCCACGCCAGTGCAATCGGCCACAGCCGGTCCTGATATTCACTGCGGAAAAAAGCGAAATGCCCGACGGCTTTTTCGCCAATATCTTCAGGTGCTATGCGCAGATGCGTGCGCTCGCTGTGTTCAAAATAGCCCAGCAGACGCTCAATGGCCGCCACTGTGCCAAACGGGTCATCGGTGATGCTGATCGCCAGCAATTGCACCTTCACGCGGGCAAACGGCAGCTCATTCAGCGCCCGCCCGCTGGGGCGCGTCTCATACCTGGGGGTTGGCGTGCCCCAGTCGTGCACCACGCCGGCCGGTGTGTCCTCCAGCCAGCCCAGGCGTTTACCGGGGAAGTAGCCATACAGCGCAGTTACCAGCGGCATCACCACATGCCACTTGGCAAACATGCGCCAGCGCCCGCTGGCCTCATAGTCGCGCCAGTACGCAAACTGCGCGCCGACGGTGACGATGCGTCGGATCACCGCGCCGGAAGCGCCAAGCCCCGCCGCACAGCCTCCAAAGCTATGACCGACCACGTCAATCGGCTGCCCTGGAAACTCCCGTTGCGCGCGCTGCAGCATCGCCTCGAAATCCAGCACGCCCCAATCCGACCACGTCGCCTTGAAGCCGCGCAGCGAGCCACTGCGGGATTCGCCTATGCCTCGGTAGTCGTACGTGATGACGTCCAAGCCGTTGGCAAACAGGTAGTCGGCGAAGCGTGAGTAGTGCCGGCAGCGCACGGAGGTGGCGGCGTTGATGATGACAACCGGGCGTGTCGGGTCGGTTCTGATATGGCGCCAGGTGAAGCCGCCGATGGGATAGCCGTCGGTGGCGGGCTCACGGAATGCTTCTGGGGCTGGTCGAGTGGGCAGGTTCATAGGGCGGCTTGATCCTTGCGCTTTTGGTGTGGGCTGTAGGGCCACGCGCTTTTATAAGAAACCGAAATTAACAAATTTAGCGCGGCAGGGGCGTAACAAATATCGCGATGCTCGACCTCGGCCCCCTGAGTGCTTAGGCTTGCGATCTGTTCATCAGCCAAAGTCAGTCCATGACCCGCGACACCCTCGAACACAATCAGATCCTCATCTACTCCGTCGCCGTCCTGCTGGCGGCCGCATTCGGCGTGCTTGCGCCGCTTGCAGCCCACGGTCTTGGCGTACTGGTGACGCCTGCCATCGCGGTGCTGATGTACGCGATGTTCCTGCAAATCCCGTTTCTGGACCTGCGCCAGGGCTTGGGCAACAAGCGCTTTATTTCGGCGCTGCTGTTGGCCAATTTCATCCTGGTGCCCTTGCTGGTGTGGGCGTTGACCCGTGGCCTGGTGGAGCGCCCGGCGCTGTTGGTGGGGGCGTTGCTGGTGTTGCTGACGCCGTGCATCGACTACGTGGTGGTGTTTACCCACATCGGTAAAGGCGATTCGCGGCTGATGTTGGCGGCAACACCAGTGCTGTTACTGCTGCAACTGGTACTGCTGCCGGTGTACCTGGGTTTCATGCTGGGCGCGCAATCCGCTGTCGTCGTGGCAGTAGAGCCGTTCGTGGAGGCGTTTGTGCTGTTGATTGTGCTGCCGATGATGCTGGCGGTACTGACGACGTTCCTGGCGCGGCGCTCCAGTGTGATCAATGCGTGGAACGACGCCTGGGCCTGGCTGCCGGTGCCCGCGATGGCGCTGGTGCTGTTTGTGGTCATCGGCTCGCAGATTACCTCGGTGGTGCGCGATATCGGTGTGCTGTTGCCGCTGATGCCGGTGTACGTGGGCTTCTTGTTGCTGGCGCCGTTGATGGGCGCGCTGGCTGCGCGGTTGTTTGCGTTGCCTGCCGTGACCGCGCGGGCGGTCACGTTCAGTGCCTCGACCCGCAATTCTCTGGTGGTCTTGCCCCTTGCGCTGGCTTTGCCGGAAGACGTGCGCGGGCTGGCTGCAACGGCGGTGATTCTGCAAACCCTCGTTGAGTTGATGGGCGAGCTAGTCTACATCCGGCTGATTCCGGTACTGGTGTGGCGCGCTGGTCGATAAATCCATAAATGTTCGGGTTTGTTCAGGCGCTATTCAGGGGCCGAGTCGGCACCATGGCGTCGGAGCAGCCTACTGAAAGGATATTCGATGGATCACCGCAGCCGTTTTCGCCTGGAGTCCCTGGGCCTGTTTCTGATCGCTTTATTGCTGTTCACCTTGGGCATCTGGGATGAGCAGCCCCAAGGGTTTGACGGGCGTTGGGCACTGTTCCTGCAGGAAATGTTTCGCAATGGCGCGAGTCTTTTTCCTACTACCTACGGTCAGCCTTACCCTGACTACCCGGGCACCGCGACCTTTTTCAGCTTCGTGTTTGCCGGCGTGTTCGGGGCGCCCAACCACCTCGCGAATGTGCTGCCGACGGCGCTTGCCTCGGCGGGCATGATTGCGCTGATCTATCGCTTGCTGGTGCCATTTAGCCGACCTTGGGCGTGGCTGACGGTATTGCTGACGCTGCTCACCACCCAATTGCTCGACAAGTCGCGCTCGGTGTGCCTGGACCTGATGATCGCATTGCTATGTGTGGGCAGTTTCTACCTGCTGCACAGCGGCGAGCGCATGGGGTCGCGGTTGAGGCAGCTTGCTGTGTTCCCGTTATTTATTCTGGCGTTCGCGATTCGTGGGCCGCTTGGGTTGATCGAGGTGTGTGGCGTGGTGTGCGTGTACTGGGCGCTCGGCCGGCCGGGGGAGCGCGTCAAGCAGGTGCTGATTCACGGTGTTGTGGGGTTGGTGTTGCTGGTGGCGTGCTGGTGGGTGTTGATGAAGCTGGCGCGGTTCAGCGGGGGCGACGCCTTTGCCGATGAGGTGTTCAGGATGCAGGTCAGCGGGCGCCTCGATGAGAGTGGCGAGCCGTTTTACTTCTACTTCAAGCTCAGTTTGTACCGCTACTTCCCGGTGGTGCCGCTCGCGCTGGCCACGATGATTGCGCTGCGTCATCGCTGGTCTGAGCGCTGGGTCAATGACGATATTGAGCTGGTGGTGCGGCTTGGCGCCTGTGGCTTGATGATTTTGCTCGGGCTTTCGGTGCCGCACTTCAAACGCGCTTATTACATCTTGCCGATGGTGCCGATGTTTGCCGCTGTCGCCGCCTATGGGCTGCTTCAGGCGCAACATTGGCTGATTGGCGTGCGCCGCTGCTACGAAGGGCTTGTCGCGGTGCTACCGGCGTTGTGCGTGGTCGTGCTGTTTGTGTGTCGGCATGCCTGGCAAAAGCACGGCTACTGGCCGGACGTTTCGTTACCGCTGATGATTGGCGCGATGCTGGTGTTGCAAGTGGCGGCGCTGATGGCCTGGCGTCGTCCATTGCGGTTGGTGTGGCTTAGCGTGGTCGCACTGGCGGCGCAATGGCTGCTGTTGGTGGTGGTGATAGACCCCGCCAAGGATCTGCAATTTGATACGCGCAAGTTTGTCACCCAAGTTGAAGCGCTGCGTGTGGCCGAGCCAGGCCCCTTGGTGTTCGTCAATCTGGGGCGCGATACCTGGGCGGTGCGCTACATGATGAACCTGGATCACGATGAACAGCCGCTGTTCGTCGCTGGTAATCAGCTTGAGCAATTAACCACGTTGCCACGGCCATCCTGGGTGATTGTGCCGCGCAAGGAGGCAGCGCTATTGAAAGGGACGTCGATGGAGCAGCAAGCGCCAAGCTTTGAAGGGCGGCTGAACGATAATCCGCTGATGGTGTTTTTGCTGAAGTAGGCGGGCGGCTTACTGGCGTTGCATAGGCTCGGGGCGATAGTGGATCGCCCTGGGTTGTGTACATAAAATCCAGGCAACAAAAAACCCGCACTTGGCGGGTTTTTTGTGTGTTTCAGATGACGTTTGCACCACCTGAAACTAATTAGTGGTGCCCAGAGACGGAATCGAACCGCCGACACGGGGATTTTCAATCCCCTGCTCTACCGACTGAGCTATCTGGGCAACGGGGCGCATTAAACGGGTTTTTCAGGGGGTCGTCAAGCAAGTTTTCAAAAAATATTTAATTATTACCGTCGCTTACGTGCCGACCCCGATTTTTGATCAATTATTGAGCAGGCGGCACGTAACCGTCGGCCTTGGCGTAATCCTCGCCGGAAAAGAACTTGTCCATCTCGCCCTGCAGGTATTTGCGGTCTTCGGCGTTCATCATGTTCAGGCGTTTTTCGTTGATCAGCAGGGTCTGGTGTTTTTGCCAGTCAGCCCAGGCTTTGGCGGAGACATTGTCGAAGATGTCCTGGCCTTTGGCGCCGGGGAACGGTGCACGCTCCAGGGCAGGCAATTGTTCGTGGTACTTGCGGCACATGATGGTGCGGGTCATGACGGAACTCCTGCGTTCAATACGTCGGCCGCGCACTTCAGCAGTTTTTTTACCGGGGCGGCAAGGCCCAGGCGCGGCGGGGTGGCGAGGTTATACCAGAGCCAGTCGGCCTCGGCCACGTGATGGGCGGATTCCTCCACCTGGACCAGCCAGGGTTCGATGGCCAGCTGGAAATGGCTGAAGGTGTGGATCAGCCCCGGCAGTTCATGCGGCGTGCCCAGCGCGAGCGCGTGCTGGTTGGCCAGGTGTTCCAGGTCTTGGAGGTCGTCCAGCTCGGGCAAACTCCACAAACCGCCCCACAGGCCCGTCGAAGGGCGGCGGTAAAGCAGAATCGCGCCCTCTGCGTTAGCCAGCATCGGCATCAGCGTGCGCTTTTGCGGGATGGTCTTGCGCGGCTTGGGAATTGGGTAGCGCGTCTCCAGACCGAGCATGTGCGCCTCGCAGCCCTTTTCCAGCGGGCACAGCAGGCAGCTGGGTTTGCTACGGGTGCAGAGCGTGGCGCCCATGTCCATCATCGCCTGGGTGTAGGCGTTGACGCGATCGTGTGGCGTAAAGCGCTCTGCGGTGGCCCAGAGCTGCTTGGCGACCTTGGGCTCGCCGGGGTAGCCCTCTTGCGCGGTAAAGCGCGCCAATACGCGCTTGACGTTGCCGTCGAGGATGGGCGCCCGCAGGCCCATGCTCAGGCTCGCGATCGCACCGGCAGTGGATAAGCCAATGCCGGGCAGTTCAGTGAGCTTTTCGACGTCCTTGGGAAACTCGCCACCGTATTGGGCGACGACGATTTTGGCGGTCTTCTGCAGGTTGCGTGCGCGGGTGTAGTAACCCAGGCCGGTCCACAGGTGCAGCACTTCGTCTTCCGGCGCGGCGGCCAGGGCTTCGACCGTCGGCAGGGAAGCCATGAACCGGTCGAAGTAGTTGAGCACGGTGCTGACCTGAGTCTGTTGCAGCATGATCTCCGAGACCCACACCCGGTAAGGCGTAATGCCCTGTTGCCAGGGCAGGTCATGGCGGCCGTGGCGGTCGTACCAGTCCAGCACCGCCTGTGAAAACTGCTCGTTTCTCATCGTTTGAACAAGCCTTTAAGGGCGTCTTTCAACTGCGGGTTGACCTTGTCGAGTTTCTCTTCGAGCTTCTCGCTGAGTTTGTTGCCGGCGGCTTTGACCGCAACCTGAGTCAAGCCGTCCTTGTCCAGGCGGCAGGCTTTGGCGCCCAGTTCCAGCGGGCCACGGCAGCGCAGCGGAACTTCGATGCCCTGGAAGTTGGAGCCGACCTGGCAGGCCGGGTCCGGCACGTCGCGTGTATCGCCTTCGACGATAATGCCGACGCGGTAATCCATGCCCAGCACGCGCAGGTCGATGTCACCGTTGCCGTTGACCGTCAGGCCCGGGATACGCACTTTCAGGTCCGGGTTGCTGGCCACGCCGTTGCGCAAGGTCAGGTTGCCGCGCAGTTCCTGGAACGGCGTGTCCTTGCCTTGTGGCGTGGTGCTCAAGGTCTTGCGGTTGAGCAGTGCGATGCCGGTGCACAGCTGCTGTTCAATGTTGGCGTTGAGCAGCGCGCCGTTATTGATCACAAAGCTGGCGGTGCCGTTAAGGCTGTCGATCAGCGCCTTCTGGCTGTTGCCACGGCCGTTGAGGTTGCTGTCGAGGGTGATCTGGCCTTTTACCGGCGGGTTTTGCCCCTGAGCTTGCAGGATGCGCTCAACCGGCACTTGCTTGATGTGGGTTTGCAGCGCCAGCACCGGGATGTCCTGGCGCACATCGAGTGTGCCGTTGGCCTGGAAGGTGCCGTTGTAGAGACCGCCGCTGAGGGTATCAAGCTTGAGCTGGCCATCGACGCCGGAGGCTTTGAGTGCCGCGTTCTGGATCGGCAACTTGCTCAGGGTCAGTTGACCGAAGGCCAGGTCGGCGTCCACGTCCAGCGTGCGCAGACGCGTGAGTGGCAACAGCTTGTCGGTGCTCCACGCGCCTTTGGTCGGTGCGTCCGGCAGCGGTGTGGTGCCACCGGCGGCCATGGCGCCGGCCTCGCTGTTCTGCACTTCGGCCTGGCGTGCGGCCGCTGCGCCTTTGGCGGTTTCGGACTTGGCCGGCAGGTAGTTGTCGGCGTTGAAGGTATCGCCTTTGAGTTGCAGGCGCAGGGATTGCTTGGCGAAATCCTCTACAGCGATGCGGCCGGTGAAGGTGCTGCTGTCGAGTTTCAGGTTCAAGTCTTCCAGTGCCGCGCTGGTAGGCGTGCCCTTGAGGCGGCTGACCAGTTCGACCTTGCTGAGGCTGCCCGCCGCCATCGGCGGCAACGGGTGGCCGACGCTGTCGAGGAACTTGGCCAGGTCAAACTGGGCAATGGACAGGGCGCCGCTGAGCTGTGGGGTTTTGTTCAGGTCATTGACCTTCAGTTCACCCAAGGCGCGCAGCTGGTTGGCGGAGAGTTTCAGGTTGGTCCATTCGGCAATGTTGGCCGCCAGGTCCACCAGCAGTTGGCCCTGGGTGGAGAACGTTACGGTCTTGCCCAGCAGTGGCTCGCCGGTGGCTTCGCCGCTCAGCTTCATGTCTTCGAACTGGTAGCGCTGGAGCGCACGCTGGATGCGCAGGTTGCCGTTCAACTCGGTCTTGACGCGCATCAGCGGCTGGTTGCTGCCCAGAAATGCCGTGAGTTTGAGCGGAATGCTCGCGCCTTCGTGCACGGCACCGGCGCTCAACTGGATGCTTTCGGCGCTGTACTGCTTGCCGGTCTGCTCATCGTTGTATTCAACGCGGGCGTTGTTGATGGTCAGGCTGTCGATGTCCAGACGGATCGGTTTTGGCGGCTTTTCCGGTTCAGGTTCGGCCGGCGTTTGCTCGGGGGCAGGCACCGGCGCATTGGCCGGTTTCTCGGTTACGTTCTTGCCGATGTCCTCCCAGTTGCCGTGGCCTTGCTTGTCACGGTTGAGGCGCAGGTTCAGGCCTTCGACACGCACATCGCTCATCTGCACTTCACGGCGCAGCAGCGGCAGCACGCGCACCGACAAGCCGAGCATCTGCAGGTCGGCAAACGGCTGAGTCGGGTTGGTCATGGTCGCGACGCTGGCTTCGTGCAATTCCAGGCCCAGCCAGGGGAACAGGCTCCAACCGATATCGCCATTGAGCGTCAGCTCGATGTGGGCCTTGTCGCGGGCAATCTGGCGGATCTCGTCTTTGTAATCGTTGGGATCGAAGAGGTGGGTCAGGGCAAAGCCCAGGGCCACAATGATCAGCAACAGCCCGAGAAGTACCAGACCCAGGATTTTGCCGAACGCTTTCATGGGCGAGTCCTTGTATGTCGATTTCAAAATTTAGCCGCAGAGTATAACGCCCGACGGCCTGCGTCAGTTCATGCATCGTTACATTGTATCTAGACGCAGCAAAATCGGATTTTGCCGCCCAACAGAGCAGGTTGCGTGAAAAAGGTGATATCAGTTTGGTTTTTCTGTCATCCACTGGTGCTAATCTGCGCGGGTTCGTCTGTCGTCTGCGACACAGCGTCGCGCTCAAAAGGAGCTTTACTCAACAACAACGGCCAACGCTCTGCGTGCAAGGCCGAGGGAGAGAGCGCCTGACGGACACATACTAATAACTGGGGGAAACACCAATGAGCACAAGCACTGCGGCGGGTAGTAATGCCGCACAGCCTGCGTTCCTGTCCAAGGAACGCATTATCGCCAAGCCAGGGTTCAACCGCTGGCTGGTGCCACCGGCCGCTCTGGCCATCCACCTCTGCATCGGCATGGCCTACGGGTTCTCGGTGTTTTGGCTGCCGCTGTCCAAGGCGCTGGGTATCACTGCACCGGTCGCCTGCGCGCCGGACATGAGCTTCATCACACAAGTGTTCTCGTCCCAATGCGACTGGCCCATCTCCATGCTGGGCTGGATCTACACGCTGTTCTTCATCTTCCTGGGTTGCTCCGCAGCGATCTGGGGCGGCTGGCTGGAACATGCCGGGCCACGTAAAGCCGGCGTTGTATCGGCCTTGTGCTGGTGTGGCGGTCTGTTGATCTCGGCGTTGGGCATCTATACCCACCAGATCTGGCTGATGTGGATCGGCTCCGGCGTGATCGGCGGTATCGGCCTGGGCCTGGGCTACATTTCGCCCGTGTCGACCCTGATCAAATGGTTCCCGGACAAACGCGGCATGGCTACCGGCATGGCGATCATGGGTTTCGGCGGCGGCGCGATGGTTGGTGCTCCGTTGGCAGCCGCCCTGATGGGCCACTTCGCTTCGCCGACCAGCGTTGGCGTGTGGCAGAGCTTCGTGGTCATGGCCGTGATCTACTTCGTGTTCATGATCGGCGGCGCCTTGTCCTACCGCGTTCCGCCAACCGGCTGGAAGCCTGAGGGCTGGACCGCGCCGGTAAAAAAAGCCGCCAATGCGATGATCACCCACCGTCACGTTCACGTGAACGTGGCGTGGAAAACCCCGCAATTCCGCCTGGTGTGGCTGGTGCTGTGCCTGAACGTGTCTGCCGGTATCGGCATTCTCGGCATGGCGTCGCCGCTGCTGCAGGAAGTGTTCGGTGGCAAGTTGCTGGGTGTGGATGTGCCGTTCGGCCAACTGGATGCCGGGCAATTGGCGTCCATCGCGGCCATCGCCGCAGGCTTCACCGGCTTGTTGAGCCTGTTCAACATCGGTGGACGGTTCTTCTGGGCGTCGTTCTCCGACTACCTGGGCCGTAAAAATACCTACTTCGTGTTCTTCGCCTTAGGCTTTGCCCTCTACGCGCTGATCCCGAATCTGGGGCACCTGGGCAACGTGGCGCTGTTCGTGGCGGCGTTCTGCATCGTCCTGTCGATGTACGGCGGCGGTTTTGCGACCGTTCCGGCCTACCTGGCCGACCTGTTCGGCACCCAGATGGTCGGCGCGATCCACGGTCGCCTGTTGACCGCTTGGGCGGCGGCGGGCGTGTTGGGCCCGGTGCTGGTCAACTACCTGCGTGAGTATCAGCTGAGCATCGGCGTTGAACGTGCCGCAGCGTATGACATCACCTTGTACATCCTCGCCGGCCTGCTGGTGCTGGGTTTCATCTGCAACCTGCTGGTGCGCCCGGTGGCCGACAAGTACTTCATGACCGACGCGGAACTGGCTGCCGAACAGGCGCTGGGCCATGACAAAGGCGCCACTGCCTCTACCTCGCTGGAGTGGAAGGCCTCTTCCGCCAGCGTGCCATTGGCCATCGTGGCGTGGCTGGCGGTGGGTATTCCGTTGGCGTGGGGTGTGTGGGTGACCCTGCAGAAGACTGCGGTATTGTTCCACTGACAGACCGTTCCCCAGTGCCCGCTCACGCAAGGTGAGCGGGCCTCGGGCAGCCAGCGCGGGCTAATCCTGCTTCTTGTCAGGCAAGGCTTTGGTTGATTGACCGCGCCATGGGATGCGTTGAAACCATGGCCGCGGCACCGGATGCACAATCACCCGCAAGGCTCGTGCGTAATCCATCACCAGGCCGGGTGTCCAGGCCATGGTCATGGCGCGCTTGCGTACTTGCGCGGCAATCCACAGTTCCGGCATGAGCAGGGTCTGCAACACCGACCGCCAGCGTCGCGAGCGTTCCGCCAATACCCCATCCATCGAGGCTTCCAAGGCAAATGCCACGCTGCTCGAGCAGTTGCGGTAGGTCAGGTTGTAAGTGGCCTGTTGGCGATAGTTATTGGAAAACTCAATCAACGCCTTGCGGCTGTACCGGTGAAAAATGATCTTGCGGTCCGAATCGCACCAGTTGGCCACTTCGGTGGCGTAGTCCGGCTGGAAGGTGCCCGGCACGTCATTGTTGCGGGTGGCCTTGAGGATACGGAAAAACTCTGACGGTGAGCGATCGATGTCTGCCACCGGATACAGGCTCAGGTACACCGATGGCGACAGTTCAAGGGCAGCGTGCCCGGTTGAAATCACACCTTGTGCGTCCACGGCCGCGATGTAGCGATTGATGATCGGGCGGGGAATGGTGGTTGCGCTGGCGGTGCCTTCCGGCGTCCAGATATGCACCACCAGTGGATCGGTGCAGGCAGGCTCCGGCTCAAGCTGCGGCGGCGGTTCCTGCGGCGGCAGCTTCTTGAAATCCGATAGCAGATCCCTGGGCGCAAGCAGCTCGAACGTCGAGGTGCCATGGCGCAATCGCCTGACGCGACGCGCAATGCGTACCGTGTTCAGGCCGCTGACGATCATCAGCGCGCCAAGAAAAAAAGACACGGTGGCACTGTTGGCGATGGGGTAGGGGCTGACCAGCAACCCGGCGAATACCACTTGGGCGCCGCCGCTGATCAAGGATGATCGCCAGCGCGGGAACCTGACGACCCAGGCCGAGGTGATGGTCAGCAGGCCGATCACAAAATAGGTAAAGCCAAAAATGATCGCCAGCAGCAGGTTGCTGTAGACCTTGTCGGCGAGGATCAATACCGCGACAAAAAAGCAAATCCCGCCCTTGAAATACAGCACGGCGCGCTGAGTACCTACGCCGCTGGCGGCCACGCTCAGGGTGACAATGCTTTCCAGCAGCAACAGCAAGCCGAACGCGCGCAGCGGAAAGTACAACTCGCCATCCAGGCCGTCGATCATCACGCCAACGCCCATCACGCCCCATACGATACCGATCAGGCCGAGAAACCAGAATTTGGATCGGACGAATTCAACGCCGAACAGCAGTAAAGCAATCTGAATCATGAAGGTACTCGTACAGGTAGACGCTGGTCGGCAAAGGGCAAAGGTTCAGCAATAGCGACTGCTTTGCCAGTTGCCGACAAATACTTGGCCCCTGGCATCGCGCATGGCGCCGGGGCTTTGGTCGTAAAGGGTCAGCCAGTCACCGTTACCTTTGTCGATGCGAAAGGCCAGCGATGAGGCGTGGGTACGGGTGTCCGGCGACCAGTGCTGTTTGAGTTTTTCGCGGTCTTCGGGGTGCACGCGCGCCAGCACCTGCTCAATGGTGCCCAGGGGCCGGGTGCCGATATCCAGTAGCGAATCAAGGTTGTCGTCCCAGAGGATGTCGCCTGTTTCGGGATGCAACTGGTACATCACGCCGTCGCCCCCCAGCCGCCCGGTTTGCGGGTCGTAGGGCTTGGCCGATTGCGTCATCAGGCGTATCACCACCACCAGCAGGGCGGTAATGGACAAGTAGCTTTGCGCAAGCAGCAGAGGCTCGCCTTCGAGCAGGCCCGGCACATAAAACGGCCCGGTCTTCTGATCGGTGTAATTGACCACGATGCTGCCCAGCACCAGCAGCGCGATTGAGCCGCCAGGGCTGCGCCATGTCACGCACACAGCAAGGGCGAGGGCGATCGGCAGGCAGGCCAGGATGAAATACACCGCGGCGCCGGCATCGGTGTCCAGCATGCTGGTGAGCCAGTGCGGCGCGGCCCCGAAGACGTACCAGGTATTCAATGCGAGCAGCAGCAGCCACCCTGCGCCGGCGAGTTTCTCCCGCGCGCTGGTGGGAAATTCGCGCAGGTTGCTGTTCAGCACGTTCATGACCACGACGGTCGCAAAGAACACACCGTTAACGCCAGACATCCAGTTGGTCATCAGCGTATGGGGTGATGTTTCCCCGGCCAGCATCAGCCAACCCTTCCTGATCAGCGCCTGTACGCCACAAATGGCCACGGTCGCCAGCAACCACAGCACGATGGCGTGCAGGTCGTCGCCACGGCGCGCGAAGCGCCGTACCAGCCAGGCAATGGCAATCGAACCTGCCAGCGCCTCAGCCGACAGCGCGATGGCGGCCGGTGACTCCTCCCAGCCGTGCGCACCGAGCAGCACCCGCGCGATCAACAACACAAGGAACAGCATCGGCCAGTGAGCACGGCGCGAGCTCAGGAAGGCCGACACCGAGACGCCCGCCGGAAACCAGATAATCGCCATCTTCGAGACGGGGTCATCAAAGGCCAGCGAGGCCATGCCGGTGACGTAGTAGGTCAGCGCCCACAGGAGGAGAATGCCGCTGCGCCGTAAGACTCTGGGTATCGTCACTGTTCAGTATTCATCAGGTTTCAAACGTAGCGCTCATGTTACAGCGAAGCCGGCGCTGGCATTTGGCTAATATGCCGCGCGCACCATCCTGGAGCACGCACTTGTACGCACATGTCTATCGCCGACACTCCATCAGTCTTATCCCCTTCGATGTTTCTGTTTAGCGCCCGCGCCCCTATAATGGCTGCCTTTTTCGCCCAATGATTTTGCGGAGCTGGTGATGGCCGAACGTAAGGCGTCCGTCGAGCGCGACACTCTGGAAACCCAGATCAAAGCCTCGATCAACCTGGATGGCACCGGAAAGGCCCGATTTGATATCGGTGTACCTTTTCTTGAGCACATGCTGGACCAGATCGCCCGTCACGGGCTGATCGACCTGGATATCGTCAGCAAGGGCGACCTGCATATCGACGACCACCACACGGTGGAAGACGTCGGTATCACGTTGGGCCAGGCTTTTGCCAAAGCCATCGGCGACAAAAAAGGCATCCGTCGCTACGGCCACGCCTATGTCCCGCTGGACGAAGCGCTGTCGCGCGTAGTCATCGACTTCTCCGGCCGCCCAGGCCTGCAGATGCACGTGCCCTACACCCGCGCCACCGTGGGCGGCTTCGACGTTGACCTGTTCCAGGAATTCTTCCAGGGCTTCGTCAACCACGCCCTTGTCAGCCTGCACATCGACAACCTGCGCGGCACCAACACCCACCACCAGATCGAAACCGTGTTCAAGGCTTTCGGCCGCGCGCTGCGCATGGCCGTGGAGTTGGATGACCGCATGGCCGGGCAAATGCCCTCGACCAAGGGCGTTCTGTAATGCAGACGGTCGCGGTTATCGATTACGGCATGGGTAACCTGCACTCGGTGGCCAAGGCCCTCGAGCACGTAGGCGCCGGCAAGGTGCTGATCACCAGTGACGCCAACGTGATTCGCGAAGCCGACCGGGTGGTATTTCCTGGGGTTGGCGCGATTCGCGATTGCATGGCCGAGATCCGCCGCCTGGGCTTTGACAGCCTGGTGCGCGAAGTCAGCCAGGACCGCCCGTTCCTCGGCATCTGTGTGGGCATGCAAGCCTTGCTTGAGCGCAGTGAAGAGAACGCCGGCGTTGACTGCATCGGCCTGTTTCCAGGCCAGGTGAAGTTCTTTGGCAAGGACCTGCACGAAGACGGCGAGCACTTGAAAGTCCCGCACATGGGCTGGAACGAGGTGCGCCGCACCGTCGACCACCCGCTGTGGCACGAAATCCCGGACATGGCGCGTTTCTACTTTGTGCACAGCTACTACATCGCCGCCGGTAACCCGCGTCAGGTGGTCGGTGGCGGGCACTACGGCGTCGACTTCGCCGCAGCGCTGGCCGAAGGTTCGCGTTTTGCCGTGCAATTCCACCCGGAGAAGAGCCATACCCATGGCCTGCAATTGCTGCAGAACTTCGCCGCGTGGGATGGCCGGTGGTAAATGGCCAAGAAGCCGAAAGTGCCGATCTTGAACCTCACGCCCGAACAGGAGCGTGAGGCGACGCTCAAGATCAAGCGCTTCATGGAAGACCGCTTTGAGCTCAAGTTGGGCTCGTTCGAGGTCGCCGAGCTTCTTGAGCTGTTCACCACCGAAGTAGCGCCGCACTATTACAACAGGGCGATTTTCGACACGCAGACGCTCCTTAAAGAAAGGTTCGAAAGCATCGAAAGCGACTTGTGGTCGCTTGAGAAACCCTGATTTCCCAAGCATTGCTGAATATCGAATAAGGTTTGCCAGATGCTGATTATCCCCGCTATCGATCTCAAGGACGGCGCTTGTGTACGCCTGCGCCAAGGCCGCATGGAAGACTCCACCGTGTTCTCCGATGACCCGGTGAGCATGGCTGCCAAATGGGTAGAAGGTGGCTGCCGTCGTCTGCATCTGGTGGACTTGAACGGCGCCTTCGAAGGCCAGCCGGTCAACGGTGAGGTGGTGACCGCCATTGCCAAGCGCTACCCGAACCTGCCGATCCAGATCGGCGGCGGCATTCGCTCCCTGGAAACCATCGAGCACTACGTCAAAGCTGGCGTGAGCTACGTGATCATCGGCACCAAGGCCGTGAAAGACCCGGCGTTCGTTGCCCAAGCCTGCCGCGCGTTCCCGGGCAAGGTGATTGTCGGCCTGGACGCCAAGGACGGCTTCGTCGCCACCGACGGCTGGGCTGAAATCAGCACCGTGCAAGTGATCGACCTGGCCAAGCAGTTCGAGGCCGACGGCGTGTCCGCCATCGTTTATACCGACATCGCCAAAGACGGCATGATGCAGGGCTGCAACGTGCCGTTCACCGCCGCGTTGGCTGCCGCCACCAAGATTCCAGTGATCGCTTCCGGTGGTATCCACAACCTGGGCGACATCAAATCGCTGCTGGACGCCAAGGCGCCTGGCATCATCGGCGCCATCACCGGCCGTGCGATCTATGAAGGTACCCTGGACGTCGCCGAAGCCCAGGCTTACTGCGATGCCTACAACGGCTGAGGACTGACCATGGCGCTGGCCAAACGCATCATCCCTTGCCTGGACGTCGACAACGGTCGCGTGGTCAAGGGCGTCAAGTTCGAGAACATCCGTGACGCCGGCGACCCGGTGGAAATCGCCCGTCGCTACGATGAACAAGGTGCCGACGAGATTACCTTTCTCGACATCACCGCCAGCGTCGATGGCCGTGACACCACGCTGCATACCGTGGAGCGCATGGCCAGCCAGGTGTTTATCCCGCTGACCGTGGGCGGTGGCGTGCGCACCGTGCAAGACATCCGCAACCTGCTCAATGCCGGTGCGGACAAGGTCTCGATCAACACCGCCGCCGTGTTCAACCCGGAGTTTGTCGGCGAAGCCGCGCAGCACTTTGGTTCACAATGCATCGTGGTCGCCATCGACGCCAAGAAAGTCTCCGGGCCTGGCGAAACCCCGCGTTGGGAGATCTTCACCCACGGCGGTCGCAAACCTACCGGGCTGGACGCGGTGGAGTGGGCGATGAAGATGGAAGGCCTGGGCGCCGGTGAAATCCTGCTGACCAGCATGGACCAGGACGGCATGAAAAACGGCTTCGACCTCGGCGTGACCCGCGCCATCAGCGATGCGCTGGGCATTCCGGTCATTGCGTCCGGCGGTGTCGGCAACCTGCAGCACCTGGCCGACGGCGTGATCGAAGGCCACGCCAGTGCGGTGCTGGCGGCAAGCATTTTCCATTTTGGCGAATACACCGTTCCGGAGGCCAAGGCCTACATGGCGGCGCGCGGTATCGTCGTTCGCTAAACGCTGCTGGACACCATGGCGAGCGCGCGGCACTCTCTGCGCTTGCCATGGATTCCGGTAACTTTCATGTTCAAACACCTGCTGCTCGCCCTCGCCAGTTCTTCCATGCTTTTGGCAGGCTCGGCCCGTGCCGAAGAACCGTCGGACGCCTCTTTGGTGTTGCTGACGGAAAACTTCCCGCCGTACAACATGGCAAAAAACGGCAAGAACTTCGCCAAGGACGAGAACATCGAAGGCATCGCCGTGGACATCGTGCGCGAGACCTTCAAGCGTGCCGGCATTTCCTACAACCTGACCCTGCGTTTTCCTTGGGAGCGAATCTACAAGCTCGCCCTGGAAAAACCTGGCTATGGCGTATTCGTGATGGCGCGCCTGCCGGACCGTGAAGCCCTGTTCAAGTGGGTCGGCCCGATCGGCCCGGACGATTGGGTGATGCTGGCCAAGGCCGACAGCAAGATAGAGCTGGCGGATCTTGAACACGCCCGTCGCTACAAGATTGGCGCCTACAAGGGCGACGCCATTGCCGAAACCTTGGAGAAGCAGGGCCTCAATCCGCTGGTGGTGTTACGCGACCAGGACAACGCGCAAAAACTCATGGATGGCCAGATCGATCTATGGGCGACGGGCGATCCGGCTGGGCGCTACCTGGCGCGTCAGGTAGGCGTGACGGGGCTCAAGACCGTGTTGCGCTTCAACAGCGCGCAACTCTACCTCGCGCTGAACAAGGACGTGCCGGACGAACTGGTCGCCAAGCTTCAGGCCGCGCTGGATCAGCTGCGCAAAGACGGCGTAATCGACGAGATCATGGCGCGCTACCTCTAACTGGCAAGAACTACTGTGGGAGCTGGCTTGCCTGCGATAGCGGTGGTTCAGCTGAAATAGGTGTCATTGAAAGACTGCTATCGCAGGCAAGCCAGCTCCCACCGCGAATACTGCATTTCAAATGCACCCATGCAGCGCACTGCAATCAGCGGGAAAACCACGGTCAAAAATGTGGGAGCGGGCTTGCTCGCGAAAGCGGAGTGTCAGCCACTCAATTGGTTGACTGACCCACCGCCTTCGCGAGCAAGCCCGCTCCCACACTGGAATGTCGCCACCTTATCTAACGGTACTGACCGTTCTTGCCATGCCCGGCCATGGCCTGATTGCCGCGCACGCTGATCATCAGCTTGATATCAATCCAGTCGATTCCCTGAGCCTTGAGCTTGGGCAACTCGCGCTCCAGCACCGCCAGCGTCTGCGGATAGGGGTGGCCGATCATCACCACTGAGCCCTGCTTGTGCGCCAGCTTGATCGCGGTTTGCAGCTGCGTGGTAATGGCCGCCTCGGTGCGCTCGTCATCGAGGAATACGTCCCGCGAGACATGCGCCAAACCAATCTTTTGCGCTTCGGCGGCGGCGACGGTTTGCGCGCTGGTGCGGCTGTCGACAAAGAACTTGTTACGCCGCTGCAGTTCGCCCATCAACCAAGCCATGGCGTCCCGTTGGGCAGTCATGCGGCTGCCCATATGGTTGTTGATGCCAGCGGTGTAGGGCACTGCCTTGAACGCGGCGTCCAGGCGCTTGCCAAGTTCTTCGATCGGCAACTCGGGGTGCCAGGCGAACGGGCCGGTGGCCGGGTCCATGGGCATGTGCAGGATCACAATCTTGCCGGCCTTGTGCGCTTCGCGGGCGAATTCGGCGGCGTGGGGCGTGTCCGGCATCACCGCGGTGGTCACCGGCCCGGGCAGGGCCAGCACGCGACGATCCCGGGGCAGGTTTTGCCCCAAGTCGTCGATGATGAGGGTCAGGTAGGCTTTGTGTGGCTCGCCGTCAGGCGTCGCGTGGGCGACGCCTGCCAGGCTGCACAGCAGGGCGATGATCAGGGCAAAGCGCATATCAACGGCTGCGCGTGATGCTCAGGCCTTTCAGCAGGCTCAGCGCCTGGGCCAGTTGGTAATCGTCGTCCTGCGGCATCGGCTTGGCTTTGGCGCCGCTGCCGGTTGGCTGGTCGGCACCGCCGTTGCCATTGCCCAGGTGACCTTGCAGGTCGGCCTCTTTGTAGTATTCGCTGTCGATCTCGTTGGTGATCTTGGCTTTACGCACTTCGATGTCCGGGACGATGCCCTGCGCCTGAATCGAACGGCCGTTCGGCGTGTAGTACAGCGCTGTGGTGATCTTCAATGCGCGGTCATTATTCAGCGGCAATACGGTTTGTACCGAGCCTTTGCCGAAGCTGGTGGTGCCCATCAGCACGCCGCGTTTCTGGTCTTGCAGGGCACCGGCGACGATTTCCGACGCCGAGGCACTGCCGCCGTTGATCAATACAGCCAATGGCACGCCTTCGCTCAAGTCATTGCCGGTGGCCGAGAAGCGCAACTCGGAGTTGGCGATGCGGCCTTTGGTGTAAACGATCAGGCCCTTGGTGATGAAGTGGTCGACCACTTCCACCGCAGACTGCAACACGCCGCCTGGGTTGTTACGCAGGTCGAGCACGATGCCGTTGAGTTTCTTGCCGTTGTCTTTGCGCAGCTTGGCCAGGGCCTTGGCCACTTCGTCGCCGGTCTTGACCTGGAACTGGGTGATGCGGATGTAGCCGTAGCCGGACTCCAGCAGTTGGCTCTTCACGCTCTTGACCGTGATGGTCGCGCGGGCCAGCGTCACGTCAAACGGGTTGCCGCCGTCGCGCACCAGGGTCAGGGTGATTTTCTGGCCGAGCTTGCCACGCATCTTGTCGACCGCTTCGGTCATGGTTTGGCCGCGTGTCGGCTGACCGTTGATCTTCACGATCAGGTCGCCGGCCTGGATGCCGGCCTTGGACGCCGGGGTGTCGTCAATCGGCGAGACCACTTTGATCTGGCCGTCTTCGGAGCCGACTTCGATGCCCAGGCCGCCGAACTCGCCGCTGGTGCTTTCCTGCAACTCGGCAAAATCTTCCGGGCCCAGGTAAGCGGAGTGCGGGTCGAGGTTGCTGAGCATGCCTTTAATGGCATTTTCCAGCAGGGTTTTATCGTCTACGGGTTCGACATAGGCTGCCTTGATCCGGTCCATGACCTCGGCAAAGGTACGCAGCTCGTCCAGCGGCAGCGGGGCCTTGGTGGTCGCAGCCGTGGCAGCGGGTGCAGCCCCGGCGGCCTGGTCGGCAAAAGCCAGAGGCGCGCCGATCACCAGGGCGATCGTCAGGGCCAGCGATGTGAGGCGGGACAAATGCAGCATGTCGAACGAACTCCTAATGTAGATGCGGCCCTATCCTTGGGAACGGCACCATTGTGCAGGGTCGCTCGGGCGGCCCTGCTGACGAATAGCGAAGTACAGCGCCGGCGTGTCCTGGCCACCACTGTTACCGACAGTGGAGATGGATTCACCGGCTTTTACAACATCACCTGCCGACTTGAGTAAAGTCTGATTGTGGCCGTAAAGACTCAAATAGCCATTACCGTGGTCAAGAATCACCAACAAACCGGCACCGCGCAGCCAATCGGCAAACACCACGCGCCCACCGTGAACGGCATGAACCTGGCTGCCGGCGGCAGCGCTGATCATGACCCCGTCCCATTTGGCGCGGGTATCGTCACCTCGGGTTTCACCGAAGCGTGCCAGTAGTCGACCATCAACAGGCCATGGAAGTTTTCCACGCGCTGAAGCAAAAGGTCCGCCGAACGACTCGCCGGCGCTGGAAACCAGCGGGCCAGGCGCTGCGTGCGCCGGTTTGCGTGGGGCCGGAGCGTCGGTGGTGGCGGCCAGTTCGGCTTCACGCTGACGCTTTTTTTCCGCTTCCTGCTGGGCGATCAGCGCTTTCTGCCGCGCTTCTTCGGCCTCACGTGCCTGGCGAGCCAGGGTTTCCTCGATGGTTTTGAGCACTTTGCCCAGGTCAGCCTGGTCTTGCTCGCGGGCCTGCAGCTTGGCGTCGCGGGCTTTCACATCGTCGTTGAGCTTGGCCAGGGCTAGCTGGCGCTCTTTGCGTACCTTGTCCAGCTGGTCGCGCTGGGTATCGAGGGCGGTTTTCTGGTCGAGCAGTTGCGACTGCTGGTCGGCGATTTCCTGCTCGACGTTGGCCAGCTGGCGCAGGGTTTCGTTAAAGCCCCTCAATTGCGCCAGGCGTGCCTTGCTCAGGTAGTCGTAATAGGTAAGGGTACGCGCGAATTTTTCCGGGTTCTGCTGGTTGAGCAGCAGCTTGAGGTATTCCTGGCGGCCGCTCTGGTACGCGGCGCGGGCCTGGATCGCAATCAGGCGTTGCTGTTCAACGCGTGCGCTCTGGAGTTTTTTTTTCTCAGCGTCGAGTCGCTCCAGTTCCGACTCGCTCTTCTTTAATTCTTTTTGTAGCTCCTGGACCTGCTTCTCGAGCTTGCCCATCTCGGTTTCGGTACCGCGCAGGTCTTTCTGCACCCCGGATTTCTCTTCCTGGAGCTTGCCGAGCAGTTTCTTCAGCTCGGTAATGTCCTGACGCGTAGCGTCCAACTGTTGTTGGGTTTGTGCGCGCTCATCGGCAAATGCCGGTTGGAGCAGGCAGACTAGAGCGAGGGTAATCAAGGCGCGAAGCATAGAGGCGGGCGACACCAGGGAAAGGGACGGCCTAGTATGCCCGCCAAGCGCCGCAAAAAAAACGCCCAATTCGGGCTGGAAGGCAAGATAGGTGCCGAGTGGCGGTGGTATGGCGAAAAGATATCGACCAAACACAGGAGATCCAATGTGGGAGGGGGCTTGCCCCCGATAGCGGTGTATAAGCCACCTAGGTGTCAGCTGACCCACCGTAATCGGGGGCAAGCCCCCTCCCACACTGTTTAGCGGTGATGCTGGGGATCAAACCAGAATCGAAGTGCCGGTCATTTCCTTCGGCTTCTCCAGCCCCATCAGCATCAACATGGTCGGCGCCACATCGGCCAGCACGCCGCCGTGCCGCACTTTGAAGTCGCGCTTGCCGACATAGATGAACGGCACGGGCTCGGTGGTGTGCGCGGTGTGGGCCTGGCCGGTGGATTCATCCGACATCTGCTCGCAGTTACCGTGGTCAGCGGTGATCAGCGCTTCGCCGCCGACTTTGTCCAGGGCGTCGACGATGCGGCCGACGCACAGGTCCAGGCATTCCACGGCTTTTACGGCCGCTTCCAGGTTGCCGCTGTGGCCAACCATGTCGCCGTTGGCGTAGTTGACCACGATCACGTCGTAACGCTGGTGTTCGATGGCATCGACGATCTTGTCGGTCACTTCCGGCGCGCTCATTTCCGGCTGCAGGTCGTAGGTGGCGACTTTTGGCGATGGAATGAGGATGCGTTCTTCGCCCGGGAACGGTTCTTCACGCCCGCCGGAGAAGAAGAAGGTGACGTGAGCGTATTTTTCGGTTTCGGCGATGCGCAGCTGGGTCTTGCCGTTCTTGGCCAGGTAATCGCCCAACACGTTTTCCAGGCTGCCCGGTGCGAACGCTGACGGGGCCGGGATGTTGGCAGCGTATTGGGTGAGCATCACGAACTCGGCCTTTGGCTGACGTGCGCGCTCGAAGTCCTTGAAGCCGGCATCGACGAATACATGGCTCAGCTCACGGGCACGGTCGGCGCGGAAGTTCATGAATACCACGGCGTCGCCGTCTTCGACTTTCACTGGCTCGCCGATGGTGGTGGCTTTGACGAATTCATCGCTCTCGCCTCGGGCGTAGGCGGCTTGCAAGCCTTCCTGGGCGGTAGCCGCGTTGAATTCGGCCTGGCCGTCGACGATCAGGTTGTAGGCCTGGGCCACGCGGTCCCAGCGGTTATCGCGGTCCATCGCGAAGTAACGGCCGACCAGGCTGGCGATGCGGCCTTTGCCGAGGGCGGCGAAGGTGGCGTCGAGCAGTTCAATGGACGACTGGGCGCTTTTTGGCGGGGTGTCGCGGCCGTCGAGGAAAGCGTGCAGGTAAATTTTGTCGGCGCCGCGCTTGAACGCCAGCTCGGCCATGGCGACCAGGTGGTCCTGGTGGCTGTGTACACCGCCGTCGGACAGCAGGCCCATGAAGTGCACGGCCTTGCCGGCCGCAACTGCTTTATCCACCGCCGCGCAAATGGCCGGGTTCTCGAAGAACTCGCCGTCACGGATCGATTTGGTCACGCGTGTGAAGTCTTGGTATACCACTCGTCCGGCGCCGAGGTTCATGTGGCCGACTTCCGAGTTGCCCATCTGGCCGTCCGGCAGGCCTACGTCCATACCGGAACCGGAGATCAATCCGTTGGGTACTGTGGCGGTCAGGCGGTCGAGTACCGGCTTCTTGGCCGAGTACACGGCGTTGTCGTGGTGGCTTTCACTGTGTCCGAAGCCATCGAGAATTATCAGGACCAAAGGTTTAGGCGTAGTAGTCATAGATCCTCTCGCGGCGGTAATAAAGGAAGGCAATCTAAAAGGGAGTAGCAGTTTAAAGCGAAGTTCCGACCACGTCACCGCTTTACGGGGGTTGGCCCCCCCTGACGGCTGTGTATACTTACCGCCATTTTAACGCCCTGGAACCTCCTTGATGGTTGATCACCTGATTGCATTTGCCACTGCCCACTACCTGCTCGCGGGTGCCTTCGTCATCCTGCTGGCGCTGCTGATCGCTCATGAAATGAGCCGCGGTGGCCGCAGCCTGAGCACGTCGGAGCTGACCGCGCTGGTCAACAAGGATGAGGCCGTTGTCGTGGATATTCGCCCGGCCAAGGATTTTGCCGCCGGCCATATCGTCGGCGCCCTGAACATTCCGCAGGACAAGCTGATCGCACGCTTGCCCGAGCTGGAAAAATACAAAGCCAAGACCATCATTCTGGTCGACGCCCAAGGCCAGCACGCCGGCACCCACGCCCGCGAGATGCTCAAGACCGGTTTCACCGCCGCCAAACTGTCCGGCGGTATCGGCAGCTGGAAGGCCGATAACCTGCCGCTGGTGAAGTGATATGAGCCAGGTTGTCGTTTATTCCAGCGATTATTGCCCTTACTGCATGCGAGCCAAGGCTCTGCTGGAGAAAAAGGGCGTTGCCTTCGAAGAGATCAAGGTCGATGGCAAGCCCCAGGTGCGCGCCGAGATGACCAAGAAAGCGGGACGCACGTCCGTGCCGCAGATCTGGATCGGCGACAAGCATGTCGGTGGTTGCGATGACCTGTTCGCCCTGGAGCGCGCCGGTAAGCTTGATGCGCTGCTGCTCGTCTGACTCCTAACCCCTAAAAGACCCCAAGATCAAGAAGGATCTGCGATGACTGACCAACAGAACACCGAAGCAGCGCAAGACCAAGGCCCACAATTCTCGCTACAGCGGATCTACGTGCGTGACCTGTCGTTCGAAGCGCCGAAAAGCCCGGCCATCTTCCGCCAGGAATGGACCCCAAGCGTTGCGCTGGATCTGAACACCCGTCAAAAGGCACTGGAAGGCGACTTCCACGAAGTCGTGCTGACCCTGTCGGTCACCGTCAAGAACGGCGAAGAAGTGGCCTTCATCGCTGAAGTGCAACAGGCCGGCATCTTCCTGATCCAGGGCCTGGACGAGGCTTCGATGAGCCACACCCTGGGCGCGTTCTGCCCGAACATTCTGTTCCCGTATGCCCGTGAGACCCTGGACAGCCTGGTCACCCGTGGCTCGTTCCCGGCGCTGATGCTGGCTCCGGTGAACTTCGATGCCTTGTACTCGCAAGAGCTGCAGCGCATGCAAACAGAAGGTTCGTCGACCGTTCAGTAATGGGCCCGACGCAGTACCCAATGTGGGAGGGGGCTTGCCCCCGATAGCGGTGGATCAGTCACATAGTTGTCGACTGACACTCTGCCATCGGGGGCAAGCCCCCTCCCACATTTTGCTTTGTGTGTTATTTAAAACCGAGCTGGCGCCAGCCTTCATAGACGGCGACGGCCACGGTGTTGGACAGGTTCAAGCTGCGGCAGCCCTCACGCATCGGCAAGCGCAGGCGGTGGCCGTCGGGCAGGGCGTCGAGCACCTCGGCCGGCAGGCCACGGCTTTCCGGGCCGAACAGGAAGGCGTCGCCTTCGGCAAAGCTGGCGTCATGAAACGGCCGCGAACCCTTGGTGGTGAACGCGAACAGCCGCGGGTGGCCCAGGCTTTCCAGGCAACTGGCCAGGTCCGCATGGCGCTTGAGCGTGGCGTACTCGTGGTAGTCCAGCCCGGCGCGGCGCAGGCGCTTGTCGTCCATGTCGAAGCCCAGAGGCTCGATCAAATGCAGGTGGCAGCCACTGTTGGCGCACAGCCTGATAACGTTGCCGGTATTCGGCGGAATTTCTGGTTGAAAAAGGATGACGTGAAACATGCACGGCTCCGAAGGCAAAGATGCGCTGCATTCTACCCCCGAAGACGACCCAAGACCGAAGCTATTGCCCAGGGTTTTGGGCTCATTGGCGATTGTCGGGTTGATGATCGGCCTGATGATCGGCCGCCTCACCACGCCGGACCCGGTCGAGCTGCAACACGTCGAGACCGCGGCGGACGGCCTGGTGGTGTGGTTCAACAGCGAACCCAAGCTGCACGGCGAACATATCGACGGCACCGTGGCGCTGCTGTTTGACGCGCTGGGCAAAGCTGCCAGCGGGCAACTCAAGGTCAATGACAAGGACGTGAACTGGCGCATCCGCAAGACTGATGGCGGCCTGCTGCTGAACCTGGTGGCGGCTCGGCCGTTGCGCGGGGAGTGGAAGGGAGAGAAGGCCGATGGCCGTTGGCGGTTGCAGATCCATCTGCGCGAGGAATAAAAGAGGGAATCCCCGGCCTGCCTGTACCAAGGTTCCCAAAACGGGCTGGGGCTACGGGCGCTGTGCCACATAAGCCCCGGGTGTAAAGAAGGGAGTTCCCGGCCTGCCTGTACCAGGGCTCCCAAAACGGGGTGAAGCCAACGGCTTCGGTATTAAAGAGGGAATCCCCGGCCTGCCTGTACCGAGGTTCCCGAAACGGGTGTGGGGCGCGACGCGATCCGCATCAAGCACCCCGGGTGTAAAGAGGGGATTCTCGGCCTGCCTGTACCAAGGTCCCCGAAACTGGGTAGTACAAGGGTTATTGCAGGGCGCGTGCCAGAACTTGCAATGGGTGCAAAAAAAATTTCCAGAAAGCTCAAAGCCCCGAAATACGGGGCTTTGGCGTTTTCGATGTGCAAGATTTTTTCAACGAGGTTGAGGTTTCAGGCGTTAGATACGTGCCCGATGCCGGTTCATGGTGCATTGAAGCGGTGCACGGTCACGCAACCTTGTGGCGATCCGAACGTGCAGACGATCAAAATGTGGGAGGGGGCTTGCCCCCGATAGCGGTGTGTCAGTCAGCGAGTGTGTGGCTGATACACCGTAATCGGGGGCAAGCCCCCTCCCACATTTGATATTCAGTGGATGAGAAGGCTGTGATCAGCCTTCATCACCCTCATCATCGTCGCCGCCATCGACCTTCATCCCCAGCTCCTTGATCTTGCGCGTCAGGGTATTGCGGCCCCAACCCAGCAGCACGGCGGCGTCGCGGCGGCGGCCGGCGGTGTGCTTCAAGGCGGTTTCGATCATGATCCGCTCGAACGCCGGTACGGCGCTGTCGAGCAGGTTCGACTGGCCGCGTGCCAAGGCCTGATCAGCCCACTGGCGCAGCGCCTGTTCCCAGTTGGTCACGGGTGCCGAGTCCTGCGGCAGGCTCAGCAGCTCCGGCGGCAGGTCGCTGATATGCACTTCGCGACCCGATGCCATCACGGTGATCCAGCGGCAGGTGTTCTCCAGCTGACGCACGTTGCCTGGCCATGGCAGGTTTTTCAGGTACTCCTCGGTCTCGCTTTTAAGCAACTTCGGCTCGACGGCCAGCTCTTGAGCGGCGCGGCTGAGGAAGTGGCGAGCCAGCGTCGGAATGTCTTCGCGGCGATCCGACATGCGTGGGATGTGAATGCGGATAACGTTCAGGCGGTGGAACAAGTCCTCACGGAATTTGCCCGCGTGCACCAGGGTTTCGAGGTTCTGGTGCGTCGCTGCGATGATGCGCACATCGACCTTGACCGGCGTGTGCCCGCCCACGCGATAGAACTCACCGTCGGCCAATACGCGCAGCAAGCGGGTTTGGGTGTCGGCCGGCATGTCGCCGATTTCATCGAGGAACAACGTGCCGCCGTCCGCCTGTTCAAAGCGCCCACGACGCAGGTTGGCCGCGCCGGTAAACGCGCCTTTTTCATGGCCGAACAGCTCGGACTCCATCAAGTCCTTGGGAATCGCCGCCATGTTCAGCGCGATGAACGGCGAAGCCGCCCGCGGGCTGTGGCGGTGCAACGCATGGGCCACAAGCTCTTTACCGGTGCCAGACTCACCGTTGATCAGCACGGTGATGTTGGAGTGGCTCAAGCGCCCGATGGCGCGAAACACTTCCTGCATCGCCGGCGCTTCACCGATGATTTCCGGGGTGCGAGTCAGGGCCGGTGGGGCTTCCTGGCTCTGCTGTTCCTGGGCGTGCTGGTTAGCGCGCTTGACCAGCGCCACCGCCTCGTCCACGTCGAACGGCTTGGGCAAGTATTCAAACGCGCCGCCCTGGTAGGACGCGACAGCGCTGTCCAGGTCCGAGTGCGCGGTCATGATGATCACCGGCAGGCGCGGGTGCTGCTCGCGGATGCGCGCCAGCAAGTCCAGGCCACTGGCGCCGGGCATGCGGATGTCGGAGATGATCACGTCCGGCTGCTGGCGCGCCAGGCGGCTCATCACCCCGTCGGCGCTGTCGAAGCTCTGGGTGGTCATGCCTTCCTGTTGCAAGGCTTTCTCGAGGACCCAGCGGATAGAACGGTCGTCATCGACGATCCAGACAGTTTCACTACGGCTCATGTCGATGGGGCTCCTTGTTCCAGAGGCAGAAAGATCGAGAAGGTGGTGTGGCCGGGATGGCTCTCACACTCGATCAAACCCTGGTGCTGGCTGATGATGTTCTGGGTAATGGCCAGGCCCAGCCCGGTACCGTCCGGGCGGCCGCTGACCATGGGAAAGAAGATGGTTTCCTGCAGTTCTGCAGGAATGCCCGGACCGTTGTCGATGATCTCGACCTTGGTGACCAGGCGGTGGCGCACATGGCCGATGGTGAACTGGCGCAGGGCACGGGTGCGCAGGCTGATGCGGCCCAGGCGCAGCTCGTTCTGGCTGCTGATGGCCTGCATGGCGTTGCGCACGATATTGAGCACGGCCTGGATCATCTGTTCGCGGTCGATCAACACGTCCGGAATGCTTGGGTCGTAGTCGCGTACCAGGGTGATGCAGCCTTGGCTTTCGGCCTCGACCAACTGGCAAACGCGCTCCAGCACTTCGTGCACGTTGGTCATCGCCAGCGACGGCAATTTGTTGGAGCCGAGCATGCGGTCCACCAGGTTACGCAGGCGGTCGGCTTCTTCGATGATGACGTTGGTGTAGTCCTTGAGGTTCTCGTCCGGCAGCTCGCGGGCCAGCAATTGCGCGGCGCCGCGAATCCCGCCCAGCGGGTTCTTGATCTCATGGGCCAGGCCGCGCACCAGCATCTTGCTGGTTTCCTGCTTGGACAGCTGCGCTTCTTCTTTAGTGATACGCAGCAAGCGGTCGCGCGGGTGCACTTCGAGCAGCAGCAAGGTGGCGCCGTTGCTCAGGATCGGGGTCACGGCGTAGTCGACGGTCAGGGTCTGGCCGGTGAGGGCGGTGAGCATCGCTTCGCGCTTGGTGAACGGGTGTGCCTGCTCCACCGCCTGGCGCAACGAGCTCAAGGCTTCGGCCGACTCGGTGAACAATTCGCTGATGAACTGCCCATGGCTGCGCTGGCCGCTGATGGCCAGGAGCATCTCCGCCGCCGGGTTCATGTACTCAAGACGCAGGTCGTCATTGAGCAGAATGGTCGCGGTGGTCAGGTTGTCGAGTAACAAACGGTGCAGTGCATCGCTGATGGTCATCAGGACCTCTTTTGGAGCAAGGCGCGGGCTTGAGGCACACGCTGATACAAGGAAAATGCAAAAACCAAACCAAGGCTCCGAAAAGAAGCGTTAAAGCCCTGAAATAGGGATTTAAGGCGCGAAACTGTGGCGTTCTGCCAGCTCACTCGGGAAGATTCGAACCAAAATGGGCTGTCAGGGTGGGAAGGGTGCGGCACTACGCACCAATATAGTGCAGTTTTGCGAGGTCTGTTCAGGAAGGTTTTTTAGGCGTGCTTTTACGATTGTTCAGGCAGGGCTTGATGACCTCGCGCAAGCCTTTGCTGTCTTTGGGCAGGATGAACTCGGCGCTCAGTGGCGAATCACCCGGAATCGCGGAGGGAATGGTCATCCTGATGAGCTGGCCACCCATGTCGTCGGTGATCCACTCGCGCAGCTCCTGGCGGTTGGCGGGCATGGTGAGTTTGAACAGCACGCCGTGCTGCTGCGTGGGCTCGGCGCTGTAATAGCCGTTTACGCGGTAAGTGCGGGGTGGAAGCACGCCGGTGGTGAGGCTGAGCGGCCCGGTGGAGCGAGCATCCGGGCCTTCATAAATGCCGGGTTTGAAATGCAACTGGTCGGTGTGGGTGAGCAGCGAGATCATTGGGCGCAAGGGCGCGCTGTAGCAGGCCACATGCAGGATCGCCATGCTGGAATTGCCGTCGTGGGCGGCGGTGCCATTGATGCGGGCATTGATAATCGTGCTTTGAGGGTAAGGCGCCTCTACCGTCCACGCCGTGGGCTCAAGGTCGAGGGGCGTAGGCGGTGTGGTTTTTTGCGCTGCGGCGATTGGGCTGAGCGCGAGCGTCAGTGAACAGAGGGTCTTACAGATAAGGTTCATCGCGAAGACATCGGCGAGTGGCGGCAGGACGCTGCATCGTAGGGGGTCGATGGCCTGGGATGTATCAGACATTTCCGCGATTTAACCAAGGTTCGGGAAAGGGCCTTCAATGAAGCAGGCCCTTATCCTTCAAGGCGCGTAGACGCACAACTCGGCTGTGGCGCGGGTCATTGCGATCTGCACCAAGGGATCGTTCAGCGGTTGATGCACGGCCAGGGCTACCCAGTGCGGGCACTGCGGGTTGCTGCGCTCGGGGCCGAAGTCGGCTAATTGTTGCAGCATGCGCCTTTGCAGTTGGTCCAGTTGGGGGCGAATCTTGCCGGTCAGGTCCGGGCGCGGCGTATCGGGCGCCTTGCCTTTAAACTGCCAGTCGGACAGTCGGGTGTATTGCACCAGTTTATTCGCCTCTATCTGCGCGGAGAAAAATTGCTCCGCCGCCTCGGGCGAGACTTTGTAGTCGGGGGCCTGGGCTCTCGCGCTGGCGATCACAGCCTGTTCGCGAGGTCGGTCTTCCACGGCCTTGTGGCTGTCCCATTTGCTCAGTGCGACCTGGTCGGCGATGGTCAGGCGCTCGGCGATGCTGTTGAGCAGCGGTTCGAGTGTCGGCGGCGCGGCGCTGGCCGTGGCGCTGGCGAACAGCAAGGCAAGTACGAGTCGATGTTTCAAAGGCGATCCCCTGTAGGCACGAGCGTGTTCGAAGGTCGCCAACGATAACGCGTAATTATTGAAGGCGCGCGGCACGCATGAGATTTTTTGCGCGCCGCCGTTGCCCGGTGGTTATTGGCGCCGGGCGGCATCAATCGGTGTGGGAGAGCGGCATGCCCGGGCTGCCGGCATAAAACACCAGTAATTCCACCGGTGTATCCCCTGTGACGCCTCGATGGACGATGTTGACCATCTCGGCGAGTGTCTGCCCTTGTTTGAAAACCTGAGCGTGACCGCTGTCGCGGCTTTGCACGGTGAGTTCTCCACGGAGTATGTAAGCCGCGTTGGGCATCGGGTGTGTGTGCCAGGCGAGGGTGGTGTGTGGCGCAATCTTGAGCTTTAGCAGTGTCAGCTCCGGGGCGCTTTGGGGGTAGCCGGTATAAGGCGTACCGTCCCAGGATGCGCTGCTTTGCAGCAGGATTTGCCTTTCGATTGGCGCAAGGGCGTTGGGCGGGGTGCCACACCCGTGCAGGAACAGGCAGGCGATGAGCGCGAGCGAGCGGTTGTCCATGATTTGATCCGTTGAGCAGAGTAGTGCTTCAGGCTACGGGCGTGCGGTCGGGATGGATGTCGGGCGAGGCGGTAAGTCTGCGCAGTTATCTGCCTGCGTGATGTAAGAGGTGGGCGTGGTAGGTGCCGCAGCGCCGCCAGAAACACGATGGCCCTGATTGGCATCGACCGCCGCCTTCTGCCGCGCCGCGCGGGTAGCTTCGATATTTTTTCAGGCATAAAAAAGGCCTCCCGAAGGAGGCCTTTTTTGTCACGCTGCTTTAAGCGGCGCTACCGGATCAGCAGCTGTAGTACAGCTCGTATTCCAGTGGGTGTACGAAGGTGCGTACTTTGATTTCTTCTTCGCTTTTCAGCTCGATGTAGGCATCGATGAAGTCGTCGCTGAATACGCCGCCTTTGGTCAGGAACGCACGGCCCTTGTCCAGCTCTTCCAGGGCTTCTTTCAGGCTGCCGCACACTTGTGGGATCTCTTTGGCCTCTTCAGGCGGCAGGTCGTACAAGTTTTTGTCGGCGGCGTCGCCAGGGTGGATCTTGTTCTGGATACCGTCCAGGCCGGCCATTACCAGGGCAGCGAAGGCCAGGTACGGGTTGGCTGCCGGATCCGGGAAGCGCGCTTCGATACGGCGAGCGCGAGGGCTGGACACGTAAGGAATACGGATCGAGGCGGAACGGTTACGTGCCGAGTAAGCCAGCATTACTGGTGCTTCGAAACCTGGGACCAGACGCTTGTAGGAGTTGGTCGACGGGTTGGTGAAACCGTTCAGGGCCTTACCGTGCTTGATGATGCCGCCGATGAAGTACAGGGCGGTGTCGGACAGGCCGGCATAACCTTCGCCAGCGAAGGTGTTCTTGCCTTCTTTAGCGATGGACAGGTGAACGTGCATACCCGAGCCGTTATCGCCGTACAGCGGCTTAGGCATGAAAGTAGCGGTACGGCCGTAGGCATCAGCCACGTTGTGTACGCAGTACTTGAGGGTCTGAACTTCGTCAGCCTTGGCAACCAGGGTGTTGAACTTCACGCCGATTTCGTTCTGGCCGGCAGTCGCCACTTCGTGGTGGTGAACTTCGATGACCAGGCCCATTTCTTCCATGGCGTTGCACATGGAGGTACGGATTTCGTGGTCGTGGTCGAACGGCGGAACCGGGAAGTAGCCACCTTTGATGCCTGGACGGTGGCCTTTGTTGCCGCCTTCGATGTCCTGGTCGGACATCCACGAACCTTGTTCGGAGAAGATCTTGAACATGGAGCCGGAGATGTCGGACTTGAACTTGACCGAATCAAAGATGAAGAATTCTGGCTCTGGGCCTACGAATACGGTGTCGCCGATACCGGTCGACTTCAGGTATTCCTCGGCACGCTTGGCGATCGCACGTGGGTCGCGGTCGTAGCCTTGCATGGTCGAAGGCTCGATCACGTCGCAGACGATGATCAGGGTTGGGTCTTCGGTGAACGGGTCGAGAACGGCAGTGCTGTCGTCCGGCATCAGGATCATGTCGGAGGCTTCGATGCCTTTCCAGCCAGCAATGGAGGAACCGTCGAACATTTTGCCTTCTTCGAAGAAAGCATCATCCAGCGCGTCGCGAGCCGGCATGGTCACGTGGTGCTGAGTACCTTTAGTGTCCGTGAAGCGCAGATCAATCCATTTAACGTCATGATCTTTGATGAGTTGAACCGACTTCGACATGGTGTCCTCCGGGTGGCTTCGGGCTGGGGTAGTGGAGTTAGCCCTTAGAATGTGGGTGATGCCGGCGCGAATACTCGACCAAGGCAACCTGCCTCACAAGAGAGCAAATTGCATGCCAGTGCGCCAACATGGCCTTTTTGCCTCAAAATGGCCCCTATAAAGGTGCAATCCGCTGAAGCGGAATAAATAACGCACTGCAATGTAGCGTTAATTTGCGCAAATGACCCGTTTTGGTGCGCGTTGTGTCTGATGCATATTAACTGGTTAAACCTTGAGCGATTTCCGCTATAATCCGCGCCCCCCTTTTTCAGCAGGCCCGGCGCGCGCTGTTTCCATGAAATTAATCGTTAAAGTGTTCCCCGAGATCACCATCAAAAGCCGACCGGTACGGACGCGTTTCATCCGTCAGTTGGCCAAGAACATCCGTGCCGTGCTCCGTGACCTGGACCCGGCTGTGGTGGTGAACGGCGTGTGGGACAACCTCGAGCTGGAAACCCGTGTCACCGACGGCAAAGCCTTGAAGGACATGACTGAGCGCCTGAGCTGCATGCCGGGCATCGCGCATTTCCTGCAGGTGGATGAGTACCCGCTGGGCGACTTCGACGACATCACCGAAAAGTGCAAGCAGCACTACGGTAGCGAGCTTGAGGGCAAGATTTTTTCGGTGCGCTGCAAGCGCGCCGGCAAGCACACCTTCAGCTCCATGGACGTCGAGAAATACGTCGGCAGCAAGCTGCGTCGCGAGTGCGGCGCTGCCGGAATTTCCCTGAAAGCGCCGCAAATTGAAGTGCGCATGGAAATTCGCGACCAACGGTTGTTTGTGATCCACAGCCAGCACAACAGCATCGGCGGCTACCCGCTGGGTGCCCTGGAACAGACCCTGGTATTGATGTCCGGCGGTTTCGATTCCACGGTGGCGGCCTACCAGATCATGCGCCGCGGCCTGATGAGCCACTTCTGCTTCTTTAATCTGGGCGGGCGTGCACACGAATTGGGCGTGATGGAAGTCGCGCACTTTATCTGGAAGAAGTACGGCAGCTCCCAGCGCGTGCTATTCGTAAGCGTGCCGTTTGAGGAAGTGCTGGGCGAAATTCTCGGCAAAGTCGATAACAGTCATATGGGCGTAGTATTGAAGCGTATGATGTTGCGCGCTGCGTCGCGGATTGCCGATCAGTTGCAGATCGACGCGCTGGTGACCGGTGAAGCGATTTCCCAGGTCTCCAGCCAGACGCTGCCGAACCTGTCGCTGATCGACTGCGTGACCGAGAAGCTGGTGCTGCGCCCGCTGATTGCCAGTCACAAGCAGGACATCATCGACCAGGCCGAAGAAATCGGCACGGCAGCGTTTGCCAAGCACATGCCTGAATATTGCGGGGTCATCTCGGTGAACCCCAAGACCCACGCCAAGCGCAACCGCGTGGAGTACGAAGAACAACAGTTCGACATGGCGATTCTGGAGCGTGCGCTCGAGAACGCCAAAATGGTCCCGATCGATCGCGTAATCGACGAACTGGGCCAGGATGTGCAAATCGAAGAAGTCAGCGAAGTCCTGGCCGGCCAGATTGTCGTCGATATCCGTCACCCGGATGCTGCCGAAGATGAGCCGCTGGAAATCGCTGGCATCGACGTGCAAACGCTGCCGTTCTACGCATTGAACGCGCGTTTCAAGGAACTGGATAACAGCCGTCAGTACCTGCTGTATTGCGACAAAGGCGTGATGAGTCGCCTGCATGCCCACCATTTGCTCAGTGAGGGGCATGCCAATGTGCGCGTTTATCGACCGAGCTAAGAGCCCGGGGCTGTTTGCCTGTGGCCTGCGTCACCGGCCCCCCGACTCTGCCGTCAAGCTGTAACGGCAAGGCCTGACTCTACTGTTAATCGCTGCCACGACCTGTCAGCACACCGAATCCTCTGATCGAGATACACAAGTGATCGAAAATCTACGTAACATCGCCATCATTGCTCACGTTGACCATGGTAAAACCACCCTGGTAGACAAACTCCTGCGTCAATCCGGCACCCTGGAGCGCAACGAGCTCAACGACGAGCGCGTGATGGACTCCAACGACCAGGAAAAAGAGCGCGGTATTACCATCCTGGCTAAAAACACCGCTATCAACTGGAACGGCTACCACATCAACATCGTGGACACCCCGGGCCACGCCGACTTCGGCGGCGAAGTTGAACGTGTAATGTCGATGGTTGACTCCGTTCTGCTGCTGGTCGACGCTCAAGACGGCCCTATGCCGCAAACCCGTTTCGTGACCAAGAAGGCGTTCGAAGCCGGCCTGCGTCCGATCGTGTGCATCAACAAGGTTGACCGTCCAGGCGCGCGTCCGGACTGGGTTCTGGACCAGATCTTCGACCTGTTCGACAACCTGGGTGCTACCGAAGAACAGCTGGACTTCAAAGTCGTCTACGCCTCGGCCCTGAACGGCATTGCCGGTCTGGAACACACCGACATGGCTGAAGACATGACCCCGCTGTACCAGTCGATCGTCGACAACGTACCGGCGCCAAAAGTTGACCGTGAAGGCCCGTTCCAGATGCAAATCTCGGCACTGGACTACAACAGCTTCCTGGGTGTTATCGGTGTTGGCCGTATCGCTCGTGGTAGCGTCAAGCCGAACACTCCGGTTGTCGCCATCGGCGCCGACGGCAAGAAACGCAACGGCCGTATCCTGAAGCTGATGGGTCACCACGGTCTGCACCGTATCGACGTTGAAGAAGCGTTTGCCGGTGACATCGTGTGCGTGAGCGGTATGGACTCGCTGTTCATCTCCGACACCCTGTGCCAGCCGGACAACGTCGAGGCGATGAAGCCTCTGACCGTTGACGAGCCAACCGTTTCCATGACCTTCCAGGTAAACGACTCGCCTTTCTGCGGTAAAGAAGGCAAGTTCGTGACTTCCCGTAACATCAAGGAACGTCTGGACAAAGAGCTGCTGTACAACGTTGCTCTGCGCGTTGAAGAAGGCGACTCGGCTGACAAGTTCAAGGTTTCCGGCCGTGGTGAGCTGCACCTCTCGGTACTGATCGAAACCATGCGTCGCGAAGGCTTCGAAATGGGCGTTGGTCGTCCAGAAGTGATCATCCGTCAGGTTGACGGCGTGAAGCAGGAACCGTTTGAAAACGTCACCATCGACACCCCTGAAGAATCCCAGGGCAAGGTCATGGAAGAGATGGGCCTGCGTAAGGGCGACCTGACCAACATGGTGCCGGATGGCAAAGGCCGTGTGCGTCTGGAATACAACATCCCTGCTCGTGGTCTGATCGGTTTCCGTAACCAGTTCCTGACCCTGACCAACGGTGCTGGCATCCTGACCTCGATCTTCGATCGCTACGACACCATGAAGTCCGGCGACATGTCCGGCCGTCAGAACGGTGTTCTGGTATCGGTAGAAACCGGTAAGGCACTGACCTACTCCCTGGAAACTCTGCAGGCGCGTGGCAAGCTGTTCGTTGAACACGGTCAAGAGATCTACAACGGTCAGATCGTTGGTCTGAACAGCCGTGACAACGACATGGGCGTCAACCCAACCAAAGGCAAGAAGCTCGACAACATGCGTGCTTCGGGTAAAGACGAAACCATCGCTCTGGTTCCACCTGTTCGCTTCACCCTGGAACAGGCCCTGGAATTCATCCAGGACGACGAGCTGTGCGAAGTCACGCCTAAGTCGATCCGCCTGCGTAAGAAGATCCTGGACGAAGGCGAGCGTACCCGCGCTGCCAAGAAAGCCAAGAACTGAGTTAACTCAGGCTGAATGAAAAACGCCCCCGGTTGAAAGGCCGGGGGCGTTTTTTTGTGCCTGCAGAATTTGTGGTGAATATACCGGCCTCATCGGGGGCAAGCCCCCTCCCACACTTGAATGTGCTCACAGATCAAAGGTGGGAGGGGGCTTGCCCCCGATAGGGCCGTCAATAGCCCCACAAAAATCGAATCAGAACTTATCGAGCGTCTTGAATTTCGTCTCGCGCACCACTTCCTTGGGCTTGTACGCGCAATACCCCGGCCGCGGCCCGATTTTCGGGTGGTTGCGGCACGTATCCGGGCGCTTGTCATAAATAGTGCAGAAGCGCGTCTTACGATCCAGGTACAGGCAATCGTTATTGCTCATGCGCTGCAGGGTAAAAATCTCGGATTTGGAATTGAAGCGCTCGACGATGCCTTCTTTCTGCAAGCGCTTGGCGATGTTCTTGGGCGGGTCGCCGCGCTCGAACTCATCGACGATGCCAATGCGGATCAGGTCCTTGATCTTCACCTCAACCGGCAGCGTGCAGCAGCTGGACACGCAGCCACCGCACATGTGGGCGGAATATTTCTGCCAGGTCTCGAGACGGTCGAGTTCCGCGGCGGCGATCAGTTGAGGCTTCATCAGGGTTCCAAGGTGGGGCTATATCCGGGCGCGCGATAATACCGGGATTGATGGTTTTTTGAACAATATTTTGCGGTTTTCAGCCCGAAGGCGACTCACGCACCGATTGGGCACGACCCCTGCATCAATTTTGCGCAACGGTGAATGAGTTAAAAAACTGCCGAACCAGAGCGTCTACCGTCTGTCAGACCGACTAGGCTCTAGCAACTCCTTCAATCTCGCCCGAGGTCGCACCGATGTCTCAGGAACCGCTTGCACGAGAAGCAGAGGTAGCCGCATTCCGCGATGCTGTCTTGACCAAACTCACCTACGCGGTGGGCAAGGACCCCGACCACGCTTTCGACCACGACTGGTTTGAAGCCATTGCGCTGGCCGCCCGCGACCAGATGGTCGATCACTGGATGGACCACACGCGGCGTATTTACCGCAAAGGCCAGAAGCGGGTTTATTACCTTTCGCTGGAATTTCTTATCGGCCGTTTGCTCTACGACAGCCTGAGCAACCTCGGCGTGCTGGAGATCGCGCGCGAAGCGCTGTCCGAACTCGGTGTGGACCTGGAGCGCATCCGCCTGCTGGAGCCCGACGCGGCGCTTGGCAACGGTGGCCTGGGCCGCCTGGCCGCATGCTTTATGGAAAGCATGTCGACCTTGGGCATTGCCGGCCACGGTTATGGCATTCGTTACGAGCACGGTTTGTTCCGCCAGGCGATCGTCGATGGCTGGCAACAGGAACAGACCGAGCGCTGGCTGGACTTTGGCAACCCGTGGGAATTCGAACGGGCCGAGGTGATTTACCCCATCGGTTTTGGCGGCAGCGTCGAAACCCTGGCGGACGCTTCCGGCAAGATGATCCAGGTGTGGTCGCCGAATGAAACCGTGCGCGCGGTGGCTTATGACACCCCCGTCGTCGGCTGGCGCGGCGCCAGCGTCAACACCCTGCGCCTGTGGCGTGCACGGGCCGTGGAAGACTTGCACCTGGAGCGTTTCAACGCCGGTGACCACCTGGGCGCCGTCGCCGAAGTCGCCCGCGCCGAAAGCATCTCCCGTGTGCTTTACCCGGCCGACAGCACCGAAGCAGGGCAGGAACTGCGCCTGCGCCAGGAATACTTCTTCGTCTCCGCCTCGCTGCAAGATTTGCTGCGTCGCCACAAGAACATGCACGGCTCGGTATTGAGCCTGGGCGAGCACGCCGCCATCCAGCTCAACGACACTCACCCCTCGATTGCCGTCGCCGAGCTGATGCGCCAACTGGTCGACCTGCATGACATTCCGTGGGAAGCGGCGTGGGACGTGACGGTTGAAACCCTTTCCTACACCAACCACACCCTGCTGCCCGAAGCCCTGGAGACCTGGCCCGTAGGCTTGATGGAACGCATGCTGCCGCGGCACATGCAAATCATCTACTTGATCAACGCCCAGCACATCGACTCGCTGCGGGCCAAAGGCATTCACGACTTCGACGTGCTGCGCGCCGTGTCGCTGATCGAAGAAGACAACGGCCGCCGCGTGCGTATGGGTAACCTGGCGTTCCTCGGCTCGCATAGCGTCAACGGCGTGTCTGGCCTGCATACCCAACTGATGCGCAGCACAGTGTTCTCCGAGCTGCACAAGCTGTACCCGGAGCGCATCAACAACAAAACCAACGGCATCACCTTCCGCCGCTGGCTGTACCAGGCCAACCCCAAGCTCACCGAGATGCTGGTGGAGGCGCTGGGCCCGGATATTCTCGACACCATGGAAACCCGCCTGACGGAGCTGGAAACCTTCGCCGAGAAGCAATCCTTCCGCAAAGCCTTCGCCGACCAGCGCCTGCACAGCAAACGTGCACTGGCCGAGATCATCCACGAGCGCCTGGGTATTTCAGTCAACCCGGCGGCGATGTTCGACGTGCAGGTCAAGCGCATCCACGAGTACAAACGCCAACTGCTCAACCTGCTGCACACCGTGGCGCTGTACCAGGCGATCCGCGCCGAGCCTGGCACCGACTGGGTGCCACGGGTGAAGATCTTCGCCGGCAAGGCAGCAGCGAGTTATCACCAGGCCAAGTTGATCATCAAGTTGACCAACGACATCGCCCGCACCGTGAACAACGACCCGACCGTGCGCGGTTTGCTCAAGGTGGTGTTCCTGCCCAACTACAACGTCAGCCTGGCGGAAAGCATTATTCCGGCGGCGGATTTGTCCGAGCAGATATCCACGGCCGGCTTTGAAGCCTCGGGCACCAGCAACATGAAGTTCGGCCTCAACGGCGCGCTGACCATCGGCACCATGGACGGCGCCAACGTGGAAATGCACGAGCGCGTGGGCGCCGATCACATGTTCATTTTTGGCCTCAGTGCTCAGCAGGTTGAAGCCCGCAAGCACGCAGGCGAATTCAACGCCGGGCCGGAAATTGCTGCCTCCCATCGTCTCAACGACGTGTTGCAAGCGATTCGGGGCGGGGTGTTCTCGCCGGATGATCCCGGCCGCTATGTGGGCCTGATCGACGGGCTGATCGACTACGACCGCTTCCTGGTGTGTGCCGACTTCGACTCCTACTGGGACGCTCAGGCGCGGGTCGAGGCGCATTGGCATGACTCCAAGGCATGGTGGCGCTCGGCGGTGCTGAACACGGCGCGCATGGGCTGGTTCTCCTCGGACCGCACCATCAGGGAGTACGCGACCGAAATCTGGAAAGCGCTCGACTAATCACCGCAATACTAAATGTGAGAGGGGGCTTGCCCCCGACAGCGGAATGCCAGTTTGCAGATATGTCGACTGGCACACCGCTATCGGGGGCAAGCCCCCTCCCACATTCACCCCGCGTCGATATACTAGGCCCCGGTTTGCCCGCCTCGGGCTGCTTAGGGATATCGACCATGCAATGGATTTTCATGCTGATTGGCCTGGTGCTCGGCTGGACACTCGATGAGTCGTTCAGTGATGCGGGTATCGGTGCGCTGCTGGGCTTGGGCATTGGCCAGGCCATTCGCCTGGCGAAGCTGTCGGCGCAGGCGGACCAGCAGGCCCGTCAGTTGGAAACCACGCAGAAGGCGCTGATTGCGCTGGGTGAGCGCCTGCGGCAACTGGAGGTGCCCGCGCCGACAAACAGCGTGATTGTCGAACCCTCCGTGCCTGAACCCCCTCCTGTCGTTGCAAAGCCCGAACTTGTCTGGGAGCTACCCGCCGAACTGGCGCCTGTGGCTGTGGCCGCCCAAGCCAGTCAGCCGCTGCCCGATGACGCCTGGGTCGCAGCGCCAACTCCCAAAGCGCCTGCCGCGCCCCGCGGCCCCAACCTGATCGAGCGCGCCATCAGTGGCGCACGCAATTGGCTGTTTGGCGGTAACACCGTGCTGCGCGTCGGCGTGGTGCTGTTGTTCCTGGGCCTGGCCTTTTTGCTGCGCTATGCCACCGAAGGCGTGGTGGTGCCGATCGAGTTGCGTTACGCCGGGGTTGCCGCTGCCGCCATCGGCCTGTTGGGCTTGGGTTGGTGGTTGCGGCTGCGTAACAGCAATTACGGCCTGATGCTGCAAGGCACCGGCATTGCCGTGTTGTACCTGACGGTGTTCGCCGCGATGCGCTTGCACCCGTTGATCGATCCGGGCGCCGCGCTGGGCCTGCTGGTGGCGGTCACGGTGTTCTCCGCGATCCTGGCGATCACCCAGGATGCCCTCGGCCTGGCTTGCGCGGCGGCGTTGGGTGGTTTTGCCGCGCCGATTCTCACGTCAACCGGCGCCGGCAATCACGTGGCGTTGTTCAGCTACTTCGCATTGCTGAACGCGGGCATCCTCGCCATCGCCTGGTTCAAGGCCTGGCGCTTGCTTAACCTGATCGGTTTTGTCGGCACCTTCGGCATCGGTTTCGCTTGGGGCATGCGTTCCTACACACCGGAACTGCTGTGGAGCACCGAGCCGTTCCTGATCGTGTTTTTCCTGATGTACCTGGCCATCGGCCTGTTGTTCGCCCGGCGCACATTGCTTGAGATGAGCGACGCACCCGAAGACGACAGTCGGGGTGCGCTGCTGCGCTGGTCGGCGACCAAGGGTGATTATGTCGATGGCAGCATGCTGTTCGGCCCGCCGTTGGTGGGCTTTGGTTTGCAGTTCGCGCTGGTGCAGCACCTGGAATTTGCCGCCGCATTCAGTGCGCTGGGCCTTGGCATCCTGTACATGGGGCTGGCGCAAGGGCTGCGTGGCGGGCGGGCTTTGTTGCTGGCGGAAACCTGCCTGGCGTTGGGCGTGATCTTTGCCAGTTTGGCGATTCCGCTGGGCCTCGACGCACGCTGGACGGCCGCGGCCTGGGCGGTGGAGGGCGCCGGGATCTTCTGGCTCGGCTTGCGTCAGCAGCGGCCGCTGGCCCGTGCATTTGGCCTGTTGTTGCAATTGGGTTCGGCGCTGACCTTCCTCAGCGAACTGCGCGTAGGCGAACTGGCCTTGCTTGATGGTGCACCGCTGGGCGCGCTGTTGCTGGGGGCTGCGCTGTTGTTCAGCTTCGATCAGTTGCGCAGGGCGTCAACCGAGCAGGCGGCGGACTGGGAGCGCAAAGGCCTGCCCGTGCTGGCGAGCCTGGGCCTGAGCTTTTTGTACCTGCTTGCACCGTTGCTGCTGCTGACCCAAGGCACCGCCATCAGTTGGGCAATCGCGGGTCTTGTGACGTTGTTTGTCGGCCTGCGCATCGGCTCGCGCACCTTCCTGTTCACTGCGTTTGGCGTGCAGTTGCTCGGCGGGGCGTTGTTCCTCCTGCGCCTGCAGGGCGGCGACGGGACGGCGGTATTCAGTGCGGGCTGGAGCGGTTTGTTGACCGCCTCGCTGATCGGTTTGGCGTTGGTTGGCGGCATGCTGCTGGCCGTGCGCGACGACACAGTGCGCAGCGACGTCGGCCTGCTGCGCGGTCTGTCAGTGGTGCTGCTCGCCGGTCTGGTACTGATCAACCTCGCGGTACTGTTTGTACTGCCGTGGCAAAGCGCCAGCGGCGTGTGGGCGGCCAGCGGTTTGCTGATCATCTGGCTGAGCCTGTACCTGCAACAGCGTGTGAGCTTCGTGTTTGGGTTACTGCTGCAACTGATCGGCGGCGCCTCGTTCCTGTTGGCGGTGCCACAGCTGCTCGGGCCGTTGAGCAGCGAAGGCTTGCGCCCCTTGGCGCACAGCGGTTTCTGGACGCCAATGGTGTTGGGCCTGGCTGCCTTGGTCGGCGCCTGGCGCTTGCAGCGTGAGCCGCATGCGCCGGTGTTTGCCGTGTTGAAACTGCAACGCCTGTCTGACCTGCTGCTGGTGTGGGGCGCGGCCTGGTGGACGCTGGCGCTGATCGGTGAAGTGTTGCGGTTTATCGCGCAGGCGCAGCAAGGCGCCTATTTGCTCGGCATCGCGGCGGTGAGCGTGGCGATCTGGGCGCTGCTGGCCGAACGTTTGCGCTGGGCGTCGCTGGGCATGTTATGCGCGTTGCTGATGCCGGCGGCGGGCGTGGTGTTGCTGGCCTCAGCCGATGATTATTACCACCCGGCGGCGCAGTACGGCTGGCTGGCATGGTTGGCAGTGTTTGTGGTGCATTTCATTTCGCTACGGCGTTTGGCGGCGGTGGTGCCGAGCAACGTGCCGAGCAACGTGCTGAGCATCGCTCACGTACTCGGCTGCTGGATGCTGATCGGCGTGCTGGCGCTCGAGCTGCGTTACGGCCTGTTGCTGCTGTCGAGCGAGTACAACGCTTGGCGCTGGCTGGGTTGGGCGATCCTGCCAAGTCTGTACCTGGTGTTGGCGGCTGCGCCACGCCGCTGGCCATGGCCGGTGTCGGCGTATCCACGTGAATACCGTGTGCTCGCCGCGCTGCCGCTGGCGGTGTTGATGCTCGGCTGGTTCTGGTTGGCCAATATCTTCAGCGATGGCACGGCCAAACCGCTGCCATATGTGCCGCTGCTCAGCCCCCTCGACCTGGGCCTGTTGTTCGCGTTGCTGGGTATTTACCTGTGGTCGCGCAGCATCGCGCCGCAGCGCGGTCTACGTGCCGAGCTGATCGCCCAAGGTGTTGCGGGTGTTTCGCTGTTTGCCTTTTTCACGGCCCTGGTGATGCGCGCTGCCCACCATTGGGCAGGCGTGCCGTTCCATCCGGAGGCGTTGCTGGAGTCGATGCTGGTTCAGGCCGGCCTGTCGATTGTCTGGACCCTCATCGCCCTCGGGCTGATGATCGGCGGCCATCTGCGCCATCGTCGCGAAGTGTGGTTGATCGGTGCGGCGCTGATTGCGGTGGTGGTCGCCAAGCTGTTCTTCGTCGAGCTGAGCAACCGCGGCGGGCTGGCGCGGATCGTGTCGTTTATCGGCGTGGGTGGGTTGCTGCTGGTGGTGGGTTACTTTGCGCCGCTGCCGCCCAAGCGTGCCGAACCTGTGTTGGAAACTGAAGGAGCATCCTCTTGATCGGTAAGTTGAGCGTGATCGCGGTGGGCGTGTGTATGACGTCGTCGGTGTGGGCGCAGGAAACGCCTGCCGACTTCACCACGCAAGTGCCGCTGGCGGTGAGTGGCAACGGCCCTTGGTATCGCCTGGAGTTGCCGCTGTCTGTGCAACTGAGCGCGCGCCAGGCGGATCTCGGCGATGTGCGCGTGTTCAACGCCGCCGGTGAACCTCAGGCCTATGCGCTGTCACGCCAATCTGCGCAACGCACCGAAAGCCGCACTGTGACCGACGTGAAGTGGTTCCCGCTGTACGCCGCCGACACGCGCGAAAGCGTGCCGGATGTGGTGATGAAATCCACGGCCGAAGGCACGTTGCTCGAAGTGCGCCCGTCCAGGGCGGGCAAGCAAGTGCTGCGCGGTTGGGTGCTGGACGCCAGTGCGATCAAGGCGCCGTTGCAGCAACTGAGCCTGGACTGGAGCCGCGAACAGGACGGTTTCCAGCGTTTCAGCATTGAGGCCAGCGACGACTTGCAGCACTGGGCGTCGTGGGGCGATGGCCAGGTGGCACGTCTGTCGTTTGCCGACGAGCGTGTCGAGCAACATGAGGTGAGTTTGCCGGGGCAATCGGCGCGTTACCTGCGCCTGGTGTGGCAGGGCCAGGTCGCGCCGACGCTGACCTCGGCCAAGCTGGTGAGCGCCACCAGCAGCAGCCTGCCGATGCCGTTGGTGTGGTCGCAGCCCTTGTCGGGCGCGCGGCTCAAGGCAGGAGAGTACAGCTGGCAGTTGCCGACGGGGCTGCATGTCGAGCGTTTGCGCATCGAGCTGAAGCAGCCGAACACGCTGGCGCCCGTCACCTTGGCGGGCCGCCGTGATGCCAATCAAGCCTGGCAGCCGCTGAGCACTGGTGTGTTGTACCGCTTGACCCAGAATGGCCAGGATGTGGTGCAGGATGAGTTGCAACTGCCGGGAGTGGCCGTCGGCGAGCTTAAATTGCAGGTGGACGAGCGCGGCGGTGGCCTGGGCGTTGAGGCGCCAGCCCTGCGTTTTGCCGTGCGCGCCACGCAGTTGGTGTTTCTGGCGCGGGGTGAGCCGCCGTTTACCCTGGCGTTGGGCAATGGCGGGGTCAAGGCGGCGAACCTGCCCTTGTCGACCTTGATTCCCGACTACAGCGCCGAGCGCCTCAAGACGCTGGGCCAGGCCAGGGTCACCGGTGACGCTGTGGTTAAAAGCGCCACCGTTGCCGCATCGCCCGAAGTGGGCACCGATTGGAAGAAACTCGGCCTGTGGGCCGTGCTCCTGTTGGGTGTGGCGGCGCTGGGGGCGATGGCCTACAGTTTGTTGCGTGCGCCTGCGGCCAAACCGTGAACTCTATTGGCGTTAAATCCTCTGATTAGAGGAAATAACCCTCGACTCGCGTTAAACTGCGCGGGTTTTTAAGCCCCCCATTCTCCGGAGCCTTACATGTCCCGCGTTACCCTGAGTCGCTATTTGATCGAGCAGACCCGCAGCAACAACACGCCTGCCGATCTGCGCTTCCTTATCGAAGTGGTGGCGCGTGCTTGCAAGGAAATCAGCCACGCCGTGTCCAAAGGCGCACTGGGTGGTGTTCTGGGCAGCATGGGCACTGAAAACGTCCAAGGCGAAGTGCAGAAGAAGCTCGACGTGATTTCCAACGAGATCCTGCTCGAAGCCAACGAATGGGGCGGTCACCTGGCCGGCATGGCGTCCGAAGAAATGGACAATGCCTACCAGATCCCGGGCAAATACCCGAAAGGCGCCTACCTGCTGGTGTTCGACCCACTGGACGGTTCGTCCAACATCGACATCAACGCTCCGGTCGGCACCATCTTCTCGGTACTGCGTTGCCCGAACGAATACCTGAGCCAGAACGAAGCGCTGAACGAAAAGGCCTTCCTGCAGCCAGGCACCGAGCAAGTGGCTGCCGGCTACGCGATCTACGGCCCACAGACCATGCTGGTGCTGACCCTGGGCGATGGCGTCAAAGGCTTCACCCTGGACCGCGAAATGGGCAGCTTCGTGCTGACCCACGAAGACATCACTATTCCTGCTTCTACCCAGGAATTCGCGATCAACATGTCCAACCAGCGTCACTGGGAAGAGCCGGTGACTCGCTACGTCGGCGAGTTGATGGCAGGTGAGGAAGGCCCGTTGAAGAAGAACTTCAACATGCGCTGGGTCGCCGCGATGGTGGCTGACGTGCACCGTATCCTGACCCGTGGTGGCTTGTTCATGTACCCGCGTGACAGCCGCGAGCCGTCCAAGCCGGGCAAGCTGCGTTTGATGTACGAAGCCAACCCGATGTCCTTCCTGGTTGAGCAAGCGGGCGGCGCGTCCACCGACGGCCACCAGCGCATCCTCGACATCCAGCCCGAAGGCCTGCACCAGCGCGTGGCGGTGTTCCTGGGTTCCAAAGAAGAAGTTGAGCGTGTGACCGGTTACCACAAGAAGTAAGACGCGGCGATCACTTATCCGCGATGTTGTGAGGCTGTTCACTCTTGAAAAAGCCCCGAAACGTTTCAGCGTTTTCGGGGCTTTTTTGTTTTTGCTCATCGGGAACCAGACACCTCTTTTCCCTTCTAAGCTTCTGGCAGATACCCAAGCTGCTTCGTCCCTCCAGGAGTTTTTCCATGTCGTTACGCCGTCTCGCCCTGCTGGCTTTTTGCGTGCTATTGGCCGCTTGCAGCAAGGTCAACCAAGAAAACTACGCGAAGTTGTCGGCTGGCATGGCCAAGGCTGAGGTGGAGTCGCTGCTGGGCAAGCCGACCGATTGTTCTGGCGCACTGGGCATGTCCAGTTGCACCTGGGGCGATAAAAACAGCTTTATCAGCGTTCAATATGCCGGTGACAAAGTTTTGATGTTTTCCGGGCAAGGCCTGAAGTAAACCGGGGCGCGAGCCTGCGGGAGAAGAAGAATGATGCGTTTTGTTTTGTGCCTTTGTGCCAGCCTGTTTTTGGCAGGCTGCGCCAGCCATTCTGGCGATGATCTGCAACCCAAGACAGCAAGCAACGTCAACCTCAAGCGTTACCAGGGCACCTGGTATGAGTTGGCCCGATTGCCCATGTACTTCCAGCGCAACTGCGCGCAGTCCGAAGCCCGCTACACGTTGCTGCCCGATGGCGACATGTCGGTGTTCAACCGCTGCCTGACACCTGAATGGAAGTGGGAAGAAGCCAAGGGCACGGCCACGCCGCAAGTGCCGGGCAAGACCGACAAGCTTTGGGTGGAATTCAATAACTGGTTCACGGCGCTGCTACCGGGCGTCGCCAAGGGCGATTACTGGGTGCTGTATGTCAGCGACGACTACAAGACCGCCATCGTCGGCAGCCCAAGCCGGCGTTACATGTGGATATTGTCCCGTACGCCGACGGTGAGCGCCGACACTCGCGAAGACCTGCTGAGCAGGGCGCGCCAGCAAGGGTATGACACCACGCGATTGATCTGGCGTACGTCGGACAGGCAGATGGCGAAGACCTCGCAGTAAACCTGGACCCGCGCCGATGAAAAATGTGGGAGCGGGCTTGCTCGCGAATACGCAGTGTCAGTCGACAGAGGTAATGACTGATACACCGCATTCGCGAGCAAGCCCGCTCCCACATTGGTTTTGCATTGTTGGTTAGCCCAGCAAATCTCTCAGCACGTGCGTGAATGCCCGGTTGCTTTCTTCTTCACCGGCATGGCGGCCATCGCGCACCACCCACTTGCCGTTGACCAGCACATCACGCACTTGCCGGTCACCACCGGCGAACAGCCAGCGGTTGAGAATGCCGTCTTCGCTGGCCGTGGCCAGGTACGGGTCATCACCGTCCAGCACAATCCAATCCGCGCGTTTCCCCACTTCCAATCGACCAATCGGCTGGCCCAGCGCCTGGGCACCGCCGTCCAGCGCGGCATCAAACAGCGTGCGGCCGACCATCGGTTGGTCACTGCGGTATAAGCGGTTGCGCCGTTGATCGCGCAGGCGCTGGCCGTATTCCAGCCATCGTAATTCTTCCACCACACTCAACGACACATGGCTGTCGGAACCAATGCCCATGCGCCCGCCTTGAGCGAGGAAATCGACGGCGGGGAAAATCCCGTCGCCCAGGTTGGCTTCGGTGGTCAGGCACAGACCGGCAATCGCGCGGCTCTTGGCCATGCGCGCCACTTCATCAGCATCAGCATGAGTAGCGTGCACCAGGCACCAGCGCTCATCGACGTCGACATTGTCATACAGCCATTGCAACGGACGCTTGCCGCTCCAGGCCAGGCAGTCATCGACCTCTTTTTGCTGCTCGGCGATGTGGATATGCACCGGGCACGTCTTGTCGCTGGCGGCCAGGACGTCATTGATTTGTTGCGGCGTGACAGCGCGCAAGGAGTGAAAGCACAGGCCCAACTGCTGCGCCGGTTGCGCGGCGAGGATCGGCTTGAGGCGCGCTTGGAGGTCCAGGTAATTTTCGGTGCTGTTGATAAATCGGCGCTGGCCTTCGTTCGGCGCCTGGCCACCAAACCCGGAATGGGTGTAAAGCACCGGCACCAGCGTCAGGCCGATCCCGCTGCTGGCGGCTGCCTGGCTGATCTGCCGCGACAGCTCCGTGCGATCGGCATAGGGCTGGCCGCTGACGTCGTGATGCACGTAGTGAAATTCGGCCACCGAGGTGTAACCGGCCTTGAGCATCTCGACATACAGCTGGCGCGCGATGATCTGGAGTTGCTCCGGGTTGATCTTGCCGACCATGCGGTACATCAGATCGCGCCACGTCCAGAAGCTGTCATTAGGGTTGCCGGCCACTTCGGCCAGGCCCGCCATGGCGCGCTGGAATGCATGCGAATGCAGGTTCGGCATGCCCGCCAACACCGGGCCTCTGAGCCGCTCGGCGCCGTCTGCCGTGGCGTTGGGCTCAACGTGGGTCAGTACGCCATCGGCGCTGACATCAAAGCGTACATCGTTGGCCCATCCATTAGGCAGCAGCGCGCGTTCGGCAAAGAAAGCGGACATGATCAAGGCACCCCGGTCGTGTGTTTATTTGTATATACATATACAGACGTTTGCCTGCTCGGTAAACTCCGGCAATCTATGCATCTTTTCCCCCTGCAAGGATTCCCTGTGCCGACTCCGCCTGCCAAGTCTTCGCTGGCTGCCCACATGGACGAAAGTCCGGCGCCCTTGTATGCCCGCGTCAAACAGATGATCAGCCAGCAGATCCTCAACGGCAACTGGCCGCCGCATTACCGCGTGCCGTCCGAGAGCGAGCTGGTCAGCCAGCTGGGTTTCAGCCGCATGACCATCAACCGCGCCCTGCGCGAACTCACCGCCGAAGGGTTGCTGGTGCGCATGCAAGGCGTCGGCACGTTCGTCGCCGAGCCCAAGAGCCAGTCGGCGCTGTTTGAAGTGCACAACATTGCCGATGAGATCGCCTCCCGCGGTCACCGGCATACCTGCCAGGTCATCCATTTGTGCGAAGAGGCCGCAGGCTCCGAGCGCGCCGTCGCCCTAGAAATGCGCGAAGGCGGGCGGGTGTTCCACTCGCTGATCGTGCACTTCGAAAACGACATTCCGGTGCAAATCGAAGACCGTTTCGTCAATGCCCTCGTCGCGCCGGATTACCTGCAGCAGGATTTCACCCAGCAAACGCCGTACGCCTACCTCAACCAGGTTGCACCGCTGACCGAAGGCGAGCACGTGGTTGAAGCGATCCTCGCCGATGCCGAGGAGTGCAAGCTGCTGCAGATCGAGCCGAGCGAGCCGTGCCTGCTGATTCGCCGGCGTACGTGGTCCGGGCGCCAGCCGGTGACCGCCGCGCGTTTGATCCACCCCGGTTCCCGTCATAGCCTGGAAGGACGTTTCAGTAAATGAGTGCAGTAAAAGTCTGGCGCGCCACCGATTACATCCGCATGCCGTGGAAAAACGGCGGCGGCAGCACCGAAGAAATCACCCGTGACGCAGGCACCGGCCTGGATGGCTTTGGCTGGCGCCTGTCGATTGCCGATATCGCCGAGTCGGGTGGGTTTTCCACCTTCGCCGGCTATCAGCGCGTGATCACTGTGATCAAGGGTGCAGGCATGGTCCTGACCGTGGATGGCGAAGAGCAGCGTGGTTTGTTGCCGCTGCAGCCCTTTGCGTTCAGCGGTGAAAGCGAGGTTTCGTGCCGCTTGATCACCGGACCGATCCGCGATTTCAACCTGATTTATTCGCCGCAGCGTTATCAGGCGCGCTTTCAGTGGATTGATGGCGTGCAGCGGTTTTTCACCACGGCGCAGACGGTGCTGGTGTTCAGCGTGGCAGACGAAGTGAAGGTGCTGGACCAGAAGCTGGGGCATCACGATTGTCTGCAGGTGGACGGTAACACCGGCCTGTTGGACCTCTCGGTCAGTGGCCGCTGCTGCGTCATCGAACTGACCGCACGCGGTTAAAAAATGTGGGAGGGGGCTTGCCCCCGATTAGGGTGTATCAGTACCAGATGGGCTGGCTGATACACCGCAATCGGGGGCAAGCCCCCTCCCACATTTGCTTCTGTGGCGCTTACAGCATGTGTTTCCAGGTCCCGCACCAATTTGTTACCGAATGCCCCAGCGTGGCGCAATGCCGCGTTGTTATGAACAATCTCCCTCGCTGAAAAACGCCTCTGTAAGAAATTTCACCAAACCTCCAAGCCTTAATTTTCAAGGCTTACACACGCCTTCCAAAAAAATCTCAACAGCTCACGCGCAAAGTTGGCCGCTCGATTGCATATGCTTGTATGTACAAGTAAAGATGTGTGCGTAAGACTCTCCTTCGCACCATCAATGTTCGCGCATCGATCGCCGAGGAGTCTGTTGTGACCAAGCCTACAAAGTACCGTGACGTCGAAATCCGTGCCGCTCGCGGTAACAAGCTCACCGCCAAAAGCTGGCTGACTGAAGCGCCGCTGCGCATGTTGATGAACAACCTCGACCCGCAAGTGGCCGAGAACCCGAAAGAATTGGTGGTGTACGGCGGTATCGGCCGTGCAGCGCGTAACTGGGAGTGCTACGACCAGATCGTCGAAAGCCTCACCAACCTGAATGACGACGAGACCCTGCTGGTGCAATCCGGCAAGCCGGTCGGCGTGTTCAAGACCCACAGCAACGCCCCGCGCGTGCTGATCGCCAACTCCAACCTGGTGCCGCACTGGGCCAGCTGGGAACACTTCAACGAGCTGGATGCCAAGGGCCTGGCCATGTACGGCCAGATGACCGCCGGCAGCTGGATCTACATCGGCAGCCAGGGCATCGTCCAAGGCACCTACGAAACCTTCGTCGAAGCCGGTCGTCAGCATTACAACAGCGACCTGACCGGCCGCTGGGTTCTCACCGCCGGCCTCGGCGGCATGGGCGGCGCGCAGCCATTGGCAGCAACCCTGGCTGGCGCCTGCTCGCTGAACATCGAGTGCCAGCAGGTCAGCATCGACTTCCGCCTGAGCAGCCGCTATGTCGACGAGCAAGCCACCGACCTCGACGACGCCCTGGCGCGCATCGCCAAATACACCAAGGAAGGCAAGGCCATCTCCATCGCCCTGCTGGGTAACGCGGCGGAAATCCTGCCGGAACTGGTCAAGCGCGGCGTGCGCCCGGACATGGTCACCGACCAGACCAGCGCCCACGACCCGCTCAACGGCTACCTGCCGGCCGGCTGGACCTGGGACGAATACCGCGCCCGCGCCAAGACCGAACCGGCTGCTGTAATCAAGGCCGCCAAGCAGTCGATGGCCGTGCACGTCAGAGCCATGCTCGAGTTCCAGAAGCAAGGCATCCCGACCTTCGACTACGGCAACAACATTCGCCAGATGGCCCAGGAAGAAGGCGTGGAAGATGCCTTCGCCTTCCCGGGTTTCGTACCGGCCTACATCCGCCCACTGTTCTGCCGTGGCATCGGCCCGTTCCGTTGGGCTGCACTGTCCGGCGACCCGCAAGACATCTACAAGACCGACGCCAAAGTCAAAGAGCTGATCCCCGACGACGCCCACCTGCACAACTGGCTGGACATGGCGCGCGAGCGCATCAGCTTCCAGGGCCTGCCGGCACGCATCTGCTGGGTTGGCTTGGGCCAGCGCGCCAAGCTGGGCCTGGCGTTCAACGAAATGGTGCGCAGCGGCGAGCTGTCGGCGCCGGTGGTGATCGGCCGTGACCACCTCGACTCCGGCTCGGTAGCCAGCCCGAACCGCGAAACCGAAGCCATGCAGGACGGCTCCGACGCCGTGTCCGACTGGCCACTGCTCAACGCCTTGCTCAACACCGCCAGCGGCGCAACCTGGGTCTCGCTGCACCACGGCGGCGGCGTGGGCATGGGCTTCTCGCAGCATTCGGGCATGGTGATCGTCTGCGACGGCACCGACGAAGCGGCTGAGCGCATTGCTCGCGTACTGCACAACGACCCGGCCACCGGGGTGATGCGTCACGCCGATGCCGGTTACCAGATCGCCATCGACTGCGCCAAAGAGCAGGGCCTTAATCTGCCGATGATCAAGTAAAGACTGGCTCGGTCCTGTGGGAGCCGGGCTTGCCCGCGATGCAGACGACTCGGTTTTTCAGTAAAACCGAGGTGATGCCATCGCAGGCAAGCCAGCTCCCACAGAAGAGCAATCCGCATACAGAACAATCCATCAGAGGTTGAACACACATGGCTGCAAATGACGCACGTGCAAGCACCACCCCGTTGATCGAAAGGCGTTCGATCGACTACATCCCGGAAGCGGAAAGACACGGTCGTCTATTGAGTCAGTTCACCCTGTGGCTGGGTGCCAACCTGCAAATCACTGCGATTGTCACCGGGGCCTTGGCCGTGGTGCTGGGCGGCGATGTGTTCTGGTCGTTGATCGGCCTGTTGATCGGCCAACTGCTGGGCGGCGGCGTGATGGCGCTGCATGCGGCGCAAGGCCCGCAACTGGGCTTGCCGCAGATGATTTCCAGCCGCGTGCAGTTTGGCGTGTATGGCGCGGTGATCCCGCTGGTGCTGGTGTGCCTGATGTACATCGGTTTTTCGGCCAGCGGCTCGCTGCTGGCGGGGCAGGCGGTGGCGCAGCTGCTGCACGTGGAAGACTGGGTCGGCATTGTGCTGTTCGCCGGGCTGATCATGGTGTTCACCGTCTTCGGTTACCGCGTGATCCACGGTATTGGTCGCGTCGCCAGCGTGCTTGGCGTGGTTGCCTTCATCTACCTGTTCTACAAATTGCTCGCCGGTAACGATGTCGGTGCGCTGCTGGGCAACAAGCATTTTTCGCTGAGCAGTTTCCTGCTGGCGATTTCGTTGTCGGCGTCCTGGCAGATTGCGTTCGGCCCATATGTGGCGGACTACTCCCGCTACTTGCCACGCAGCACGCAGGCGTCGAAAACCTTCTGGGCGGTTGGCCTGGGCTCGGTGATCGGGGCGCAGGCGTCGATGGTGTTCGGTGTGTTCGCGGCGGCCCTGGCCGGTGCGCAATTCGCCCACCACGAAGTGTCGTTTATCGTCGGCCTGGGCGGCACCGGCATTGTCGCGGCGCTGCTGTATTTCAGCATCGCCTTCGGCAAGGTCACGGTGACCACGCTTAATGCCTACGGCAGTTTTATGTCCATCGCGACGATCATCAGCGGCTTTCGTGGCAGCCGGCACATTTCGAGTGCGGTGCGCCTGCTGTACATCTTCCTGATGGTGTCGATTGCCGCCGCGCTGGCGCTGCTGGGCAAGGACTCGTTCCTCAAGGATTTCTCCGCGTTCATCCTGTTTCTGCTGGCGTTTTTCACGCCGTGGAGCGCGATCAACCTGGTGGATTTCTACTGCATCACCAAAGAGCGTTACGACATCCCGGCACTCTCCAACCCCAATGGTCGCTACGGCCGCTGGAACTGGATGGGCATCAGCATCTACGTGCTGGGCGTGCTGATCCAGATGCCGTTCATCTCCACGCATTTCTACACCGGCCCATTGGTTGCCAGCCTTGGCGACACCGATATCTCCTGGATCATCGGCCTGGTGGTGCCCGCCGCGCTGTATTACTGGGCCGCGAAAAAGTGGCACAGCGCAATTCCTGAACGACTGATCCTGCCGGTAGAGCAGGGCGCTATACCAACGACAAACGGGCTGGCTGCACAGGCCTGATGGGACGTGGACAGGGCAGGATGCCTACTGACTGCCGTAATCCATTTCAAGATTGGGAGCGTCACAACAATGAAGATGAATAAGACCCTGCTGGCCACGTTGTTCTCTGCAAGCGTGCTGGCGAGTGCCGGCGCCCAGGCGGCTGGTTGGTGTGAATCCGGCAAACCGGTGAAGTTTGCGGGCCTGAATTGGGAAAGCGGCATGTTGCTCACCGACATCCTGCAAACCGTGCTGGAAAAAGGCTACGACTGCAAAACCGACAGCCTGCCGGGTAACTCCATCACCATGGAAAACGCCCTGAGCAGCAACGACATCCAAGTGTTTGCCGAAGAATGGGTCGGCCGCAGCGAAGTCTGGAACAAGGCCGAGAAGGCCGGCAAAGTCGTTGGCGTCGGTGCGCCGGTCGTCGGCGCGGTGGAAGGTTGGTACGTGCCGCGCTACGTGATTGAAGGCGACGCCAAGCGCAAGTTGGAACCCAAGGCGCCGGACCTGAAAACCATCGCCGACCTGGCCAAATACGCCGCGGTGTTCAAGGACCAGGAAGAACCGTCCAAAGGCCGTTTCTACAACTGCCCGGCCGGCTGGACCTGTGAGCTGGACAACAGCGAAATGCTCAAAAGCTACGGCCTGGAAAGCACCTACACCAACTTCCGCCCAGGCACCGGCCCGGCGCTGGATGCGGCGGTGCTGTCGAGCTACAAGCGTGGCGAGCCGATCCTGTTCTACTACTGGTCGCCGACGCCGCTGATGGGCCAGGTCGACCTGGTCAAACTGGAAGAAAAGCCTGGTGTGGATAAAAGCGTGAGCATCAAGGTCGGCTTGTCCAAGACCTTTCACGAGCAAGCGCCAGAGCTGGTGGCCGTGCTGGAGAAGGTCAACCTGCCTATCGACTTGTTGAACCAGAACCTGGGCCGCATGGCCAAAGAGCGAATTGAGTCGCCAAAACTGGCGAAAATTTTCCTCAAGGAACATCCTGAAGTCTGGCACGCATGGGTGAGCGACGACGCAGCCAAGAAAATCGACGCGGCCTTGTAGGTCAAGCGTGTCCGACTACCCTGAGGGGCTGGTCGGACACCCGGCCACAACCCACTGGATCGAGAGCACGATATGTTTCCTGAGAGTTTTACGTTTTCCATCGCCGACTGGGTCAACGGTTGGGTGGACTCACTGGTCACCAACTACGGCGATGTGTTCCGGCACATCTCCGACACCCTGCTGTGGGCCATCGTCAACCTGGAAGGGTTGCTGCGCGCGGCGCCCTGGTGGCTGATGCTGGCCATCGTCGGCGGCATCGCCTGGCATGCTACCCGCAAGGTGCTGACCACCGCGGTGATCGTCGGCCTGCTGTTCCTGGTGGGCGCGGTTGGCCTGTGGGACAAGCTGATGCAAACCCTGGCGCTGATGATGGTCGCCACGGTGATCTCGGTGCTGATCGGCATTCCGCTGGGCATCTTGTCGGCGCGCAGCAATCGCCTGCGCTCGGTGCTGATGCCGTTGCTGGACATCATGCAAACCATGCCGAGCTTCGTGTACCTGATTCCGGTGCTGATGCTGTTCGGCCTGGGCAAGGTGCCGGCGATTTTCGCCACGGTGATCTACGCCGCGCCGCCGCTGATTCGCCTCACCGACCTGGGCATTCGCCAAGTCGACGGCGAAGTCATGGAAGCCATCAACGCCTTTGGCGCCAACCGCTGGCAGCAGCTGTTCGGCGTGCAACTGCCGCTGGCGCTGCCAAGCATCATGGCCGGTATCAACCAGACCACCATGATGGCGTTGTCGATGGTGGTCATCGCCTCGATGATCGGCGCGCGTGGCTTGGGTGAAGACGTGCTCGTCGGCATCCAGACCCTCAATGTTGGTCGTGGCCTCGAAGCCGGGCTGGCGATTGTGATTCTCGCAGTGGTCATCGACCGCATTACCCAGGCCTATGGTCGTCCACGGCATGAGGCGAGCAAATGACTACTGTCAGCAAAATTGAAGTTAAAAACGTCTTCAAGATTTTCGGCAACCGTTCCAAGGACGCCCTGGCCATGGTTGGCCAAGGCAAGACCAAGGACCAGGTACTGGCCGAGACCGGTTGCGTGGTCGGCGTCAACGACTTGTCCCTGAGCATCGGCACCGGCGAGATCTTCGTGATCATGGGCCTGTCGGGCTCCGGCAAATCCACGCTGGTGCGCCACTTCAACCGCCTGATCGACCCTACCAGCGGCGCGATCCTGGTGGACGGCGAAGACATCCTGCAACTGGACATGGAAGCCCTGCGCCAATTCCGTCGGCACAAGATCAGCATGGTGTTCCAGAGCTTCGGCCTGCTGCCCCACAAGAGCGTGCTCGACAACGTCGCCTACGGCCTGAAAGTGCGTGGCGAAACCAAGCAGGTGTGCGCCGAACGCGCGCTGCACTGGATCGAAACCGTGGGCCTCAAAGGCTACGAAAACAAATACCCGCACCAGCTGTCCGGCGGCATGCGCCAGCGTGTGGGCCTGGCCCGCGCCTTGGCGGCCGACACCGACATCATCCTGATGGACGAAGCCTTCAGCGCCCTCGATCCGTTGATCCGCGCCGAGATGCAGGACCAGTTGCTGGAGCTGCAAAAGACCCTGCACAAAACCATCGTGTTCATCACTCACGACCTCGACGAAGCCGTGCGCATCGGCAACCGCATCGCGATCCTCAAGGACGGCAAGCTGATCCAGGTCGGCACGCCGCGCGAGATTCTGCATTCGCCAGCGGATGAGTATGTGGACCGGTTTGTTCAGCGCCGCGCTGCGGTGGTTTGAGCCGGATTGTGTGGTGAGGCTGCGGGCCCTATCGGGGGCAAGCCCCCTCCCACATGTGCAACTGTGAACACCTTCAAAGGTGGGAGGGGGCTTGCCCCCGAAGAGGCCGGTAAGGCTGCACAAGAATTGAAGAAGGTATGAAGATGTCCCAGGCAGCAAAAATCATCATCGCCGACGCTCCCCTGCGCTGGCAGGACGTGGTCGCCGTCGCCCGCTTTGGTGCGCAGCTCGAACTCTCGGGCCACGCCTGGGCGCGCATCGACAATGCCCAGGCCATCGTGCAGCGCATCGTCACCAGCGGCGAGCGCGCCTATGGCGTGAACACCGGCCTGGGCGCGCTGTGCAATGTGTCGCTCAAGGGCGAGCAACTCAGCCAGCTGTCGCGCAATACCTTGCTGAGCCACGCCTGCGGCGTCGGCCCGGTACTGAGTGACGAGCAAACCCGCGCGATTATTTGCGCGGCGATCATCAACTACAGCCACGGCAAATCCGGCTTGCACCCACAGGTGGTGCATTCGCTGCTGGCGCTGCTCAACCACGGCATCACGCCGCAGGTGCCGTCCCAGGGTTCGGTGGGTTACTTGACTCACATGGCCCACGTCGGCGTGGCATTGCTCGGTGTCGGCACGGTGAGCTATCGCGGTCAGATCGTGACAGCGCAAGAAGCATTACAGGCAGAAGGTTTGCAGCCGGTGGTACTCGGCGCCAAAGACGGCCTGTGCCTGGTCAATGGCACGCCGTGCATGACCGGCCTGAGCTGCCTGGCCCTGGCCGACGCACATCATTTGCTGCAATGGGCCGACGTGATCGGCGCCATGAGTTTCGAAGCCCAGCGCGGCCAGATCGACGCGTTCGACGAAGCCATCATCGCCCTCAAGCCGCACCCGGGCATGCAGCAAGTCGGCATCAACCTGCGCGCCTTGCTCGACGGCAGTGAAGTGATCGCCAGCAGCCAAGGCATTCGCACCCAGGACGCTTTGAGCATCCGCTCGATCCCGCACATTCACGGCGCAGCGCGCGACCAGGTCGAACACGCCACGCGCCAGATCGAGACCGAACTCAACAGCGCCACTGACAACCCGCTGGTGCTCGGCACGCCGGACACCTACCGCGTGGTGTCCCAGGCCAACCCGCACGGGCAGTCCGTGGCCTTGGCGGCCGACATGCTCGCCATCGCCATGGCGGAAATCGGCTCGGTGGCCGAGCGCCGCATGGACCGCCTGATCAACCCGCACGTCAGCGGCTTGCCGGCGTTCCTGGTCAGCAACCCTGGGGTCAACTCCGGGATGATGATTGTGCAATACGTCGCCGCCTCGCTGTGCGGGCAGAACCGCCAGCTGGCGCAACCGGCGGTGCTCGACAATTTCGTCACCTCCGGCCTGCAGGAAGATCACCTGAGCATGGGCACCAACGCCGCGCTCAAGCTGCACCAGTTACTGGCCAACGTTACCCAGATTCTCGCCATCGAGTACCTGCTGGCGGCCCAGGCCTTCGAGTTTCTCAAGGACCAGCGTTTCGGCGCGGGCACCGACAGCGCCTTGCGCCTGCTACGTGAAAAAGTCCCACCTTACGAGCAAGACCGCTGGCTGGCGCCGGACATCGCCAGCGCTGCCGCGTTGCTCAAGGACACCGCTTTGCTGCACCACGTATTACCCCATTTGCACTGATTACTTATTCACAAATATTCAGAAGAACAATTCAAAGGAGCATGAATGTGACTGCGCTAAATCTGATTCCAGGCCAACTGAGCCTTGCCCAACTGCGGGCCATCTACCAGCAGCCGGTAACCCTCAGTCTGGATGACAGCGCCACGGCGCAGATCGAAGCCAGTGTTGCCTGCGTGGAGCAGATTCTCGCCGAGAATCGCACCGCCTATGGCATCAACACCGGTTTCGGCCTGCTGGCCTCGACCCGCATCGCAAGCGAAGACCTGGAAAACCTCCAGCGTTCGCTGGTGCTGTCCCACGCCGCCGGCGTTGGTGAGCCGATCAGCGACGCGCTGGTGCGGCTGGTCATGGTGCTCAAGGTCAACAGCCTGAGCCGCGGTTTCTCCGGGATTCGCCGCCAGGTGATCGACGCACTGATCGCACTGATCAACGCCGAGGTGTACCCGCACATCCCACTCAAAGGTTCGGTCGGCGCTTCGGGCGATCTGGCGCCGTTGGCGCACATGTCGCTGGTGCTGCTGGGCGAAGGCAAGGCGCGCTACAAAGGCGAATGGCTGGAAGCCACCGAGGCACTGAAAGTCGCCGGCCTGACGCCGTTGACCCTTGCCGCCAAAGAAGGCCTGGCCCTGCTCAACGGCACTCAGGTGTCCACCGCCTATGCGCTGCGCGGCCTGTTCGAGGGGGAAGACTTGTTCGCCGCTGCACTGGCGTGCGGCGGCCTGACCGTGGAAGCCGTGCTCGGCTCGCGCTCGCCGTTCGACGCGCGTATTCACGCCGCGCGTGGCCAGCGTGGGCAGATCGATTCGGCTGCGGCCTATCGCGACCTGCTCGGCGAAAGCAGCCAGGTCTCCCAGTCGCACCAGAACTGCGACAAGGTGCAAGACCCGTACTCCCTGCGCTGCCAGCCACAAGTCATGGGCGCCTGCCTGACCCAGTTCCGCCAGGCCGCCGACGTGCTGGTGGTAGAAGCCAACGCCGTGTCGGATAACCCGCTGGTGTTTGCCGCCGAAGGCGACGTGATTTCCGGTGGCAACTTCCACGCCGAACCGGTGGCCATGGCGGCTGACAACATGGCGTTGGCCATCGCCGAAATCGGCTCCCTGAGCGAGCGCCGTATCTCGTTGATGATGGACAAACACATGTCGCAATTGCCGCCGTTTTTGGTGGGCAATGGCGGGGTCAACTCCGGCTTCATGATCGCCCAGGTGACTGCTGCTGCCCTCGCCAGCGAGAACAAGGCGCTGTCCCATCCGCACAGCGTGGATAGCCTGCCGACCTCGGCGAACCAGGAAGACCACGTGTCCATGGCCCCGGCTGCGGGCAAACGCCTGTGGGAAATGGCTGAGAACACCCGTGGCATCCTCGCAGTGGAATGGCTGGCCGCGTGCCAGGGCCTGGACCTGCGCGACGGCCTGAAAACCTCGCCGAAGCTGGAGCAAGCCCGTGGCATCCTGCGCGCCAAAGTCGGCTTCTACGACAAGGACCGCTTCTTCGCCCCGGACATCAATGCCGCCAGCGAACTGCTCGGCAGCCGCTGCCTGAACGAGCTGGTGCCGGCCAAGTTGCTGCCGAGCCTCTAAGCTCGCTGCTGTCCAATGTGGGAGCTGTCGAGCCCCTTCGCAGCCTCGCCAAAGCTCGACAGCTCCCACATTTAAGTTGCGATAGCTTTGAATTTTCTCGGGATAACAATAACTAGGGAAGAGAAATGCACCAGCAAGAAAAGGGTTTGAAACGCGGGCTGAACGCCCGACATATTCGCTTCATGGCACTCGGTTCCGCGATCGGCACCGGGCTGTTCTATGGCTCTGCCTCCGCCATACAGATGGCCGGCCCCGCCGTGCTGCTCGCTTACCTGATCGGCGGCGCCGCCGTATTCATGGTGATGCGCGCCCTCGGCGAGATGGCTGTGCACAATCCGGTTGCAGGCTCCTTCGGCCAGTACGCCAGCACCTACCTGGGCCCAATGGCCGGGTTTATCCTCGGCTGGACCTATGCGTTTGAAATGATCATTGTCTGCCTCGCCGACGTCACCGCGTTCGGCATCTACATGGGCTTCTGGTTTCCCGAGGTCGCACGCTGGGTGTGGGTGCTCGGCATTGTGTTTTTAATCGGCGGCCTGAACCTGTGCAACGTCAAAGTGTTTGGCGAGATGGAGTTCTGGCTGTCGCTGCTCAAGGTCGGCGCCATTGTGGCGATGATCCTCGGTGGCTTGGGCATCATGCTGTTTGGCATCCATTCGGCCGGCGACACCCAGGCCAGCGGCATCAGCAACCTGTGGGCCCATGGCGGCTTCATGCCCAACGGCGTTGGCGGCCTGATCGCCTCGTTCGCGGTGGTGATGTTTGCGTTCGGCGGCATCGAAATCATCGGCATCACCGCCGGTGAAGCCAAAGACCCGCAACGCGTGATCCCCAAGGCGATCAACGCGGTGCCGTTGCGCATCCTGCTGTTCTACGTGCTGACGCTATTTGTGTTGATGGCGATCTACCCGTGGCCGCAGATCGGCAGCCAGGGCAGCCCGTTCGTGCAGATCTTCAGCAACCTCGGCATCGGCTCGGCGGCGACCCTCCTTAATATCGTGGTGATCTCGGCGGCCGTCTCGGCCATCAACAGCGACATCTTTGGCGCCGGCCGCATGATGTACGGCCTGGCCCAGCAGGGGCAGGCGCCCAAGGGCTTTGCCCAGCTGTCCAAACAGGGCGTGCCGTGGATGACCGTGGTGGTGATGGGCGCGGCGTTGCTCGGCGGCGTCGTGCTCAATTACCTGATCCCGGAAAACGTGTTTCTGGTGATCGCCTCGATTGCCACCTTTGCCACGGTGTGGGTGTGGCTGATGATTCTGTTCACTCAGGTCGCGATGCGCCGCTCGATGACCAGGGAGCAGGTCGCCGAGCTGAAATTCCCGGTGCCGTTCTGGCCCTATGCGCCCGCAGCGGCCATCGTGTTCATGTTGTTCGTGTTTGGCGTGCTGGGTTACTTCCCGGACACCCAGGCCGCTTTGCTGGTCGGCGCCGTGTGGATCGTGCTGCTCGTCGTCGCTTACCTGCTGTGGGTCAAACCTGCTGCCGGGCAAGCGGCCACGGTTCATTACGACCCGGCTTTGTCTCATCGTTAACTTAGGGAGGCGTTGATGAAAACGCTTTGGCAACACTGCCACGTCGCAACCATGGCAGACGGCAAGTACTCGATCATCGAGGATGCCGCCATGGTCACCGCCCATTCGCTCATCGAGTGGATCGGCCCCCGCAGCCAGGCGCCGACGGCGGATTACGCCCAGGTGCATGACCTGCAAGGCGCGTGGGTCACCCCCGGGCTGATCGACTGCCACACCCACACGGTGTTCGGCGGCAATCGCAGCGGCGAATTCGAGCAGCGCCTTCAAGGCGTGAGCTACGCCGACATCGCGGCCCAGGGCGGCGGTATTGCCAGCACGGTGCGCGCCACCCGCGCGGCCACTGAAGATGAACTGTTTGCCAGCGCGCACAAGCGCCTGCGCAGTTTGCTGCGTGACGGCGTGACCACGGTGGAGATCAAATCCGGCTACGGCCTGGACCTGGTCAACGAGCGCAAGATGTTGCGCGTGGCACGGCGCCTCGGCGAGGCACTGCCGGTCAGCGTGCGCGCCACGTGCCTGGCGGCGCATGCGTTGCCGCCGGAGTACAAGGACCGCGCCGACGATTACATCGACCACATCTGCGACGAGATGCTGCCGGCCCTGGCAGCCGAAGGGCTGGTGGACGCGGTAGACGCCTTCTGCGAATACCTGGCGTTTTCCCCGGAACAGGTCGAGCGTGTGTTCAAGGTCGCCCAGCAGCTTGGCCTGCCGGTGAAGCTGCACGCCGAGCAACTCTCTTCGTTGCATGGCTCAAGCCTGGCCGCGCGTTACCACGCGCTGTCGGCGGACCATCTGGAATTCATGACCGAAGACGACGCCATCGCCATGGCCGCGTCGGGCACCGTCGCCGTGTTGCTGCCGGGCGCGTTCTACTTCCTGCGTGAAACCCAGCTGCCGCCGATGGATGCGCTGCGCAAGCACGGCGTGAAGATTGCCATCGCCAGCGACCTCAACCCAGGCACCTCGCCGGCGCTGTCGGTGCGCCTGATGCTGAACATGGCCTGCACGCTGTTCCGCATGACTCCGGAAGAAGCTTTGGCCGGCGCCACGCAACACGCGGCTACCGCGCTGGGCATGGGCGACACCCACGGTTCGCTGCAAGTGGGCAAGGTCGCCGACTTTGTCGCCTGGCAGATTGATCGCCCCGCCGACCTGGCCTACTGGCTGGGCGGCGAACTGGATAAACGCGTCGTGCGCCACGGCGTCGATGTCACTGTTTAAGGAGCACTGCTGTGGATAAGGTTCTGAACTTCAAACAAGGTCGAGTGCCACTGCTGATCAGCATGCCCCACGCGGGCCTGCGCCTGACGCCTGCGGTGGAAGCCGGATTGATCCCCGAGGCACAAAGCCTGCCGGACACCGACTGGCACATTCCCACGCTGTATGACTTTGCCGAAGACCTGGGCGCCAGCACCTTGTCGGCAGAGTACTCACGGTTTGTGATCGACCTGAACCGGCCATCGGACGATAAGCCGTTGTATGTCGGCGCCACTACCGGGCTGTACCCGGCGACGCTATTCGACGGCGTGCCGTTATTCCGCGAAGGCCTGGAGCCTTCCGCCGAGGAGCGCGCGACCTACCTGCAGAAGATTTGGGGGCCGTACCACCGCGCCCTGCAAGAGGAACTGGCGCGGCTCAAGGCCGAGTTCGGCTACGCGCTGCTGTTTGATGCGCACTCGATTCGCTCGGTGATCCCGCACCTGTTTGAAGGCAAGCTGCCGGACTTCAACCTCGGCACTTTCAACGGCGCCGCCTGTGATCCTGAGCTGGCCAGCCAGCTGGAGGCGATTTGCGCCGCGCATCCGCAGTACACCCATGTGCTCAACGGGCGCTTCAAGGGTGGGCACATCACCCGGCATTACGGCGACCCGGCGCAAGACATCCACGCGGTGCAGCTGGAGTTGTGCCAGAGCACGTACATGGAAGAGATCGAGCCGTTTCGGTATCGCCCTGACTTGGCTGAACCGACCCAGGTGGTATTGAAGCAGTTGCTGCAAGGGGTGTTGGCCTGGGGACAGAAGCACTACCGTTAAACTTTCGGTACTGCTGAAATAGCTTTCGCGAGCAAGCCCGCTCCCACATTTGGCCGCGTTCCAACATGAGAATGCGGTGTAAAGGTGGGAGCTGGCTTGCCTGCGATGAGGCCTCACAGTCGCCGCAGTGCAATTGCCGGTCGCCACAGGTCGCTTTCACCAAAGCCCCGCTGGGTAATGTTGTGGATAGGGCGCGTCAGACGCCACTTCCCACAATAACGCTGCCGAGTGAGACCTCTTTTCATGAAAAGACTGTTCAACCGTTACCTGTTGACCCTCACCGGCGCCGCACTGCTCAGTGCGCACGCCATGGCTGCGGAACCGGCCTCCTGCAAAACCGTGCGCATGGGCGTGGTCAGTTGGACTGACGTGGTCGCCACCTCCGGCATGGCCGACGTGTTGCTCAATGGCCTGGGCTACGACAGCAAACAGACCAGCGCTGTGCAACAGATCATTTTTGCCGGCATCCGCGACAAGCGCCTGGATATTTTCCTCGGCTACTGGAAACCGGCGATGGACAACAACATCGCGCCATTCCTGGCCGCCAAGCAGGTCAAGGTCTTCGATACGCCCAGCTTGTCTGACGCCCAGGCCACTCTGGCGGTGCCGCAATACGTGGCCGATGCCGGGCTGAAAACCTTCGCCGACATTGCGCGCTTCAAGGACAAGCTGGGCGCCAAGATCTACGGCATCGAGCCCGGCAGCGGCGCGAATACCGATATCCAGAAAATGATCGACACCAACCACTTCGGCCTGGGCGGCTTCAAGCTGGTTGCCTCCGGTGAAGCGGGCATGCTCGCGGCCGTGCAGCGTGCGGTAAACCGCAAAGAGTTTGTCGTGTTTGTCGGTTGGACCCCGCACCCGATGAACATCAACATGAAAATGGCTTACCTCACCGGCAGCGAGGATGTATTTGGGGCTGACGAAGGCCGGGCCACGGTGTCCACCGTGACCGCGCCGGATTTCGCCCAGCGTTGCCCGAACGCCAACCGCCTGTTGGAAAATCTGACCTTCACCGCCGCGCAGGAAAGTCAGTTGATGGTGCCGATCATGGAGCGCCAATCGCCGCAGGACGTGGCCAAGCAATGGTTGCGCGACCACCCGGAGGATTTGCAGCGCTGGCTGGCTGGGGTAGCAGCGTTTGATGGCGGCGATGGCGTCGCGGCCGTCAAGGCCAGCCTCAAACCCTAAGCCAGGCACGGTAGCTCAAACAACACAGGGCAAATGTGGGAGCGGGCTTGCCCGCGATGGCGGTGTATCAGGTCATACACAAGTGGCTGACACACCGCTGTCGCAGGCAAGCCCGCTCCCGCACTTGATCTACAGCGATTAGGGATATTTGCGCATGTATCCGATTTCTCCGCAGCTTGCGGCCTTCGTCACTAAAACCGAATCTTTCAGCAGCGACGACTCGTCGCTCGCAGGTTTACGCCGCAACTACGACCGCATGTGCCAGGCATTCACCCCGCCGAAGCCAGAAGGGCTGCAAGTCTCTGACTTTGCCCTCGGTGCAGTCGGCGTGCGCAGCTATCTCCCTTCGGCGCCCTCGCCAACCGAAGGCTGGCCATGCCTCCTTTATATGCACGGCGGCGGCTGGGTGGTCGGCGGGCTGGATTCCCATGACTTCATTTGCTTCGAACTGGCCAGCACGCTTGAAGTACTGGTGATCGCCATCGACTACCGCCTGGCGCCGGAACACCCGTTCCCGGCGGCGTACCAGGACTGCCGCGCAGTGTGGCAGGCCATCCAGGCCGGGCAGGGGCCGCACGCGATCAACCTGCAGCGCCTGGTGGTGATGGGCGACAGCGCGGGCGGCAATCTGGCCGCGGCGTTGTGCCTGGGTTTGCGCGATGACGGCCAACCGCTGCCCCGCGCCCAAGTGCTGATTTACCCAGGTTTGGGCGGCGCGGCGGACCTGCCGTCGCGCCGCGACTGCAGGGATGCGCCCTTGCTCAGTACCGCCGACACCGACTGCTACCTGGCGCTCTACTTGCCGGGCGCAGACACGCCTTCGGCCTATGCCATGCCACTGCTGGCCAAGGACTTCAGCGGTTTACCCAAGGCGCTGATCGCCGTGGCCCAGTTCGACCCGCTGCGCGATGACGGCATGCTGTATGCCGAACGCCTGCGGGCGGCGACTGTGGAGGCTGTGTTGTACCCCGGCAAAGGCCTGGTCCACGGCTGTTTGCGCGCGCGCGGCCACGTGGCGCAGGTGGATCAGCTCTACGACTATCTGCTGGGGTACGTGCGGCGCTGTCTGGGGAGCGAAGGGCTGACACAGGTCTAAGTGCTCAAGGACATGCTCATTGCACAATTCGGGTTTATGATGCCAGACGGCAAAAATAATAGACGTCCCCTCAGGGATGAACCCGACACCCTACGGAGCGCGCAATGCAGACTTGGTACCCGCAGATCAAACCCTACGCCCGGCACGATCTGGCCGTCGATGACACCCACACGCTGTACGTCGATGAAAGTGGCTCCCCCGAAGGCTTGCCCGTCGTCTTTATCCACGGTGGCCCAGGCTCCGGCTGCGACGCCCAGAGCCGCTGCTACTTTGATCCGAACCTGTACCGCATTGTCACCTTCGACCAGCGCGGCTGCGGACGCTCCACGCCTCGCGCCAGCCTGGAAAACAACACCACCTGGGACCTGGTCGCCGACCTTGAGCGCATTCGCGAGCACCTGGGCATCGAAAAGTGGGTGCTGTTTGGCGGCTCCTGGGGCTCGACCCTGTCGCTGGCTTACGCGCAAACCCATCCCGAGCGCGTGCATGGCCTGATCCTGCGCGGAATCTTCCTGGCTCGCGACCAGGACATTCACTGGTTTTACCAGGAAGGCGCGAGCCGCATGTTCCCGGATTACTGGCAGGACTACCTGGCACCGATCCCGGCGGATGAGCGTCACGACTTGGTCGCCGCGTACCACAAACGCCTGACCGGCAACGACCAGATCGCCCAGATGCACGCTGCCAAGGCGTGGTCCGGCTGGGAAGGCCGCATGCTGGGCCTGTGCCCGAGCCCGCAGCATGTCGAGCGGTTTTCCGAGCCGCAGCGCGCGCTGTCGATCGCACGTATCGAGTGCCACTACTTCACCAACAACTCCTTCCTGGAGCCCAACCAGCTGATTCGCGATATGCACAAGATCGCCCACTTGCCTGGCGTAATCATTCACGGGCGCTACGATATGATCTGCCCGCTGGACAATGCCTGGGAGCTGCATCAGGCGTGGCCCAACAGTGAGCTGCAGGTGATCCGCGAGGCCGGGCATGCCGCGTCCGAGCCCGGCATCACCGATGCGTTGGTGCGTGCAACCGGCGAAATGGCACGGCGCCTGCTTGATCTGCCGCCAGAAGAAGCATGAAGGGCCTGTTGCAACGGGTGCGTGGCGCCCGCGTCGAGGTGGCGGGCGAGGTCGTAGGCGCAATTGACCAGGGTTTGCTGGTGCTTGTCGCCGTTGAGCCTTCAGATACCCCAGAGAGCGCCGACAAACTGTTACACAAGCTGCTTAACTACCGGGTATTCAGTGATGACGAGGGCAAGATGAACCTGTCCTTGAAGGACATTGGCGGTGGTTTGCTGCTGGTGTCGCAGTTCACCCTGGCGGCGGATACCAAAAGCGGCCTGCGGCCGAGCTTCTCCACCGCGGCCCCTCCGGCGCTGGGAGCAACGCTTTTTGAGCACTTGCTGTTACAAGCGCAACAATTGCATGGCAAGGTGGCGTCAGGGCGTTTTGGGGCGGATATGCAGGTGCATTTGGTCAATGATGGCCCTGTGACCTTCCTCTTACAGACATGAATGTATTAAAAACGACGTTAATGCCTAAAAACGCAGGGTTTCGCTACAAATACTTCGTTGTCCCTGATGCGTTGTTTCGCGGGCTACTAGATAATCGCGCGCTACGGGGATCAGCGTTGTTTGGTCCATTTTTGACTTAGGTAGAGACTTGTCCGACAAACCAATGGGGAATCATTTTGACCCAAGGGAGTCGGAACAATGCTCGCCAACCTGGCATATAGATAGCTGGCCGTTGGTTTTTTGATCTGTTTTCGGCGAGGGTTGCTCGTGATTGTTAGTCCCTGTAATGCACCAAAATTGTCTGCCAAACGGTTACGAAACGCACTGGTGACGGGCTCCGCCCTGTTTTGCCTGTTCGGCGCGGGTCAACTGTGGGCATTCAGTCTGGATGATGTGTCGGCCAAGGCAAAAGAGCTGGCCGGGCAGAAATACGAAGCTCCGCGCAGCAATCTGCCGAACGAATTTCGCGAAATGAAATTCGCCGACTATCAGAAGATTCGTTTCCGTAACGAAAAAGCCGAGTGGGCCGATCAAAACACGCCGTTCAAGCTGTCCTTCTATCACCAGGGCATGCATTTCGACACGCCGGTGAAAATCAACGAAGTCACCGCCGACACCGTTCAGGAAATCAAATACGACCCGACGCGTTTCGATTTCGGCGACGTGAAATACGATCCCAAGTCCACTGAACAGCTGGGTTATGCCGGTTTCCGTGTGCTGTACCCGATCAACACGCCTGACAAGCAAGACGAAATCATGACCATGCTCGGCGCCAGCTACTTCCGCGTCGTCGGCAAAGGCCAGTCGTATGGCCTGTCGGCCCGTGGCATGGCGATCGACACTGCATTGCCGTCCGGTGAAGAGTTTCCGCGTTTCACCGAATTCTGGATCGAGCGTCCAAAACCGGGTGAAAAGCAGTTGGTGATTTTCGCCTTGCTGGACTCCCCACGCGCCACCGGCGCCTATCGCCTGACCCTGCGCCCTGGCACCGACACCGTTGTCGACGTCAAGTCCCAGATGTTCCTGCGCGACAAGGTCAGCAAACTGGGCGTTGCCCCGCTGACCAGCATGTTCCTGTTTGGCGCGAACCAGCCGTCGAAGGTGCTCAACTACCGTCGTGAACTGCACGATTCCAGCGGTCTGTCGATCCATGCCGGCAACGGTGAGTGGATCTGGCGCCCTCTGAACAACCCTAAACATCTGTCGGTCAGCAACTTCACCATCGAAAACCCGCGTGGTTTCGGCCTGCTGCAACGCGGCCGCGACTTCAGCCACTACGAAGACCTGGACGACAACTACGACAAGCGCCCAAGCGCCTGGATCGAGCCTGAAGGCGACTGGGGCAAGGGTTCCGTCGATTTGGTAGAGATTCCTACCGCCGATGAAACCAACGACAACATCGTTGCGTTCTGGAGCCCGGCCGAGCTGCCAAAAGTCGGCGAGCCGCTGGACATCAGCTACCGCTTGCACTGGACCATGGACGAGAAAGCCCTGCACCCGGCCGACAGCGCCTGGGTCAAGCAAACCTTGCGCTCCACCGGTGACGTGAAGCAGTCCAACCTGATCCGTCAGCCGGACGGCAGCGTGGCCTACCTGGTTGACTTCGAGGGCCCGTCCCTCAAAGCCCTGCCGGCAGACGCCGCGGTGCGCAGCCAGGTGAGTGTCGGCGACAATGCCGAAATCGTTGAAAACAGCGTGCGTTACAACGAACACACCAAAGGCTGGCGCTTGACCCTGCGGATGAAGATCAAGGACGCAGGCAAACCGACTGAAATGCGTGCAGCCCTGGTCCAGGAGATCCCGCAGCCGGAGCCTGAGAAAGCGTCGACCCAAGTGATCAAGGCCGACAAGCTCCTGGCCAAGCAACACGAGAAACAGGCCAAGAAAGAAGCTAAAGAAGCAAAAGAAGCAAAAGACGCGAAAGAAGCCAAAGACAAGGAAGCCAAGCAGCCAGAAGCTGCCCCGGCCACGCCACTCTCTAATCCGGAGCCGGCCAAGACAGAACACGTCCTGACCGAAACCTGGAGCTATCAGTTGCCTGCCGATGAGTAATTCTCAAGCCACGCCCGAGACTCTGTCCGAGTACCTGGCGCACCTCCCGATGACCGCCGAGCAGCGCGCCGAACTGGCGGGCTGCACGTCCTTCAGCGAGCTGCATGAGCGGCTTTCGTCGGCGACCTTCGACGCACCAGCCGACGCTGCCCAAGCGTCGGTCGGCCGTCGGCTGACCCTCAACACCGCCGAAGAGCTGCAAGACGCAGAAATGCTTGCGCTCGACGCCAGTGGCCGGGTTTGCCTGAAGGCTACGCCGCCGATTCGTCGGACCAAAGTGGTGCCTGAGCCTTGGCGCACCAACATTCTGGTGCGCGGTTGGCGCCGGATGACCGGTCGCACCAACCCGCCGAAGCCGCCCAAAGACGAGCGTGTACTGCCGGCCGCGCGCTGGCGTACCGTCGGTTCGATCCGCCGCTACATCCTGCTGATTTTGATGCTCGGTCAGACCATCGTTGCCGGCTGGTACATGAAAGGCATCATGCCGTACCAGGGCTGGTCACTGGTCGACTTCGACGAAGTGCGCAACCAGACCTTGCTGCAAACCGCGACCCAAGTCCTGCCTTACGCCCTGCAAACCAGCATCCTGATCATGTTCGGGATCTTGTTCTGCTGGGTCTCGGCCGGTTTCTGGACCGCGCTGATGGGCTTTCTGGAACTGCTGACCGGTCACGATAAATACCGGATTTCCGGTAAGAGTGCCGGTGACGAGCCGATCCCGAAGGATGCGCGTACCGCGCTGGTGATGCCCATCTGCAACGAAGACGTGCCGCGGGTGTTTGCCGGTCTGCGCGCCACCTTCGAGTCGGTGGCCGCCACAGGCGACCTGGACCGTTTCGATTTCTTCGTACTCAGCGACAGTAACGAAGCCGATATCTGCATCGCCGAACAGCAAGCCTGGCTTGACGTGTGCCGCGAAGCCGGGGGTTTCGGCAAGATCTTCTATCGCCGCCGTCGCCGTCGCGTCAAACGCAAAAGCGGCAACCTCGACGACTTCTGCCGTCGCTGGGGCGGTGACTACAAGTACATGGTGGTCCTCGACGCCGACAGCGTGATGAGCGGCGAATGCCTGACCAGCCTGGTGCGCCTGATGGAAGCCACGCCGGATGCCGGGATTATCCAGACCGCGCCGCGTGCGTCGGGCATGGACACCCTGTATGCGCGCATGCAACAGTTCGCCACCCGTGTGTACGGCCCGCTGTTTACCGCCGGCCTGCACTTCTGGCAGTTGGGTGAATCCCACTACTGGGGCCACAACGCGATCATCCGCATGAAGCCGTTTATCGAGCACTGCGCCCTGGCGCCGTTGCCGGGTAAAGGCGCGTTTGCCGGTGCGATCCTCTCTCACGACTTCGTTGAAGCAGCGCTGATGCGCCGTGCCGGCTGGGGCGTGTGGATTGCCTACGACTTGCCGGGCAGCTACGAAGAACTGCCGCCGAACCTGCTGGACGAACTCAAGCGTGACCGTCGCTGGTGTCACGGTAACCTGATGAACTTCCGCCTGTTCCTGGTAAAAGGCATGCACCCGGTGCACCGCGCGGTGTTCCTGACCGGCGTGATGTCGTACCTGTCGGCGCCGTTGTGGTTCTTCTTCCTGGTGCTGTCGACGGCGTTGCTGGCGGTGAACACCCTGATGGAGCCGCAGTACTTCATGGCACCACGCCAGTTGTACCCGCTGTGGCCGCAATGGCATCCGGACAAGGCGGTGGCGCTGTTCTCCACCACCATCGTGCTGTTGTTCCTGCCCAAACTGCTGAGCATCATCCTGATCTGGGCCAAGGGCGCGAAAGAGTTCGGCGGCAAGTTCAAGGTGACCTTGTCGATGCTGCTGGAGATGCTGTTCTCGATGCTGCTGGCGCCGGTGCGGATGATCTTCCACACCCGTTTCGTGCTCGCCGCGTTCCTCGGCTGGGCTGCGACCTGGAACTCGCCGCAGCGTGACGACGACTCCACGCCGTGGAGCGAGGCGGTCAAGCGTCACGGCCCGCAAACATTGCTCGGCTTCCTCTGGGCGTTGTTGGTGGTGTGGCTGAACCCAAGCTTCCTGTGGTGGCTGATCCCGATTGTCGGCTCGCTGATGCTGTCGATTCCGGTGTCGGTGATTTCCAGCCGCGTGAAACTGGGCCTCAAGTCCCGCGACGAGAGCCTGTTCCTGATCCCTGAGGAATACAATCCGCCGCAAGCCTTGCTGTCGACCGAGAAGTACACCCACGAAAATCGTTGGCACGCGCTGAACGACGGGTTTGTGCGTTCGGTCGTCGACCCGCAGCAGAATGCGCTGGCCTGCGCCCTGGCGACCTCGCGTCACCGTGAAGCGGAGCCGATCGAGCATCTGCGTCAGGAGCGTGTCCGCCACGCATTGAAAGTCGGCCCTGCCGGCCTCAACAACGGCGAACGCGTGGCGCTGCTCAGCGATCCGGTCGCCCTGGCTCGTCTGCACCAGCAAGTCTGGAGCGAAGGCCACGCCGAGTGGCTGGACGCCTGGCGTGCATCGATCAAGGCAGACCCGCACGCGCCTTTGCTGCCGCTGCAACCGCTGTCGTCCCAGGCTCAACCGGCCTGATTCATACGCCCCCGAGGGCCCACCTCGGGGGCGTTTGAAGCGCTGGTCCTACAGCGTTTCGCGCTTCTTCCTCTAAGCACTAACGCCTCGTTATTTCGAAACAAAAGTCCTTTGTTCGCGACGTATTGCCGTGCCTGTGGCTGGGTTAGCATCGCCCCCTCGAATTGACGAGGTCACAGGGGGAATCATGAGCAAGAGCTATTGTTGGGCGTGGCTGGCAGGCGCTGTCGCATGGGTGTACGCGGGCCTGTTGAGTGCCGGCGCCCTGGATGACGCCGTGCGCCGTGGCGTGCTCAAAGTCGGTACCACGCCCGCCTATGTGCCCTTCGAGATGAAGGACAAGCAGGGGCGCATCGTTGGCTTCGAGATCGACTTGCTCCAGGCCATGAGCCATGCCCTGGGCGTCCAACTTGAATTGGTCACGATGCCCTATGCCGACCTGGTACCGGGATTGATGGCGAAGAAGTTCGATCTGATCGGCAGCGGCATGACGGTCACGCAAGAGCGCAATCTGAAGCTGAATTTCAGCGACTCCTTCATCGTGGTTGGCCAAACCGCGCTGCTGCATCCGAGCCTGGCCGGCAAAATTTCCAGTATCGAAGACCTGGATGAGGCGGGTTACCGGATCGCCGCCACGGCAGGTACGACCGGAGAGGCAGCGGCGCGACGTTTGCTCGGGGCGGCCCGATTGAGCAGTTTCGCCACCGCGCAAGAGGGCGTGCGGCAGGTGGTGGAGGGTAAGGCCGATGCCTTCATTCATGACGCGCCCTACAACCTGATCGCAATGGCCCGGCCGGAAAACCGCACACTGTTGGCACTTGAACAGCCGTTTACCTTTGAGCCTCTGGCGTTCGGGTTGAAAAAGGGTGATTACGACAGCCTCAATTGGATCAACCACTTCCTCAGCCAGGTGGCCCAGGACGGGACCTACGATCGCCTGCACGACAAGTGGTTCAAGGACACCGCCTGGATGGCCGAGATCGACTGATCGTCATAACCACTTATCTATCAAGACGTTGCCGCGCTCGCCCGCTGAACCTGTCTAACCCAGCGCGTCGCTGCACCGTTGTGGGGCTTTTCCGACATACGCAGGGAACATTTACCCGCGAAACCTTTGTGACGGGCAGCGAGTGGGGTAGGATCGCACCCCGAATTGGTGCAGCCCTTTTGCGCGCCGACTTTATAAGAACCGTTCAGGGGACTTGATGATGAAAAAGTATCTTTCGATGCTGATGCTCGGCGTCACCGCGCTGGTCGCGGCCACTGCGGCTCACGCTGGCGCCATCGATGATGCGGTCAAGCGCGGCACGCTGAAAGTCGGCATGGACCCGACCTACATGCCGTTCGAAATGACAGACAAGCGCGGTGAAATCATCGGCTTTGAAGTCGACATCCTCAAGGCAATGGCTAAATCGATGGGCGTCAAACTGGAGCTGGTGTCGACCGGTTACGACGGCATCATCCCGGCCTTCCTGACCGGCAAGTTCGACATGATCGGCAGCGGCATGACCCTGACTCAAGAGCGCAACCTGCGACTCAATTTCAGCGAACCTTTCATCGTGGTCGGCCAGACGCTGCTGATTCGCAAGGACCTGGAAGGCACCATCAAGACCTACAAAGACCTCAACGATGAGAAATACCGCCTGACCTCCAAGCTGGGCACCACCGGCGAGATGGTCGCCAAAAAGCTGATCTCCAAAGCCAAGTACCACGGCTACGACAACGAGCAGGAAGGCGTGCTCGACGTGGTCAACGGCAAGGCAGATGCCTTTGTGTATGACGCGCCGTACAACGTGGTTGCCGAGAAAAAGGTCGGCAACGGCAAATTGGTGTTCCTGGAAGAACCCTTCACGTTCGAGCCGTTGGCGTTTGGCCTGAAAAAAGGCGATTACGACAGCCTCAACTACATCAATAACTTCCTGCACCAGATCCGCAACGACGGCACCTACGATCGCATCCATGACAAGTGGTTCAAGAGCGCCGAGTGGCTCAAGGACATGGAATAAGGGCTGACACCCAGTCGACTTCATCGCAGGCAAGCCCGCTCCCACAGTTGAAATGCGTTCCCTTGTGGGAGCGGGCTTGCCCGCGATGACGGCATGCCAGGCGATACATCTTCGGAAAGTGAAATGAAACAGAAAAAAGCCCAATGGCCTTGGCACCTGCTGACCGTGGTCGTGCTGGTTGGCCTGGCTGGCGCGTTGTACTACGCCACTTCGCTGATGTCTTACGAGTGGCGCTGGAACCGCGTGCCGCAGTACTTCGCCTATCAAGCCGAAACGTCCCAGCGCGCCGCCGACATTTCCACCGTGGTGGAACTGGTGCGCAAAGGCGGCGTCGCTGAAGTGACCCTGCGCAACGACGCCGGCACCGAGCAAAAGCTCACCGTAGCCGACAACAGCCTGCAAGTGTCGCGTGGCGATGATGTCGCCGAAGGCGACGTGGTGGGCGTGAACCGGTATTGGGCGCTGGGGCCGTTGATGTGGGGCCTGTGGACCACATTGTGGCTCTCGGTGGTGTCCGGCATTCTCGGCCTGGCGATCGGCTTGGCAACCGGCCTGTGCCGTCTGTCCAATAACCCGACCTTGCGCGACCTGTCGACTATCTACGTCGAGCTGGTGCGCGGGACGCCGCTGTTGGTGCAGATATTCATTTTCTATTTCTTCATCGGCACGGTGCTCAACCTGTCGCGGGAGTTTGCCGGGATCGCGGCACTGTCGCTGTTCACTGGCGCTTATGTGGCGGAAATCGTGCGCGCCGGTGTGCAGTCGATCACCCGTGGCCAGAATGAAGCCGCGCGTTCGCTGGGCCTCAGTGCCAGCCAGTCGATGCGCCATGTGGTATTGCCGCAAGCGTTCAAACGCGTGCTGCCGCCTTTGGCCGGGCAATTTATCAGCCTGGTCAAGGACACGTCGCTGGTGTCGGTAATCGCGATTACCGAGCTGCTCAAAAGTGGTCGCGAAGTGATCACCACCTCGTTCTCGCCGTTTGAAATCCTGTTCTGTGTGGCAGGCCTGTACCTGCTGATCAACCTGCCGCTGTCAAAAATGGCCAGCCGGCTTGAGCGGAGGCTCGCGCAAAGTGATTGAAGTCCGCGATCTGGTAAAAGTCTTCGACACCCGTGGTCACGTGGTGCGCGCGGTGGACCACGTCACCACTCACGTCGCCAAGGGCGAAGTGCTGGTGGTGATCGGCCCGTCGGGTTCCGGCAAATCCACCTTCCTGCGTTGCCTGAATGGGTTGGAAGCATTTGACTCGGGCTCCGTCAGCATTGACGGCTTGCAACTGGCTGACCCGAAAACCGACGTGAACGCCTACCGCCGCGAAGTTGGCATGGTGTTCCAGCATTTCAACTTGTTCCCGCACATGACCGTGCTGGAAAACCTGTGCCTGGCGCAAAAAGTCGTGCGCAAGCGCGGCAAACAAGAGCGCGAGGCCAAGGCGCTGGCGCTGCTCGAAAAGGTCGGTATTGCGCAAAAGGCCAACGAGTTTCCGTCACGTTTGTCTGGTGGACAGCAACAGCGTGTGGCCATCGCCCGAGCGTTGGCAATGGAACCCAAGGTCATGCTGTTTGACGAGCCCACTTCGGCGCTGGACCCGGAAATGGTCGGTGAAGTGCTGGACGTGATGAAGACCCTCGCCCTGGAAGGCATGACCATGGTCTGCGTCACCCACGAAATGGGTTTTGCCCGCGAAGTGGCCGACCGTGTGCTGTTTTTCGATCATGGCAAATTGCTGGAAGACGCGTCCCCTGCTGCGTTCTTTGACGCGCCGAAAGACCCGCGGGCCCAGGCCTTCCTGCGCCAGGTCCTGTAAACCTCACGGCCGGGCCCGACGAGGTCAACTGAGCACCGGCCGCCGCAGTGCGTGGCGACACGCACCGCACCCTCATCACACTGCGATTGATTTGCTCCGGCACTGCATTGTGCGGTGCCTGCAAGCGGTTCAGCGCCAACGCGCTGAAACGCTCAAGGGATTCGGCGGCCCGGGTCGGCCGCCGTGCAAGGCGGCTCAGATGCGGAAGCGGCCAACCAGGGTTTGCAGGTAAATCCCCAGGCGCGCCAGTTCGGCACTGGAGGCGGCGGTTTCCTCACTGGCCGAAGAGGTCTGTTCAGACACATCGCGTACATTCAGCACGCTGCGGTTGATCTCTTCGGCCACGGCACTCTGCTGCTCGGCGGCGGTGGCGATCTGCGAGTTCATCGCCTGGATGGTCGAGACCGTGCGTGTGATATTGCCCAGCGCGTTGCCGGCCCGACGGGTCAGCTCGACACTGCTGTCGGTGAGGCCACGGCTGTTGTCCATGATGGTCGCCACCTGCTGGGTGCCGCTTTGCAGGCCGACGATCAGCTCTTCGATCTCTTCAGTGGACTTCTGCGTACGCTGGGCCAGGCTGCGCACCTCATCGGCGACCACGGCAAAGCCACGTCCGGCTTCACCGGCACGCGCAGCCTCGATCGCGGCGTTAAGCGCCAGCAGGTTGGTTTGCTGGGCCACCGACTTGATCACGTCGAGCACGCTGCCGATTTTGTCGCTCTCGCGTTTCAGATGGCCCATGGCTTCGGTGGAGTTGCCCACCTCAGTGGCCAGGCGCTCGATCTGGGCGATGGCCTCACCCACGACTTTGTCGCCTTCGCGGGCCTGCTGGTCAGCGGCCACGGCGGCTTCAGAGGCTTCTTCGGCGTTACGCGCTACTTCCTGCACGGTGGCTGCCATCTCATTCATGGCAGTGGCCACCTGGTCGGTCTCGACCTTCTGGCTATTGACCCCCGCGCTGGTCTGCTCGGTGACGGCCGACAGTTGCTCGGCAGCGCTGGCGATCTGAGTGACGCCATCGCTGATGCCGCCGATCAACTCGCGCAGGCCGACGGTCATGCTTTGCATGGCGCGTTGCAGCTGCCCCAACTCATCCTGGCGCGCAGAGTTGAGGTTGTGGCTCAGGTCGCCAGAGGCGACTTGCTCAGCGACGTTGAGGGTCTGGTTCAGCGGAATGACGATTTGGCGCGTGATGGCCCAGGCGGCGACCATGCCGAAGATCAGCGCCAGTACGGTGGCCAGCAGCAACAGCTGTTTGGCCTGCGCCGCGTCGGCATCGCGTACTGCGGTTTGCGAGAGGGTGAGTTTTTCGCTGTGGCCCAGCAGGATATCGCCTTGCTCGGTCATGATTTTCAGGGCCGCAGCGCTGGCGACCTGGGAATCGCGGTACTGGCTGACGGCGGCGCGATAGGCTTGCAGCGACACGCCGGCTTCTTGCAGGTTGGCCTGATACTGGGCAGGCAATTGGCCTTGCAGGTCGGTGATTTTCTTGAGGGCGTTGTCGATGGCATCCAGGGCCGGCTGCTCGGCTTCCGCCTTGGCGCTGTAGGTGTAGCCGCGCACCTGGAAGCGTGATTGCTGGATCAGCTTGCTCAAGTCGACCACGCTGTTGAACTGGGTGACGCTGTCACCTTGCAGCAGTGCCTTCTCGACCTCATTGGTCTTGGCCACGGCGTTGTCGGCGGTGTCGCCGAGCTTGCTGCGCGCGCCTTCGCGCTTCAGACCGGCCTGGACCATGGTGGCGAAGGCTTTTTTGTACTGGTTCAAGGCCTCCTGTTGTTGCTCCACCAGGGCCTTGTCGTCGGGCTGCTCTATCAGGGTTTGTGCAGTTTTAAGGCCGTTGTCCAGCTGGGTGAGCAGGCTGTTGACCGCATCCGTGCCTTGTTCGCCGCGACGCATTTCAAAGTCCAGGCGCGCCAGACGCAGATCTTTGGTCAGGCCGTTGAGGCTGGAGATAAAGCCCAGTTTGTCACCGCGACTGATCACATCGCCCAGGCCGGTCCAGCCGGTGAAGGTGGTCAACAACGTCAGGACTAACACCAAGCCAAAGCCAATGCTTAGCTTGCGGTTGACGCTCACATTCCCCAGTTTTTCGGCTAACCAACGATACATGCTGCGAACTCCCTTTGAACAAGGCTTGGACTTATTCAGAGGCTATCGGCTGGGCAGGATTATTCTGTAGGCGCGATGGATCATGTGGCGCGTCTTGAGGCGGGCAGGCTTGGTGTGGTGGGCGGGCTGGCCGTGGCCCGCGGGCTTGTTGTGGCGAGCGGGCTTGCCCCGCGTTGGGCTGCGCAGCAGCCCCAGTCAGAGCAACGCCGCGTCTGTCAGGCGTAACGAGCTGACCGTTTTGGGATCGCTTCGCGCCCCAACGCGGGGCAAGCCCGCCCGCCATAACAGGCGCGCTGCTACCGATGGCAGTGTTGTTGGCGGGCGGTGAGGTTTAGAACAAGCGGGCGAGCAGGGCGGTGACGGCGGTTTCTACGCGCAGGATTCGCGCACCAAGCTGCACGGGTTGCAGTCCGGCTTTGGTCAGCAGGTCCACTTCGTAGGGTATCCAGCCACCTTCCGGGCCGATGGCCAGCGTTACCGGCTCATCCAGCGCCCGCGGGCAGGCCGGGTAGTCGCCGGGGTGGCCGATCAGGCCGAGGGTGCCTGCGGTCATGGCCGGCAGGCGATCTTCGACGAACGGCTTGAAGCGCTTTTCGATAACGATCTCGGGCAGCACCGTATCGCGCGCCTGCTCCAGACCCAGAACCAGCTGCTCGCGAATCGCCTCGGGCTCAAGGAACGGGGTTTGCCAGAAGCTCTTCTCCACGCGGTAGCTGTTGAGCAGCACCACTTTGGGCACGCCCATGGCTGCAACGGTTTGCAACACCCGGCGCAGCATCTTCGGGCGCGGCAGGGCCAGCAGCAGGGTCAGCGGCAGTTTGGCCGGCGGCTGCAGGTCGAAGCTGACTTGCAGCTCGGCTTCGCCGGGTTCCAGGCGCAGCAGTTGGGCATTGCCCATCAGCCCGCCAATGCGCCCCACACGCAGGTTGTCGCCCACCGCAGCGCGGTGGACGTCCTGCATATGCACCAGGCGGCGATCACGCAGGATCACCCGGTCGGCCGCGATAAAGTCGGCCTCCTCAAGCAGCAGCAGGTTCACGACTGGGTCGCTGGCGGCTGATCGTCGTCGGCGGGTTGGTCGTCCGGGTGCTCGCCACGCTTGCTGATCAAACTGCCAAACAGGATGCCGATCTCGAACAGCATCCACATCGGCACAGCCAACAGGGTCTGCGAGAAGATGTCCGGTGGCGTCAGGATCATGCCCACCACAAAGCAACCGATGATCACGTACGGGCGCACTTTCTTCAGGTACTTGACGTCAACCACGCCGATCCATACCAGCAGCACCACGGCGACCGGGATTTCGAAGGCGACGCCAAAGGCGAAGAACAGCGTCATCACGAAGTCGAGGTAACTGGTGATGTCGGTCATCATCTCCACGCCGGCCGGAGTGGCGGCGGCGAAGAACTTGAAGATCAGCGGGAACACCAGGAAATAGGCGAAGGCCATGCCGGTGTAGAACAACAGGATGCTCGACACCAGCAATGGCACTGCGATGCGCTTCTCGTGCTTGTACAGGCCCGGCGCGATAAAGCCCCAGATCTGATGCAGGATCACCGGAATCGCCAGGAACAGCGAAACCATCATGGTCAGCTTCAATGGCGTCAGGAACGGTGACGACACGTCGGTGGCGATCATCGTTGCGCCGGCCGGCAGGTACTGGCGCAGCGGTGTCGAAACGAAGGTGTAGATCTGCTGGGTGAAGGCGAACAGCCCGGCAAAGATGATGAAGATGGCCGCTACGCAACGCAGCAGGCGGGTACGCAGCTCGGTGAGGTGCGAGACCAGCGGCATGTGCTGGTCGTTTTCCGGTTTATCAGCGCTCATGGGGCTCGCGGCGGCAATGTAGGGTCATGGGGAGCGGGCGACGCAACGGGCGTCGGCGCTGGCGCTGTCGGGGCAGGTGCGGTGGGTGCCGGGGTGTGTTCCAACACCAGTGCAGCTTCGGCCACAGGCGGCGGCGCGATGCTGTGCTCGGCCACGGGCTCTGCCGGTTTGCTCGGCTCATTGACCGGCGACAGAATCTTGCGCGCTTCCTGCTCCAGCGAAAGGATATGTTCGTTGTGCAGTTGGCGGCGAATCTCGTCGGCGCCGATTTCCCGTTCAACTTCCTGTTTGATGGCGTTGAAACTGCGTTTCAGGCGCCCGATCCATAGGCCGGCCGTGCGCGCGGCGCCGGGCAGGCGTTCCGGCCCCAATACCAGCAGGGCGACGAGGCCGACGAGGAGCAGTTCAGAGAAGCTGATACCAAACATTAGTCAGTCCTCACGAGTCTTTGCGGGTCGGCTCTTGGACTTTTTCAGCCTGCACGTCGAAGGTACGACGCTCGGTGATGGGCTGGGTGGCCTGCGGGTGCACAGGCTGGACCGGCGGCGCTGGGTTAACGACAGGGTTGACCACGGGGTCGGCTGGCTTTTCGTCATCGTTCATGGCTTTGCGAAAGCCCTTGATCGACTCGCCCACGTCGGTGCCCAGGTTTTTGAGTTTCTTGGTGCCGAACACCAGTACCACCACCACCAGAATGACGATCCAGTGTTTCCAGTCAAAAATGCCCATGCTGCAATTCCTCTGTAAAAGTTATTCAGGCGGACGGGCGCGAGGCCTTTTCGGCGTGCCCGGACAAGCCGAAGCGACGGTCCAGTTCGTCCAGCACGGCCTGTGGATGCTGCCCCAGTTGGGCGAGCATGACCAGGCTGTGGAACCATAGGTCAGCGGTTTCGTAGATGACATCGCTGCAGTCGCCGCTGATCTGTGCGTCTTTGGCAGCAATGATGGTTTCGACGGATTCCTCGCCGAGTTTTTCCAGAATCTTGTTCAAACCCTTGTGGTACAGGCTGGCGACATAGGAGCTGTCGGCGTCCGCGCCTTTGCGGTCTTCCAGCACCTGGGCCACGCGGTTGAGGGTATCGCTCATGTCTAGTGTCCTGCCGAGTAAATGGCGTGCGGGTCTTTGAGCACCGGTTCGACCACCTTCCATTCGCCATTCTCGAACACGCGATAGAAGCAGCTGTGACGGCCGGTGTGGCAGGCGATGTCGCCGATCTGCTCGACTTTGAGGATCACCACGTCGGCGTCGCAGTCGATGCGCATCTCGTGCAGGGTTTGCACGTGCCCGGACTCTTCGCCCTTGCGCCACAGTTTGCCACGCGAACGTGACCAGTAAATGGCGCGCTGCTCAGTGGCAGTGAGGCTCAGGGCCTCACGGTTCATCCAGGCCATCATCAGCACGCGCCCGGTCTTGTAGTCCTGGGCAATGGCCGGCACCAGGCCGTCACTGTCCCATTTGATCTCGTCCAGCCAGTCTTTCATGTTCCGCTCCGGCAATTTGCGACAGTGTATAACCGGATCGGCTATCGGCGCACGATCAGATAAACACCCACGGCGACCATGATGCCGGCCGGCCAGTGGCCCAGTTGGTTCAACGGCCCACCGATGGCCAGCATCACGCCGCCCACCAGGTGCGCGGCGCCCAGCAGGCGCAGGAACCAATCGTCCTTGCGCTTCTGCCAGGGCGGCGCGGGGTCTTTGGCATGGGGCTGGGACATGCGCTCCAGCAGGTCGCGCGTCATGTTGGCCAGATGCGGCAGCTGCTCGACCTGGCTTTGCAGGTTGCCCAGCAAGGTTTTCGGGCTGACCCGCTCACGCATCCAGCGCTCCAGGAACGGCTGCGCGGTGTTCCACAGGTCGAGGTCCGGGTACAGCTGACGGCCCAGGCCTTCGATGTTGAGCAGGGTTTTCTGCAAAAGAACAAGCTGCGGCTGCACTTCCATATTGAAGCGCCGCGCGGTCTGGAACAGGCGCATCAGTACCTGGCCGAATGAAATATCTTTTAACGGTTTTTCGAAGATCGGTTCGCACACGGTGCGGATGGCCGCTTCGAATTCGTTGAGCTTGGTTTCTGCCGGCACCCAGCCCGAATCGATGTGCAGTTGCGCCACGCGGCGGTAGTCACGCTTGAAGAAGGCGAACAGGTTGCGCGCCAGGTAGTCCTGGTCTTCCGGGGTCAGGCTGCCGACGATGCCGCAGTCGATCGCAATGTACTGCGGGCTCCACGGGTTGACGGTGCTGACGAAGATGTTGCCCGGGTGCATGTCGGCGTGGAAGAAACTGTCACGGAATACCTGGGTGAAGAAGATCTCCACGCCGCGCTCGGCGAGCATTTTCATGTCGGTGCGCTGGTCGGCCAGGGTGGCGAGGTCGGTGACCTGCACGCCGTAGATGCGCTCCATCACCAGCACTTTGGGGCGGCACCAGTCCCAATACACTTGCGGCACGTACAGCAGCTGCGAGCCTTCGAAGTTGCGCTTGAGCTGGCTGGCGTTGGCGGCCTCGCGCAGCAGGTCGAGTTCGTCGTAGATGGTTTTTTCGTAATCGGCGACCACGTCCACCGGGTGCAGCAGGCGCGCGTCGGCGGAGAAGCGCTCGGCGGCGCGCGCAAGAATGAACAGCCACGCCAGGTCCTGGCCGATGATCGGCTTGAGGCCGGGGCGAATCACCTTCACCACCACTTCTTCGCCAGTCTTGAGCTGCGCGGCGTGCACTTGTGCGACCGAGGCCGAGGCCAGCGGGTCGACGTCGAAACGGCTGAATACGTCGCTGATCTTCTTGCCCAACTGCTCTTCGATCAGCTTCATCGACTGTTGGGAATCAAACGGCGGCACGCGGTCCTGCAGCAGCATCAACTCATCGGCGATGTCTTCGGGCAACAGGTCGCGGCGGGTGGAGAGGATCTGCCCGAACTTGATAAAAATCGGCCCCAAATCCTGCAACGCCAGGCGCAGGCGCGCGCCGCGGCTCAGCTCCAGCGGTTTGCGCGGGAACCAACGCCACGGCAGTACATAGCGCACCGCCAGCAGAAACCACGGCAAGGGCAGGGCGAACAGCAGGTCATCGAGGCGGTAGCGGATTACGACGCGCTGGATACGAAACAGACGGCGGACGGCGAGCAGCTTCATGCGTTATCGCTTGGATCAAGGGAACGGCTCAGGCGCTCAACGCGCGCCTCGAGGCGTTCCAGGTCGATTTTGGCCTTGTCGAGTTCGCGAAAGCGCGCTTGCGCTTCCCGTTCCCCGACCAGGGTGCGCGATTCTTCGCTCAGGTATTCGGCAAGGTTCTGGTTGAGGGCGGCGAACCCTTGCTGGTACCAGCGCGAGCGGCTGCGCAGGTGCCCGCTGATCAACTGGGTGGCGACGGGGCCGATCCAGCGTGACAGCTCGTATTCCCAGTCCAGTTCCAGGTCTTGCAGCACGGCGGCCAGGTCCATCAGCACCGCGCTGTCGCCCTCCAGTTCCACGTCGGGGCCGTGGAGGATGGCGGTCTTGTTGCGGCTCAGTGCCAGGTGCAAGAGGCTCGACGCCGGTGCGCGCAGGGTGCAGTCGGCTTCGGCGGCCCATTGGCTGGCGAGCAGCACGCCTTCATCGCTGGGCAGGATAAACAGCTGCAAGGCGGGGCTCGTGCAGTCGACGGCAATGACTTTGCCGTTCAAGTGCGCGAGCCGCGCCAGGGCGGTGCTGTCCAGGCGCAGAACACGATTGAGGCCGTGTTCAACGCTGGCGAGAAGGCCTGCGAACAGCATCAGGGTTTGATGCCGCGGTGCAGGGCGACGATGCCCGAGGTCATGTTGTGGTAGGTCACGCGGTCGAAGCCGGCGTCTACCATCATCGACTTCAGGGTCTCCTGGTCGGGGTGCATGCGGATCGATTCGGCCAGGTAGCGGTAGCTCTCGGCGTCATTGGTGATCAGCTTGCCCATCAACGGCATGAAGGCGAACGAGTAGGTGTCGTAGACCTTGGACATCAGCGCATTGGTCGGCTTGGAGAACTCCAGCACCAGCAGGCGGCCACCCGGCTTGAGCACACGCAGCATCGAGCGGATAGCGTCTTCTTTGTGCGTTACGTTGCGAAGGCCGAAGGCGATGGTCACGCAGTCGAAATGGTTATCCGGGAACGGCAGCTTTTCAGCGTCGGCCTGGACGAATTCGATGTTGCCGGCCACGCCTTTATCCAGCAGGCGATCACGGCCAACCTTGAGCATCGAACCGTTGATATCCGCCAGCACTACTTGACCGGTAGGGCCAACCAGCTTGGAGAACTTGGCCGCCAGGTCGCCCGTACCGCCGGCGATGTCCAGCACGCGGTTGCCGGTGCGTACACCCGACAACTCGATAGTGAAGCGCTTCCACAGGCGGTGCATGCCGCCCGACAGCACGTCGTTCATCAGGTCGTACTTGGCGGCTACGGAGTGGAACACCTCAGCGACTTTTTCCGCTTTCTGGCTTTCCGGAACGTTCTTGAAGCCGAAGTGAGTGGTGGGTTCGGCATCGCTGCCTTTGCGCTGATCAGTCATATCGCTGTCACCAAAAGAGAATGCGGGACATGATAATCCCCAAGGCTTGCTTTGTCTTGGCAAGGCTGAAGGTAAGATAGACGGTCACCGAGACCTTTTGCCGCATGGCAGGTGTTCTGAGTCGTTATAAAGAGGAGTCATTGCAATGGCCCGTATTACCGTAGAGCGTGCACATTCCCTGGGTAAAGAAGGCGCGCGGGCGAAGGCCGAGAAGTTGGCGCACAAACTCAAAGAGCAATATGGCCTCGAGCCCACGTGGTCCGGCGACACCCTGATGCTCAAACGGTCCGGGGTTAAAGGCACGGTACTTGTGGCGGATGATTCGCTGCGCATTGATGTGGAACTGGGCCTGTTGATGTCGGCCATGAGTGGCACTATCAAATCCGAAATCGAGAAAGCCGTGGATAAGGCGTTGGCCTGATTCGAGTGCGCTTAGGGTGCCGATTCTAATTTTTCACCCTACTTTGTGCCCAAGCCCTCAACTCCTGTGGGCCGTTCCTCGACCCTAATTTGCGTGAGGTGCACCATGGCCAAAGTTATTTTGAAGAAAAAAATCGACATTCAGACCACCGCCCTGAGTGACGTTAAAAGCTACGCCCGCAAGATCTGGCTGGCAGGTCTTGGTGCCTACGCCAAGGTCGGCAGTGAAGGCAGCGAGTACTTCAAAGAGCTGGTTAAGACTGGTCAACATGTTGAAAGTAAAGGCAAAAAAGTTGTCGTTGAACAACTTGATGCTGCCAACAGTCAGATTGATCAAGTCAAGAGTAATGTCTCAAGCGTCAAAGGTGTGGTTGAAGTTCAACTGGATAAAGTTGAAAAAGCTTTTGACACGCGTGTTGCCAGTGCCTTGAATCGGATCGGCATTGCGTCTAAACATGACGTTGAGACACTCTCTGCTAAGCTCGAAGAGCTGACGGCATTGCTAGAACGTGTCGCGCGTAAACACTAAGGAGACATCGGGATGGCTGTTAAAAAGACTACTCAGAAAGAAGGCAGCTCGTGGATCGGGGAAGTTGAAAAATATTCCCGTAAGATCTGGCTTGCTGGTTTAGGCGTGTACTCGAAGGTTAGCAGTGACGGCGGTAAGTACTTCGAGACTTTGGTCAAGGACGGCGAAAAGGCCGAGAAGTTGACCAAGACTACAGTCGGTAAGAAAGTAGAAGCGGCAAAGGCGAGTGCGGGTTCTGCCAAGTCGAGCATTTCTGACACGTGGGGCAAGTTGGAAGAAACTTTCGACAAGCGCCTTAACAGTGCCATTTCGCGACTGGGCGTGCCGAGCAAGGCTGAGCTGAAGACGCTGCACGGCAAGGTCGATACGCTGACCCGTCAAATCGAAAAACTCACGGGCGCAAAAGTGGCTCCGGCTAAAACCGCAGCGGCCAAACCAGCTGCCAAGCCTGCCGCTAAAACGGCTGCGGCAAAACCTGCTGTGAAAACTGCAGCCAAGCCTCTGGTTAAAGCGGCGGCAAAAACCGCTGCCAAACCTGCGGCGAAGGCTCCGGGCAAATCGGCGGCTAAACCGGCTGCCAAGCCTGCCGCTAAAACAGCCGCTGCCAAACCTGCCGCCAAGTCTGCTGCTAAACCCGTGGCCGCTAAAGCAGCTGCCAAGCCAGCGGCTAAACCTGCTGCCAAGGCGGCCGCGAAACCTGCGGTTAAAAAGGCTGCTGCAAAACCGGCTGCCAAGCCTGCGGCGAAATCTGCGGCCAAGCCAGCCGCGGCAAAACCGGCTGCCAAAGCTGTGGCTGCCAAGCCAGCGGCAAAACCAGCCGCCGCCAAGAAGCCTGCTGCAGCGAAAAAACCCGCAGCGGCAAAACCAGCGGTTGCGGCCAAGCCTGCAACGCCGGCGCCTACCGCTTCGACAGCCAACTCGGTGTCCGCACCGACGCACGCTGCTACTGCCCCGACTGCATCGCCGGCAACCCCGACGCCATCCAGTCAGTCCTGATTTTTTCAGGGCACAAAAAACGCCCGGCCTGTGAAGGTCGGGCGTTTTTTATTGGCGATTTTATGACCCCCTCATGTCCACTGTGGGAGCAGGCTTGCCCGCGATGGCGGTGAATCGATGACATAGGTGCCAACTGATCTGGCGTTATCGTGGGCAAGCCCGCTCCCACAGGTTTTAATCCGTGTCATCCAGGTACTTGAGGGCAAATTTTTCGGTCGCCTGTCGTGCCGGCAGCAACAGATGCGGCGCCACCAGCATCATGATCTGGTACACCACCACGCGCACTTCGCCTTCTCGGTCGAGGATGCGCTGGTAGTCCAGCGAAAACAGCAGCGTCAGGGTGATCTGCTCCACCAATTGGCCCAGTGCCTGGGTATCACTGACCAGTTGCCCCGCCGCCTTCAAGCGCGCGAGCAGCGACGCCAGCGTGCGCTTGAGCGCCGTGAGCAAGGTGCGAATGCCCTTGGCCAGCTTTGGCAGGCGCCCCGCCAGGTTTGACAGGTCCTGAAACAGGAACCGGTAATGGGCCATTCGCTCGACGATCAGGTGCAGGAACAGCCAGTAATCCTCGGCCCTGAGTTGCGCATCCGCCGGCGGGTCAAGCAGCGGCGCCAGTTCATTCTGAAAGCGCTCGAACAGCCCAAGCACCAACGGCTCCTTGCCATGGAAGTGGTAGTAGAGGTTGCCGGGGCTGATCCCCATTTCATTGGCTACCTCCATGGTCGACACGTTCGGTTCGCCCTTGTGGTTGAACAACTGCAAGGCACATTCAAGGATACGGTCGCGGGTCTTCATCCAGTCTTCTTAATGTGATCGTTGAGCTCAGCGCACACGCACGTAAGTGCCCGGCGCCGCTTCCATCGGTGGGTAATTCTGGTTGCCCAGGGCGGTCAGGGTTTCGCGCTGCACGCCGGAGCGTTGTTGAATCCACTCCAGCCACTGTGGCCACCAGCTGCCTTCGACGTGGTGGGCGTCGTAGTACCAGGCACGCGGGTCACTGCTCAGCTTGAGGTTTTCGACGTAATTGGCCTTGGGGTTCCCCGGCGGGTTGAGGATGCTCTGCACATGCCCGCTGTTGGACAGCACGAAGCGCCGCTCACCGCCCAGCAATTGCGTGGAGCGATACACCGCATCCCACGGCGTGATGTGGTCGTTGATGCCAGCCACGCTGAAGCTGTCCACCGTGACCTTCTGCAAGTCGATAGGCGTGCCGCACACTTCCAGGCCACCGGGATGGCTCAACGGGTTGTGCTTGAAGAAGTCCAGCAAGTCGCCATGCAGCGCGGCAGGCAGGCGTGTGTTGTCGTTGTTCCAGTACAGGATATCGAACGCCGGCGGTTCCTTGCCCAGCAGGTAATTGTTGATCCAGTAGTTCCAGATCAGGTCGTTGGGACGCATCCAGGCAAACACCTTGGCCATGTCCCGGCCGTCGAGCACGCCTTGCTGGTAGGAACGGCGCTTGGCGGCTTCCAGGGTCTGCTCATCGGCAAACAGGGTGGCGGGGCTGTCGATCTGGCTGTCCAGCAGGCTCACCAGGTAGCTGGCGCTGGAGATGCGTCGCAACTGGCGCTTGGCTTGCAGATGGCCTTGCAGTGCGGCGATGGTCAGGCCACCCGCGCAGGCGCCCATCAGGTTGACTTCGCGGGCACCGGTGATCGCGCGGCACACGTTCAGCGCTTCCTCCAGCGCGGCGACGTAGGTGGACAGGCCCCATTCGCGATGACGCACATCCGGGTTGCGCCAGCTGACCATAAACGTCTGCAGGCCGTTTTTCAGTGCGTACTGCACAAAGCTGTTGGCCGGGCTGAGGTCAAAAATGTAGTACTTGTTGATTTGCGGCGGCACGATCAGCAGCGGCTTGGCGTACTGTTTTTCGCTCATGGGCTTGTACTGGATCAGCTCCAGCAGTTCGTTGCGAAACACCACTGAGCCGGGGGTAGTCGCCACTGTCTTGCCGACTTCGAAAGCGTGTTTGCTGACCTGGCGGGGCAGGCCGTTGTTGTGCAGCAGATCATCAAACAGGTTGCTCACGCCACGCACCACGCTGTTGCCGCCGGAGTTGAGCAGTTCCTTGACGGCCAGCGGGTTGAGCAAGGTGTTGGAGGGCGACACCGCATCGTTGAGCAGCGAGAACGCAAAGTGCGCGCGGGCGCGATCGTCAGTGTTGAGACTGCTGTCGTCGATCCAGTGGCGGGTCTGTTTCTGCCAGCTCAAATAGGCTTGCAGGCTGCGGCGGTACAGCGGGTTGAGCTTCCAGGTCGGGTCGATGAAGCGCGCGTCGTTGGGGTTGGGCTCATGCACGGTTTCGCCCAGCAGCACGCGGCCCAGCTGACCACTCAGCGCCAGGGCGTGGCGCGCGGTGTGCACCGGGTTGCGCAAGCCGTGGGCGGCGACGCTGCGCAGGGTCGCCAGCAAATCCCGACCGCGCAGGCCGGTGATTGCATTTTGCGCGTTGATGAACACGGCAGGGGTGGGCGCCGGGTTCGTCACGGGTCTTTCTCGCATGAGCCAACACTCCTTCGTCAAGGCAACAACAGGCACGCCAATTCAGAACCATAGTCGGTTCTCGGCAAGTTGCGCGGCAGTGCGGTCCTTACACGGCCGGTCGCGGGTGAATCACGGCCCGCAGGCGCTCCTCTTCGAGAAACTTCATGATGATCGGCGCCACGGCTTCGGCCCGGGTGATCAGGAACAGGTGACCGTCATCGATGATGTGCAACTGCGCGTTGGGAATACGCCAGGCGAGCATGCGCATATTGATCAGCGGAATCAGCGGGTCGTCGTCACCCGCCAGCACCAGCGTGGGTTGGCGGATCTTGTGCAGCCAGTGAATGCTGGTCCAACCCAGCCCGGCGAACAGCTGCCAGTAATAGCCGAGCTTGCCGGCCGAGCGCACTTTGCTCGCGTGCTCGGCGGCCAGTTTCGCGTCGCGCCGGAACGAGCCGCCATAAATCATCGGCGCAATGCGCACCACGTGGGACGGTTGGATGTAGCGCCGTGGGCTTGCCATCAGCCACAGCACCTTGGGCTTGCCCGGCACCATGAACGCACCGGCAGCGGTGGCGGCGAGAATGAGTTTTTTGCAGCGCTCCGGGTAGTCGTAGGCGAACTGCTGCGCGAGCGCGCCACCCCATGACACGCCCACGGCATTCACTTGGCCATAGTCGAGGTAATCGAGCATGCGCGCGGTGAGTTTGGCCAGGCCAGGAAAGCGATAGGGCCGACTCGGCGTCGAGGAGCCACCGACGCCCGGTACATCGAAGGCGATTACTTCCAGGTCCGGGTCCAGCGCCTGGACGAACGGAAACACCAGCTCAAGGTTGGCGCCGATGCCGTTGAAAATCAGCAGCGGCGTCAAGTGAGGCTTGCCCGGGCGTACCGCCGTGCGGATGGCCTGGCCATCCAGGTCGATGGTACGGAAGATGAACGGTTGCGGCATGGGCTTACCCTGCAAAATGGCGCTATTTCCCTGCGGGAACACGGTCAATGTGGGAGCTGGCTTGCCTGCGATGCAGGCGCTGCGGTGTATCAGGCCTACCGAGTGGATGCCATCGCAGGCAAGCCAGCTCCCACATTTGATCCCATTCCAGCCTACCTTTCGTGAACGTATGTGCCCGGCGCCGCCTCAGCGGCCGCATAGGTTTTGTTACCCAGACTCGTAGGTGCTTTCTTCAACTTACCCGCCCGCTCTGCCTGCCACACCTGCCAATGCAGCCACCACGAGTCAGTGTGCTTGGTCGCATTTTCCTGCCATTCCAGCGCCTTGCCCGCCAGGCCATCGCTGGTTTGGTAGCGCGCCTTGGGGTTGCCCGGCGGGTTGAGGATGCTCTGGATATGCCCACTGCTGGACAACACAAACTCGACCTTGCCGCCAAACAGCTGCGCCGACTTGTAGCAGGACTGCCACGGCGTGATGTGGTCGTTGGTGCCGGCCAGTGAGTAGATGTCGGCGGTAACCTGCTTGAGGTCGATCGGCGTGCCGCACACTTCCAGGGCGTTGGCACGCACCAGCGGGTTGTTCTTGAACAGCTCGATCAGGTCACCGTGAAAGGCGGCCGGTAAACGCGTGGTGTCGTTGTTCCAGAAGAGGATGTCGAACACCGGCGGCTCGTTGCCCAGCAGGTAGTTATTGACCCAGTAGTTCCAGATCAGGTCGTTGGGGCGCATCCAGGCAAACACCTTGGCCATGTCGCGGCCTTCCAGCACACCGGCCTGGTAGGAGTGGCGCTTGGCTGCCTCCAGGGTCTGCTCGTCGACGAACAGCGCTACCTGGGTGTCCAGCGTGGTGTCCAGCACGCTCACCAGCAAGGTCAGGGCGTTGACCTTCTTCTCCCCCAGCGCCGCGTAGTGGCCCAGCAGCGCGGTGCAGGTGATACCGCCGGAGCAGGCGCCGAGCATGTTGATGTCTTTGCTGCCGGTAATCGCCGTAACCACATCGACTGCTTCCTTGAGCGCCTCGATATAGGTCGACAGGCCCCACTCGCGCTGGGCCTTGGTCGGGTTGCGCCAGCTGACGATAAACGTCTGCTGGCCATTACGCAGGCAGAAGCGCGCCAGGCTCTTTTCCGGGCTCAGGTCGAATACATAGAATTTGTTGATCTGCGGCGGCACCACCAGCAGTGGGCGCTCGTGCACCTGTTCGGTGATCGGCTTGTACTGGATCAGCTCCAGCACGTCGTTGCGAAAAACCACGGCGCCTTCGGTGGTGCCCAGGGTCTTGCCCACTTCGAAGGCACCCATGTTGACCTGGCTCGGCATGCCGCCGTTGTGCACCATGTCCTTGGCCAGATGGGACAAACCATCAAGCAGGCTTTTGCCGCCGGTTTCAAAGAAGCGTTTGACCGCCGCCGGGTTGGCCGCGCTGTTGGTGGGGGCCATGGCTTCGGTCATCAGGTTGATCACGAAGTGGCCGCGGCTGATGTCTTGTTCCGACAGGTTGCTGTCGCCGATCCAGTCGTGCAGTTCCTTGCGCCACGCCAGGTAGGTTTGCAGGTAACGTTTGTAGAGCGGGTTCTGGCTCCACGCCGGGTCGTTGAAGCGACGGTCATCGCCTTCGGGCACCAGCGCGGATTTGCCGAACATCACGTTCTTCAACTCGACACCAAAATGCGCGACGTGTTTGACGCTGTGTAACGGTTGCTTGATGGCTTGGGTCAGCACCATCTTCGCCGAAGCTAATAAGTCCTTTTTTCGTAACGCGATGATCGGGTTCAGCCCCAGGGTGTTTTCAGAGGCCTGGCGTTTCAAGTCATCGTTATTCTTGTTACTCATCTACGACGCTCCATTGTCCGAAAGACGAGTACCGGCGATTGCTGCGCACCCAATTTCGATACACGACACCAGCCTGGTACTGCGACTCGGGTGACCGTTGATACCGCATCGTCAAATGCAGGGAACTTGCCAGTTCCATTGGTTACCCGAGTTTAATTTTTTTCGCAAGCGGGCCAATCGTTGACCACGCGACAGGGCATTCAAGCAGATGAAATTAGAAAATGCCCTCTAAAGAGCAAGACGCCTGAGTTAGAGCATCAGCCGCACGACCGACTCGCTCGGGTCGCGGGTTTTACCGGCTGCTTTGAGCTCGGCAAGATAGTCGGCCCACAGGGCTTCCTGGCGCACGGCCAACTGGTAGAGGTAATCCCAGGTGAACAGGCCGCTGTCATGGCCGTCGTCGAAGGTCAATTTCAGTGCGTACTGACCGGCCGGTTCTATCTTGATCAGCCTGACGTTGATCTTGCCGAATTGCAGGATGGGTTTGCCGTGGCCCTGGACCTCGGCGGAAGGCGAGTGGGTGCGCAGCAGCTCGGCGCTGAGCTGGTAGGCCTCATCGGGCCCGTAGGTGAGGCCGAGGGTGTTGGAGGTTTTGTGCAGGTTTACAGCGGTAGGGAATTTCGACATCGATAATAATCCTGAAGGAACCGGCTTCAAAATGTGGGAGCGGGCTTGCTCGCGAATGCGGTGTGTCAGTCAGCAGATCTGATACTGAGACACCGCATTCGCGAGCAAGCCCGCTCCCACAGTAAAGCAAAGCGGTCCTGAGTGAGGCTTACAGGATATAACGAGACAGGTCTTCGTTCTGCGCCAATTCGCCCAGGTGGCTGTTGACGTAGTCGGCGTCGATCTTGATCGCTTCGCCATTTTGCGCACCGGCCATGTCACCGGCGCTGAAAGACACTTCCTCCAGCAGGCGCTCAAGCAAGGTGTGCAGGCGACGCGCACCGATGTTTTCGGTCTTCTCGTTGACCTGCCAGGCAATCTCCGCCAGGCGCTTGATACCGTCCGGCAGGAACTCGATCGCCAAGCCTTCGGTTTTCAGCAGCTCACGGTACTGCTCGGTAAGCGACGCATGCGGCTCGCTGAGGATGCGTTCGAAGTCGCCTGGGGTCAGCGCCTTGAGTTCCACACGAATCGGCAGACGGCCTTGCAGCTCCGGCACCAGATCGCTTGGTTTGCTCAGGTGGAACGCACCGGAGGCGATAAACAGGATGTGGTCGGTCTTGACCATGCCCAGCTTGGTGTTCACGGTGCAGCCTTCGATCAGCGGCAGCAGGTCACGCTGTACGCCCTCGCGGGACACGTCGACGCCACCGGAGTTACCGCGCTTGGCCACCTTGTCGATCTCGTCGATAAACACGATGCCGTGCTGCTCGACCGCTTCCAGCGCCTTGGCCTTGAGTTCTTCCTCATTCACCAGGCGCCCGGCTTCCTCGTCGCGCACCAGTTTCAGCGCCTCCTTCACCTTGAGCTTGCGGCTTTTCTTCTTGCCCTTGCCCATGTTGGCGAACAGGTTCTGCAGCTGGCTGGTCATTTCTTCCATGCCAGGCGGTGCGGAAATATCCACGCCAGCCACTTCGGCGACTTCGATCTCGATTTCCTTGTCGTCCAGCTGGCCTTCACGCAGGCGCTTGCGGAACAGCTGACGGGTATTGGAATCGGACGACGGCGCGGCATCTTCGTTAAAGCCCATGCGCGCCGGTGGCAGCAGGGCGTCGAGGATGCGTTCTTCGGCGGCGTCTTCGGCGCGGTGGCTGACCTTGGTCATTTCCTGTTCGCGCAGCAACTTCAGTGCGGCGTCGGCCAGGTCACGAATGATCGACTCGACGTCGCGGCCCACATAGCCCACTTCGGTGAACTTGGTGGCTTCGACTTTGATGAACGGGGCGTTGGCCAATTTGGCCAGGCGCCGGGCGATTTCGGTTTTACCGACGCCGGTCGGGCCGATCATCAGGATGTTCTTCGGCGTTACTTCAACGCGCAATTCTTCCGGCAATTGCATCCGGCGCCAGCGGTTACGCAGCGCAATGGCAACGGCGCGCTTGGCATCGTCCTGGCCGATGATATGGCGATTAAGTTCATGGACGATTTCGCGGGGAGTCATGGACATAGTGTTTGGCGGCCTCAAGCGGGAATAAGCCTACGGCTTACTCGGCGAGGTCCTGCTCCTCAATGGTGAAGTTGTGGTTGGTGAACACGCAGATGTCGCCGGCAATGCCCAAGGCAGTCTCGACGATTTCACGGGCCGACAGATCGGTTTTCTTCAGCAAGGCGCTGGCCGCCGCTTGGGCATAACCACCGCCGGAACCCATGGCGATCAGGCCATGTTCAGGCTCAACCACGTCGCCGTTACCGGTGATGATCAAGGACGCGTCTTTGTTGGCGACGGCCAACATGGCTTCCAGGCGGCTGAGGGAGCGATCGGTACGCCATTCTTTGGCGAGTTCGACCGCGGCGCGAACGAGGTGGCCCTGGTGTTTTTCCAGCTGGCCCTCGAAACGCTCGAAGAGGGTGAAGGCGTCGGCGGTAGCGCCGGCAAAGCCCGCGAGAACCTGCCCGTGGTATAGACGACGCACCTTTTTGGCGTTGCCTTTCATCACGGTGTTGCCAAGGGAAACCTGGCCGTCGCCGCCCATGACGACTTTGCCGTGGCGACGTACTGAAACGATGGTGGTCAAGGGGAGAGTCTCCACGCAGCGGGGCGAAAATGCCCTGATGGAATCTCATATGGGGGTGGCGGGAGGGATTTCAACCGTAGAGGGTTATGGCGGACGGGCGGTGTTTATAAGTCTTACACTTTCTCAAGCACACCTCAAAACCAAATGTGGGAGGGAGCTTGCCCCCGATGGCGGCGCTTCAGTCGCCAAACATAGTGACTGATCTACCGCTATCGGGGGCAAGCCCCCTCCCACATTTTGATCCGCGTTGACTCTGAATCAACGGCTCTGGCGTTGTTGTAACAACAGGTTGCTAAACCCTGCGCCGGCCAGCTGCTTCTGCGCCACGGTCAGCTGTTCACGGTTGCTGAATGGCCCCACCAGCACGCGATACCACGTCGCATCCTTCACCGTGCCGGACTCCACCGTCACCGCCTGGCCCAGCAGGATGATCTGCGCACGCACGCGATCCGCGTCCGCCTGTTTCGGGAACGAGCCCGCTTGCAGGAAGAACTTGGTCACCGGCGCAGCCTTGGTGGTGGCCACGGGCGGCGGTGGCGGCGGGGTGATCCCGGCCAGCGCAGCTTGCGCCCGCGCGGTGTCGATTTTCGCCGCTTCCGCTGGCGTCACCGGCGTGGTCGGCACTTGCGGCGTCGGCAGGGTTTTCTCCGGCACGGCGTCGGGCGGCACGATCACTTCCGATTCCGGCAGCAGCGTGTAGAAGTCGTATTTCGGCTTCACCGGTGCAGTCGGGCTTGGCGCCGTCTTGTTGGCTTCGGCCATTTTCGTGGCCTTCTGCTGCTCTTGCTTGACGCGCTTGACGTCATCGCCCTTGCCCGGCTCCAGCTTCATCAGGATCACGACGAACGCACCGACCGCCAGGCCGATGGCCATCCACAACCAGCCCGGTATAGGCTTCTTTGCCGGGGCTTGATAGCGGCTGGCGCCGCGCTTGGGTGCAGGTTTTTTCTTGGCAGCCAACTTACATACGCTCCAGGGTTTCCAGGCCTAACAGTTCCAGGCCTTGCTTGAGGGTCCGTCCAGCCAGTGCGGCGAGGCGCAGGCGACTTTGCTTTTGGGCTTCGTCGTCGGCGGTGAGGATCGGGCAGTTCTCGTAGAAGCTGGAGAACAGGCCGGCGACTTCGTACAAATAGGTGCACAGGATATGGGGCGTGCCTTTCTCACCGACGCTGTTCAGCACTTCGCCGAATTGCGCCAGTTTGGCCGCCAGTTCCTGTTCATGCGGGGCATCCAGCACGATCCGGCCTTCAACTTCGCTGAAGTCCTTGCCCAGTTTGCGGAACACACCGGCGACGCGAGTGTAGGCGTACAGCAGGTACGGCGCGGTGTTGCCTTCGAAGTTGAGCATCAGTTCGAAGTTGAAGCTGTAGTCGCTGGTGCGGTGCTTGGACAGGTCGGCGTATTTCACCGCGCCAATGCCCACCACGCGGGCGATGTTGCGCAGCTCGGCTTCGGCCAGTTCCGGGTTCTTTTCCTTCACCAGGTTGTAGGCACGTTCCTGGGCTTCGTTCAACAGGTCGATCAGCTTCACGGTGCCGCCGTCGCGGGTCTTGAACGGGCGGCCATCGGCGCCGTTCATGGTGCCGAAGCCCATGTGTTCCATGTGCATCGGGTGCGTGACGAAACCTGCGCGGCGTGCCACTTCAAACACTTGCTGGAAGTGCAGGGCCTGGCGTTGGTCGACGAAATACAGCGCGCGGTCGGCTTTGAGCACGCCGCTGCGGTAGCGCACGGCCGCCAGGTCAGTGGTGGCGTAGAGGTAGCCGCCATCGGCCTTGACGATGATCACCGGCAGCGGCTCGCCGTCGGCGGTCTTGAATTCTTCGAGGAACACGCACTGCGCGCCGTTGCTCTCGACCAGCAGGCCTTTGGCCTTGAGGTCGTTGACCACGTTGATCAGGTCGTCGTTATAGGCGCTTTCGCCCATCACGTCGGCCATGGTCAACTTCACGTTGAGCAACTCGTAGATTTCCTGGCAGTGCGACAGCGAGATCTCGCGGAAGCGGCCCCACAACGCCAGGCATTCCTCGTCACCGGCTTGCAGCTTGACCACCAGGCCACGGGCGCGGTCGGCGAATTCTTCGGATTCGTCAAAACGCTTTTTGGCGGCGCGGTAGAAGTTTTCCAGGTCGGCCAGCTCGTTGCTGGTGATCGGGTTTTCCTGCAGGTAGGCCATCAGCATGCCGAACTGGGTGCCCCAGTCGCCCACGTGGTTCTGACGGATCACGGTGTCGCCGAGGAACTCCAGCACCCGCGCCACGCCGTCGCCGATGATGGTCGAACGCAAGTGGCCGACGTGCATCTCTTTGGCCAGGTTGGGTGCCGACAGGTCGATGGCCACGCGCTGCAGCGGGCCGGCCTTGCGCACGCCGATCCTGGCGTCGGCCAGGGCGGCGTCCAGGCGCGAGGCCAGGGCCTGGGTGTTCTGGAAGAAGTTGATGAAGCCAGGGCCGGCAATTTCGGCCTTGGTGACGCTGTCGTCAGCCGGCAGCGCGGCAATGATTTTTTCCGCCAGGTCGCGCGGTTTCATGCCCGCAGGCTTGGACAGCATCATCGCAATATTGCTGGCGAAGTCACCGTGGGTCTTGTCGCGGGTGTTTTCCACCTGGATCGCCGGCGTCAGGCCTTCAGGCAACACACCTTCGTTGACGAGTTGGGTGAGGGCTTGTTGGATCAGCTGGCGAATGGTGTCTTTCATGGTGTTCTCTTTCGACCGCAAGCGGCGGCGCGCGATGCGCAGGTGGAAAAACTGGGCATTATCCGTGGCGAGGGCAGGCTTGCCAACCGTTCAGACGGGTTGGTAGACCTGCGGGCCTCGTCGCGGGCAAGCCCGCTCCCACATTTAAGGGTATTCACATTTCAAAATGTGGGCGCTGGCTTGCCTGCGATAGCGGTTTTGCTATCAATACAAATCTACCGGGTCCACATCCAACGACCATCGCACCTGGCGGCCACTGGGCATTTGCTCCAGAGCAAGCAACCAGCTACTTAATAGCCGATGCAGGGGCGCGCGGGAGGTTGCCTGCAAGAGTAGCTGAGCGCGATAACGCCCGGCGCGGCGTTCCATAGGTGCAGGCACCGGGCCGAGCAATTCGATGCCGGTCAGACCCAGTTCGCCGAGCAAACGTTCGGCGGCGCTGCATGCCTCATCCAGAAAACCTTCCGCCTGCCCCGGTTTATGGGCCTCGGCCCGCAGCAGGGCAAGGTGAGAGAAGGGCGGCAAGCCGGCAGAGCGGCGTTCACTCAGCGCCTGCTCGGCGAAGGCGAAATAGCCTTGTTCTGTCAGCTGGATCAGCAGCGGATGGTCGGCCAGGTGGGTCTGGATAATCACTTTGCCCGGCTCTTCAGCGCGCCCGGCGCGGCCTGCGACCTGCACGATCAGCTGCGCCATGCGCTCGCTGGCGCGAAAATCACCGGAGAACAGGCCGCCGTCGGCATCCAGGATCGACACCAGCGTCACCCGCGGAAAATGGTGCCCTTTGGCAAGCATCTGCGTGCCGATCAGGATGCACGGCTGGCCTTTCTGGATGGTCGCGAACAGCTGGTTCATCGCGTCTTTGCGCGAAGTGCTGTCGCGGTCGACCCGCAGCACCGGGTAGTCCGGGAACAGAATGCCCAGGCGCTCTTCGGCGCGCTCGGTGCCCGCACCCACTGGGCGCAAATCCACTTTGCCGCACTGCGGGCAGTGGCGCGGCACCCGCTCCACATGGCCGCAATGATGGCAGCGCAGCTCGCCGTGGCGCTGGTGCACGGTCATGCGCGCATCGCAGCGCTCGCACTCGGACATCCAGCCGCAGTCATGGCACAGCAACGTCGGCGCAAACCCTCGGCGGTTGAGAAACACCAGCACTTGCTGGCCGGCGGCGAGGGTCTGGCCGATGGCTTGCTGCATCGGTCCGGAAATGCCGCTGTCCAGTGGACGGCTTTTTACATCCAGGCGCAGGAAGCGCGGCTGCTTGGCGCCGCCTGCACGCTCATTCAAACGAAGGAGTCCGTACCGGCCGGTGTAGGCGTTGTGCAGGCTTTCCAGGGACGGCGTGGCCGAGCCCAGCACAATCGGGATGTCTTCCTGGCGTGCGCGCACCAGCGCCAGATCGCGGGCGTGGTAGCGCAGGCCTTCCTGCTGTTTATAGGAGCCGTCGTGCTCCTCGTCGATGATGATCAGCCCGGGGTTCTTCATCGGCGTGAACAGCGCCGAGCGGGTGCCGATAATAATGTCGGCTTCGCCGTCCCGCGCGGCCAACCAGGACTCCAGGCGTTCGCGGTCGTTGACCGCCGAGTGCACCAGGGCGATGCGCGCGTTGAAGCGCTGCTCGAAACGCGCCAGGGTTTGCGGGCCCAGGTTGATCTCGGGGATCAGCACCAGCGCCTGCTTGCCGGCCTGCAGGGTTTCGCGGATGAGCTGCAGATAGACTTCGGTCTTGCCGCTGCCCGTCACGCCCGCCAGCAGGAACGCGTGGAAACTGTCGAAGCCTGCGCGGATCGCTTCATAAGCAGCACGTTGCTCGGTGTTCAGCGGCAGTTCGGGCTGGGCCAGCCAGTGTTCGTGGCGTGGGTCGGGAGCGTGCTTGCGGATTTCCACCTGCACCAAGCCCTTGGCCAGCAGCAGGTCGAGGCTGTCCTTGCTCAGCATCAGCTTGCTCAATAGCTGATGCGCCACGCCGTGGGGATGCTGCGCCAGCGTGGCCAGGGCTTCACGCTGGCGCGGCGCGCGGGCGATGCGCGGGTCATCGAGGCGCGCGCCGGGCACCATCGACCAGAAGCGCTCCTGGCGTGCTTCGGCCAGCTCGCCCTGACGCAGCAGCACCGGCAGCGCCCAGCTCAACGTATCGCCCAGGCTGTGCTGATAATACTGAGCGGTCCACAGGCACAGCTTGAACAGGGCCGGTGGCAGCGCCGCAGTGGTGTCGAGGATGGCTATGGCGGGCTTGAGCTTTTCTGCGGGCACTTCGCTGTGGTCGGCGACTTCGACCAGAATGCCGATCATTTCTCGGCGCCCGAACGGCACGCGCACGCGCATGCCTGGCTGCAACTGCGCCCGCAGCACGCCGGCGGGGGCTCGGTAGTCGAACAGACGGCGCAGGGGCGAGGGCAGGGCTAGGCGCAAAATGGCGTCGGGCACGCGGGGAATCTCATATAAAGGCAGGCGGTGGCGCAGGGGCGGGAGCCTAGCAGACCTGCGGTAGAGGTGTCCCGTCTCTGCTGCAGCAGCCAGCACTTCTGTGGGAACCGGGCCTATCGTGGCGAGCAGGCTTGCCCTGCATTGAGGTGCGCAGCGGCCCCGATGCCTACAACGAGTTTTAACTGCAAAAACACCATTGGCCTATTGGGGCTGCTTTGCAGCCCAGCGCAGGGCAAGCCTGCTCGCCACAACATGCCCGGCTCCCACATTGATCGTGGTGAACCGGCAGTTTTTCTGATGAAAGGGGCTCATATGTGGGAAATCGGCCGGAAGCGCCGCTTGCGCGTTTAAAAAGGTCTGGTAGAATCCGCGGCCTAATTACGTGCGGTATTCGACAATAGTGTCGAGTGGCGGCACGCTAGCCCGAGGAAGTCACCATGAAAGCCGATATCCATCCAGCGTACGAAACCATCGAAGTAACCTGCAGCTGCGGCAACAAGTTCGAAACACGTTCGAACCTGTGCAAGCCACTGGGTACTGACGTATGCAACGAGTGCCACCCGTTCTACACCGGTAAGCAGAAAACTCTGGACACCGGCGGCCGTGTACAGCGCTTCGCAGATCGCTTTGGTGCTTTCGGCAAGAAGCCTGCTACTCCAGCAGAGTAAGGCTCAAAAGCCCTCCGGGTTTTTGTCAGCTGTTGAAGAAGGCGTCCTTTGGGACGCCTTTTTTGTGCCTGCAATTTGGCTGCGCGTGATTCAAATCGATTTTAATAAAAAAATTGTAGACATTTTTTAGTGCGATTGTGAACAGTTGAGCCCTTGTATCCCGTGGCTCTTGGCCAAAAGTCGTAGCGCAGGGCCCTTGACACCTGTGACTGCCCAGTCTTGTAGGGACTTTGCGACACGCGTATCCTCGGCGGTCCGTCGACCAACAGTAAAAGCGGAATGCCGATATGTCTGATTTGAAAACTGCCGCTCTCGAATATCATGCCCATCCTCGTCCAGGAAAGCTGAGTGTAGAGCTCACCAAAGCCACTGCCACCGCCCGCGACCTGTCGCTGGCCTACAGCCCTGGCGTTGCCGAGCCCGTACGTGAAATCGCCCGCGACCCTGAACTGGCGTACAAGTACACCGGCAAAGGCAACCTGGTTGCAGTGATTTCCGATGGCACCGCGATTCTCGGCCTGGGCAACCTTGGCCCATTGGCTTCCAAGCCAGTCATGGAAGGTAAAGGCGTGCTGTTCAAGCGCTTTGCCGGCATCGACGTTTTCGACATCGAAGTCGACTCCGAAAGCCCGCAGGCTTTCATCGACACCGTAAAGCGCATTTCCATCACGTTCGGTGGCATCAACCTGGAAGACATCAAGGCACCTGAGTGCTTCGAGATCGAAAAGGCCTTGATCGAGCAGTGCGACATTCCGGTATTCCACGATGACCAGCACGGCACCGCGATCGTTACCGCGGCCGGCATGATCAACGCCCTGGAAATCGCTGGCAAAACCCTGGCTGACGCGCAGATCGTCTGCCTGGGTGCCGGCGCTGCAGCCATCTCCTGCATGAAATTGCTGGTGAGCATGGGCGCCAAGCTGGAAAACATCTTCATGGTCGACAGCAAGGGCGTTGTTCAGTCCGAGCGTACCGACCTGAACCAGTACAAGGCGATGTTTGCCCACGCGACCGACAAGCGCACCCTGGCTGACGCCCTTGACGGTGCAGACGTGTTCGTCGGCCTGTCTGGCCCGAACCTGCTGAGCGCCGAAGGCCTCAAGTCCATGGCGGCCAACCCGATCGTGTTCGCCTGCTCCAACCCTGATCCGGAAATCTCCCCGGAACTGGCACACGCCACCCGTAACGACGTGATCATGGCCACCGGCCGTTCGGACTACCCGAACCAGGTCAACAACGTACTGGGCTTCCCATTCATCTTCCGCGGTGCCCTGGACGTTCGCGCCAAGCGCATCAACGAAGAGATGAAAGTCGCTGCCGCCAACGCCCTGCGTGAACTGGCCAAGCTGCCGGTGCCTCAGGAAGTGTGCGACGCCTACGGTGGCATCAAGCTGGAATTCGGCCGTGAGTACATCATTCCGAAACCAATGGATAAGCGCCTGATCACCCTGATCTCCGATGCCGTGGCCAAAGCCGCTATCGAGACCGGTGTGGCGACCCTGCCGTATCCGAAGCACTACCCGCTGCAAAGCGTGGATGATGTGTTCAACGGCTAAGCCGTTGTAGCGCACCAACAAAAAGCCCCGGCTCTTGCGAGTCGGGGCTTTTTTATTGCCTGCGATTAACTGGAGCTGCGTAGGAATCCAGATGTGGGAGGGGGCTTGCCCCCGATTGCGGTGTATCAGTCAGCAGCTTCATTGGCTGGAAGTTCGCTATCGGGGGCAAGCCCCCTCCCACATTTTGCACCCCGTCAGCTCGCGGTCGCGATCAGAACAAATCGATCGGCGCCCCTTCATCCGCCGGCAGCGGGCTGCCCGGTGCAACACCATTGCCCAGTTCGTTGACCGACGGCGGCGTGTCTTCGCTCTTGAACAGCTCGAAGTACGCGTTCGGCGTGCTTGGCGAAGCCGCACGGCCACTCACCGGGTCAATGCGCAGGCTGAGAATGCCTTCCGGCTCAGGCTGGGTGTGCAACGGCTTGTCCTTCAAGGCCGCGCCCATGTAGCTCATCCAGATCGGCAACGCGACGGTGCCACCAAACTCGCGGCGACCCAGGCTTTCCGGCTGGTCGTAGCCGGTCCACACGGTGGTCACGTAGTCGGCGTTGTAGCCGGAGAACCAGGCGTCCTTGGAGTCGTTGGTGGTACCGGTCTTGCCGGCAATGTCCGCACGGCCCAGCGCCAGGGCGCGACGGCCGGTGCCTTTCTTGATCACGTCTTCCAGGATGCTGTTGAGGATATACGTGGTGCGGCCATCCACTACGCGTTCAGCGACTGCGGGCGTTTGTGGCTCGTTTGCGGCGGCGGTGTTCGGTGTGGCTGGCGCTGCGCCCGGTGTCGGCTCGATGGTGATGCCGCCGTTGCTGGGCGCCGCGATGCCATCAGGCGCCGCCACGCCGTTGACTACGTCACCCGGTACGCGCGGAGGGTTGGCGGTAAACAGGGTGTCGCCATTGCGGCTTTCGATTTTGTCGATCAGGTACGGTGAGATCTTGTAGCCGCCGTTGGCAAAGGTGCTCCAGCCCGTGGCGATTTCCATCGGCGTGAGAGTCGCGGTGCCCAGCGCCAGGGACAGGTTGGGCGGCAGGTCCGACTTGTTGAAGCCGAAACGCGTCATGTAGTCGATGGTTTTGCCGACGCCCATTGCCTGCAGCAGGCGGATCGACACCAGGTTGCGCGACTTGTACAGCGCCTCGCGGATGCGGATCGGGCCGAGGAAGGTGTTGGTGTCGTTCTTCGGGCGCCAGACCTTGTCCAGGTACTCGTCGACAAACACGATCGGGGCGTCGTTGACCAGGCTGGCGGCGGTGTAGCCGTTATCCAGTGCGGCGCTGTAGACGAACGGCTTGAAGCTCGAGCCCGGCTGGCGCTTGGCCTGGGTCGCACGGTTGTAGTTGCTCTGCTCGAAGGCAAAACCGCCGACCAGGGCGCGGATCGCACCGTTCTGCGGGTCCAGGGACACCAGCGCGCCTTGGGCCACAGGGACCTGGCTGAATTTCAGGCTGTCGTCTTTCTGGCGTTGCACGCGGATCAAGTCACCCACCTGCGCCACGTCCGAGGGCTGCTTGGGCATCGGGCCCATGCTGTTGGTGTTCAGGAAGGGGCGTGCCCACTTCATGCTGTCCCACGGCACATGCGCTTCGCCGGAGCGGGTCAGCACCTGCACGCCATCTTTCTTCACTTGGGTGACGATGGCGGGTTCCAGGCCGCTGATCGGGCGCTGTTTGCCCAGTTCAGTGGTCCAGGCGCTCAGCGTCTTGCCTGGCAGGCGGGATTCGGGGCCGCGGTAGCCGTGGCGCTGGTCATAGGTGACGAGGCCATCGCGCACCGAGTTGTTGGCAATTTCCTGCAAGTTGCTGGGAACGGTCGTGGTCACGCGGAAGCCTTCGGTGTAGGCCTCGCTGCCGTAACGGCCGACCATCTCGGCGCGCGCCATTTCAGCGATATACGGTGCGTTCACTTCCGGTGTCGGCACGTGGTAGCTGGCATTCAGCGGTTCGGCCACGGCGCTTTCATAGGCGGCCTGGTCGATCTTGCCCAGCTTGTACATGCGGCCGAGGATCCAGTCGCGGCGCTCTTTGCTGCGCGCCGGGTTGGCCAGCGGGTTAAAGCGCGAAGGGGCCTTGGGCAGGCCGGCAATCATTGCCATTTGCGCCAGGCTGGCATCACGAATCGACTTGCCATAGTAGACCTGCGACGCCGCTTCGATGCCGTAGGCGCGGTTACCCAGGTAGATCTTGTTCACGTACAGCTCAAGGATCTCGTCCTTGGTCAGCTGGCGTTCGATCTGCAGGGCCAGCAGGATTTCAGTGGCCTTGCGCGAAAAACTGCGCTCGCTGGTGAGGAAGAAGTTCTTCGCCACCTGCATGGTGATGGTGCTGCCACCGGATTGAATGTGTCCGCTTTTTACCAGCTGGGTAGCCGCACGCACCAGACTGCTGGGGTCAACGCCGTAGTGATTGGCGAAATTATCGTCTTCTGCCGACAGCAGAGCATTGATGAAATTGGGTGGAATGTCGGCGAAACGGATCGGTGTGCGGCGCATCTCGCCGAACTCCGCGATCAGTTTTTCGTCGCTGCTGTAGACCCGCAAAGGAATCTGCAACTGGATACTTCTGAGTGCCTCTACGGAAGGCAAACCCGGACTAAGGTAGAGGTAGGCACCGCTGAGTACGAGCAGCAGCCCGCAGACGATCGCGACAATGGAGTACCCGAAAAACTTCAGCAGACGAATCAAGGCTTTTGGATTTCCAGAGAAAAGAATGAGTTAGGCGTCGGGGCATGCATGGCAAACGATGGATCGACCCGAGCAGCAGATAAATAGCGGGAAAAAACGCTGGGCATTAAAGCATTTTTCGGCTTGGGGCGTCATTCACGCCACTCAAACAAGTCGACCGAATGCACGGTGGCCGGCGGTAATCAGGCGGTATGACAGGCAAAGTTTTGGGGAGTTTTATGAGAAAGGGATTTTTCAGGCGCAAAACCGACACCCTGCTGGGTGTCGACATCAATGACACGGGCATCAAGCTGATAGAACTGGGCCGTTCGGCCGCGGGTTACCAGGTGCAGGGCTACAGCACCCAAATGTTGCCGCCGAATGCGATGGTCGATGGCACTTTATTGGACCTTGAAGAGGCAGGGCGAGCCTTGCAACTGGCGTTATCCCGGCTACGCACGTCCGCACGGCAGGCGGCGGTTGCTGTAGCGGGCCCGTCGGTCATCACGCGGGTCATCGACATGGAGGCAGGGCTCAGTGATGAGGAGATGGTGTGGAAGATCCAGATGGAAGCCGACCAGTACATTCCTTACCCGCTGGATGAGGTGGCCATCGATTTTCAGGTGCGTGGCCCTTCGGCCCAGGATCCGGCCCGGGTCGAGGTTTTACTGGCTGCCTGCCTGCGGGAGCAAGTCGAGGCTCGCACCGCGGTTTTGGCCCTGGCGGGGCTCGTGACGCGGGTGGTGGATGTCGAAGGGTTTGCATTGGAGCGCGCTTGCAGTCAGGATTTCGCCAGCTTCACGCCGGGTCATCAAGTCGATGGCACACAATGGGCCGTGGATGCCCACGGGATGGGAATTGCTTGCGGGTTGGCCCTGAGGAGTTTCGCTTGATGACAAGAATCAACCTTTTGCCCTGGCGCCAAGCCCTGGCGGACCGGCGTCGCAAATACTTTCTGATGTTTTTGCTGGCGTTTGCCTGTGCGGCCTTCGCGGCGTTATGGCTGGCGGACCAGGTGATCGACCAGGCCATCGACCGGCAGGGCGCACGCAATAACCACCTGAGCAAAGAAGTGACAGTCGTCGATTCGCGCATCAAGACCATCGGCGACTTGCAGGAGCAAAGCCAGCAACTGGCCGCGCGCATGAAAGTCGTGCAGGACCTGCATGATGCCCGCTCTTCCAGCGCCCAGATGTTTGATCAACTGGCCCGCGCGGTGCCCGAGGGTGTCCATCTGCATGAAGTGGTGGCGAATGGCGACACCATCAGCGTCAGCGGCAGTGCCGAGTCCAGCCAGGACATTGCTCAACTGATGCGCCGCCTGGAAGCCTCGCAGGGCACCCACGCCACTCGGCTGCAGCATGTGCGAGCAGAGGGCGAGCGGGGCGGTAACGAATTCCAGTTGATGGTGCGCCAGGGGGAATCCACCGAGGCTCAGCCTTGAGCCTGCCCAGGCTCGACTTTTCCACCTTCTCTCACAACGCTTCGAAATGGCCCTTGCCGGGCAAGCTTCTGCTGGGCTGTGCGCTGGCAGGCTTGGTGCTGGTGGTGGGCGATTGCGTTTATTTGAGCCCGTCACGCGAGCGTTTGCACGAGCGGGAGGCGCAGGAAGAGGTCTTACAACAGGTGCTCGCGCAGAAAGTCGATCTGGCCTCCGGGCTTGAGGGCGGTGCCCACCCGGCTCAGGTGATGCAGGAAAAAACCGGCGGGGCTTTAGGGCATTTGTCTGGCACACCCGACATGCCTGCCCTGCTGGATGAAATTGCGCGGCTGGTGGCTGCCAACGGCGTGGTGGTCGAAGGTGTCACGGTGCTGGACGAGCAAACTCGGCCGTTTTACATCGAGGAGCCGGTGCAGGTCGATGTGGTTGGGGCCTACCACGACCTGGCTACCTTCGTGAGTGCGTTGGGCGGCTTGTCCCGGATCGTTACCGTGCATGACATCACGCTTCGTTCTGATGGGTCGTTGCTGCGCCTCGGCATGTTGGTGAAGACCTACCGCAGCACGTCGCTGCGCGGCGAACCTGACTCGGTTTTCGAGTCGGGGCCAGCATTCGTCTACGACGCATCTTCCCTGCGCGACCCGTTCCAGCCGGTTGCATTGCAGGTTGATCACCTGCCCGGACGCCCGGTGCTGGCGCCCGACCTTGCCCGAGTCCGCGGCGCCCTGGAAAAGGTCGCCATCGACCAGTTCGAGATGGTCGGTACGCTGTCTCGTGGTGAGCAGAACTTTGCGCTGTTGCGTGTGGCCTCCACGGTGCACCGGCTGGCCGTTGGCGACTACCTGGGGCCGAACCACGGCAAGGTCACGGCGATTCATGACGGCTCCATCGAGCTGGCAGAGCGGTTCCCCGATAAACAGGGCGCGTGGCTGGAGCGCCCGCGAACCCTCGTGTTGAAACTCAACTCATAACGGAATCAAACAATGAAATGGACTTTCTCGTCCTTCGGTGTGGCGCTATGGATAGCGTTCACGGCACCGACGGCATTCGCTGTGCCCAATCGTGTGGACCTTATCCAGCTGCCGCCGCCTGGCAGCGCGGCGCCAGGCACCTATAACGGCGTCAAACTGAACCTCAACTTCCAGAACATCGATGTGCGCGCGGTACTGCAGCAGATTGCCGATGTTGCCGGGCTCAACCTGGTTGCCAGCGATGAAGTGCAAGGCTCCATAACCTTGCGGCTCAAGGACGTGCCCTGGGACCAGGCGCTGGACCTGGTATTGCAGACCAAGGGGCTGGATAAGCGCGTGAAGGCCGGCGTTTTGCTGGTGGCACCTGCCGATGAGCTGGCGGCGCGTGAATTGCTCACGCTGGAATCGCGCAGGCAGATGGCCGAGCTGGCGCCTTTGCGCCGCGAGCTGTTGCAGGTCAACTACGCCAAGGCGGCGGACCTGGCCAAGCTGTTCCAGTCGGTGACAGGCCTTGAAGGCGCCGGCGATGAGCGCGGTTCCGTGGCAGTGGATGACCGCACCAATAACATCATTGCCTACCAGACTGGCGAGCGCCTCGAAGAGCTGCGCCGGATTGTGGCGCAACTGGACGTCCCGGTGCGCCAAGTGATGATCGAGGCGCGGATCGTCGAGGCCAATGTTGATTATGACAAAAGCCTCGGCGTGCGCTGGGGAGGGCGACTCAACCGTGCCAATTGGGGCGCTGGGGGCATCAGCAAACCCTTGGCCGCCGGTGCCGAGCCACCGCAGAACCCTGTCAGTTCGCCATTTGTCGACATGGGTGCGCTCACCGGTACATCGGGCTTGGGCATCGCCTATATCACCAACAACCTGTTGCTGGACCTTGAATTGACGGCCATGGAGAAAACCGGCAACGGCGAAATCGTCTCACAGCCCAAGGTGGTCACTTCCGACAAGGAAACGGCACGGATCCTCAAGGGCACCGAGATTCCCTATCAGGAATCCAGCTCCAGTGGCGCCACTTCAGTGTCGTTCAAGGAAGCTTCGCTATCGCTGGAAGTGACCCCGCAAATCACCCCTGATGGCTGGGTGATCATGGAGGTCAAGGTGACCAAGGATGAGCCCGACTACCTGAACAAGCTCAATGACGTGCCACCGATCAAGAAAAACGAAGTCAACGCCAAGGTGCTGGTCAAGGATGGCGAGACCATCGTCATCGGTGGCGTTTTCTCCAATACCCAGAGCAAAGTGGTAGATAAAGTGCCATTTTTAGGCGATGTGCCGTATCTTGGCCGCCTTTTCCGGCGCGATGTGATGGCGGAAAGAAAATCCGAGCTGCTGGTATTCCTGACTCCGCGTATTATGAATAACCAGGCGATTGCTGTGAGTCGTTGATTCTGTGCGAAATTTGATTCTTGTAGGACCGATGGGCGCTGGAAAAAGCACCATCGGCCGTTTGCTGGCCAAAGAGCTGCGCCTGCCATTCAAAGATTCCGACAAGGAAATTGAATTGCGCACGGGCGCCAATATCCCATGGATCTTCGATAAGGAAGGCGAACTGGGCTTTCGCGACCGCGAGCAGGCGATGATTGCCGAGCTGTGCGGTTGCGACGGCGTGGTATTGGCCACCGGCGGCGGCGCTGTGATGCGCGATGAAAACCGCCGGGCGCTGCATGCCGGTGGGCGCGTGGTCTACCTGCATGCGTCGGTCGAGCAGCAAGTGGGCCGCACCGCCCGCGACCGGAATCGCCCGTTGTTACGCACTGCCGACCCGGCAAAAACCCTGCGGGATTTGCTGACGCTGCGCGATCCGCTGTATCGGGAAATTGCCGATCTGGTGGTGGAAACCGATGAGCGGCCGCCGCGAATGGTCGTTCTCGACATTCTTGAGCGTTTACAGCAGCTGCCACCCCGTTAAAGCCAGGCCCGAAATGCGCTATTCTCGGCGGCGCGCTAACAGCCTTCGAGGTGTGGCGTAGAGCCATCAGGCAGCGTCAGATCTGAGCGTTGCCGATCGTATATCCATCTTCACGCGGGGACACATGCAGACACTTAAGGTCGATCTAGGCGAGCGCAGCTACCCAATCCATATCGGCGAAGGTTTGTTGGACCTGCCCGAGTTGCTTGCCCCGCATATTGCCGGTCGGCAAGTGGCGATCATCTCCAATGAAACGGTCGCGCCGCTGTATCTTGAGCGCCTGAGCCGCAGCCTTGCGGCGTACTCGGTGATTTCGGTGATCCTGCCTGACGGCGAGGCCCACAAGAACTGGGAAACCCTGCAACTGATCTTTGATGGCCTGCTGACTGCGCGTCATGACCGCCGGACCACCGTAGTCGCCCTGGGCGGCGGTGTGATCGGCGACATGGCCGGCTTTGCGGCGGCCTGTTACCAGCGCGGCGTGGACTTTATCCAGGTGCCAACCACCTTGTTGTCCCAGGTCGATTCGTCGGTCGGTGGCAAGACCGGCATCAACCACCCGCTGGGCAAGAACATGGTGGGTGCGTTCTATCAGCCCCAGGCCGTGCTGATCGACACCGCGACGCTGAGCACCCTGCCACCGCGCGAGCTGTCGGCGGGCCTGGCGGAAGTCATCAAGTACGGGCTGATCTGCGACGAGCCGTTCCTGACCTGGCTTGAAGAGCATATGGACGCCCTGCGCGCTCTGGATCAGGTGGCACTGACCGAAGCGATTTCGCGCTCCTGCGCCGCCAAGGCGCTGGTGGTAAATGCCGACGAGCGGGAGTCCGGCGTACGCGCTACCTTGAACCTGGGTCACACCTTCGGCCATGCGATCGAAACGCACATGGGCTATGGTGTGTGGTTGCATGGGGAAGCCGTAGCGGCTGGCACAGTGATGGCGTTGGAGATGTCGCAACGCCTGGGCTGGATCAGTGCCCAGGAGCGGGATCGGGGTATTCGCCTGTTCCAGCGCGCCGGTTTGCCGGTTATTCCTCCTCAGGAGATGACCGAGGCGGATTTCCTCGAACATATGGCAATAGACAAGAAAGTGATCGACGGTCGCCTACGACTGGTGCTGCTGCGCCACATGGGCGAAGCGGTAGTGACCGACGATTATCCGAAAGAGATTTTACAGGCCACGCTGGGAGCGGATTACCGCGCCCTGGCCCAGCTTAAAGGTTAATAAGATCCCGATGACTAGTTTGCATGCCGACGAGGCGTTCCTCGGCCATTACCAGTTAAGCCACGACCCTTTTGCTCCGCGGGTACCTGGCTTCAAATTTTTCCCTGCCCAGCGCAAGCCGGTGCTTGGCCAGTTGCACCATCTGGCGCGCTACAGCCAGCTGTTGCTGGTGGTCACCGGGCCGTTGGGCAGCGGCAAGACCCTGCTGCGCCAGGCACTGGTCGCCAGCACCAACAAGCAATCGGTACAGAGCGTGGTGGTGTCGGCCCGTGGTGCCGGTGACGCGGCGGGCGTGTTGCGCCAAGTGGCCCAGGCGCTGAATGTATCCAATGCCGAGCCGAACGCGATTCTCAAGCAAGTGGTGCAACTGGGCCTGACCGGCCAGGAAGTCTACTTGCTGGTCGACGACGCCGAGCAGCTCGACGAATCTGCCCTGGAAGCGCTGCTGGCGCTGGCGGCGGGTACGCCTGAAGGCCGCCCGCACGTGTTCCTGTTTGGCGAGTCGTCGTTGATCGCCGATCTGGAGCAGATCAGCGGTGATCAGGAGCTGTTTCACGTCATCGAATTGCAGCCGTACGAAGAGGAAGAAACCCGCGAATACCTGGCCCAACGCCTTGAGGGCGCCGGGGCCGGTATCGAACTTTTCTCCGCTGCGCAGATCTCTGATATTCACGAAAGCTCCGACGGCTGGCCTGGCACCATCAACCAGGTTGCCCGGGATGCCTTGATCGAAGCCATGATTGCAAGCCGCTCTGCGGTTAAGCGTCCAAAGATGGGGTTTACTATGCCTAAGAAGCACGTATTGGCTATTTCCGCCGTTGTCGTGGTCGCTGTCGCCGCCGCCTGGTTGATCCCAGGTCGTAGCAAGGCTCCCGCCACGGCCGGCGCGCCAACCGAACAGGCGCAGTTGCCACTGGGCAAACCCACGCCAAACGTCGAATTCGCCAACTCCGGCCAACCGACCAACCTGCCGATGGTTGGCCAGCCGGTAATGCGCGGCCCGCTCGCCGAAGAAGCCGGTGGCATTTCCGAAGGTGACGACGGTGTGCCGGTGGAGGGCTCCAGCGCCACGCCGCCGACCGTGACCACTACCGCGCCGCCTGCGGGCGTGCCAGCCGGTCAGCCAGCAGCTCCGGCTGCCAAGCCGACCCCTGCACCGACTGTCGCCACTGCCAAGCCAGCGCCAGCGCCGGTGACCAAGCCTGTCGCACCCGCACCAGCCGCCAAGCCAGCGCCAGCACCGGCTGCCAAGCCTGCTGAGAAATCCGCCGCCACCGTCGCCAAGGCCGGCGGCACCGGCAGCAGCTGGTACACCAGCCAGCCAACCGGCAACTTCGTGGTGCAGATCCTCGGCACCAGCTCCGAAGCCAACGCTCAGGCGTTCGTGAAAGAGCAGGGCGGTGAGTACCGTTATTTCAAGAAAGTGCTCAACGGCAAGCCTCTCTACGTGATCACCTACGGCAACTTCTCCAGCCGTGCAGCAGCTGAATCCGCTATCAAGGCCTTGCCAGCGAAGGTTCAGGCTGGTAAACCTTGGCCTCGCACTGTTGCCAGCGTTCAACAAGAACTCGCAACAACTCGCTGAAGATTCGGCGGCCTTACCCAGGCCGCCTCTCCCGGCACCTCAAAAAACTACAAAAGCGTGCAGCCCTGAAGGCCGCGCGCTTTGTGGTGTCTGCGCACGTTGCTTTTGAGTCGTGGCAGTCAAGACTAAAAAAGTTTTGACTAGCACAGCATATCGCTTTAAACCTTTCATAAATGCGACATAGATTTGCGACATTTCGTCGTTAAATTTGTGAGCGTTCGTGTCGGTGTGTACAATGACCTCCCTTTTGCCCCCGCTAAGCCGGCGTACGTTCGGCGTGGAAGGTAACCGGTTGAATTGAAAAGAAATTTGCCTCGATATAAGAGGTAGCCTGGTGAGAAAGTGTCTATGAAAGCAGGTCTGTACCAACCCGATGAATTCAAGGATAACTGCGGTTTCGGCCTGATAGCCCACATGCAGGGCGAGCCCAGTCATACCCTTTTGCAAACGGCCATCGAGGCCCTGACCTGCATGACCCACCGCGGTGGGATCAACGCCGATGGCAAGACCGGTGACGGTTGCGGCTTGCTGATTCAAAAGCCCGACCAGTTCCTGCGCGCTGTCGCAAAAGAGCAATTTGCGGTCGACCTGCCCAAGCAATACGCCGTGGGCATGGTGTTTTTCAACCAGGACTCGGTGAAAGCCGAGGCCGCTCGCGAGAACATGAACCGCGAGATCCTGGCTGCCGGCCTGCAACTGGTTGGCTGGCGCAAAGTGCCAATTGACACCAGCGTGCTCGGCCGCCTGGCTCTGGAGCGCCTGCCGCAGATCGAACAAGTGTTCATCGCAGGCGAAGGCCTGAGCGACCAGGACATGGCGATCAAGCTGTTCACCTCGCGTCGTCGTTCGTCGGTGTCCAACGCCGCCGACACCGACCACTACATCTGCAGCTTTTCGCACAAAACCATCATTTATAAAGGCCTGATGATGCCGGCGGATTTGACCGCCTTCTATCCGGACCTGAGCGATGAGCGCCTGCAAACCGCAATCTGCGTGTTCCACCAGCGCTTCTCCACCAACACCCTGCCGAAATGGCCGCTGGCCCAGCCATTCCGCTTCCTCGCCCACAACGGCGAGATCAACACCATCACCGGCAACCGCAACTGGGCCGTGGCCCGTCGCACCAAGTTCGCCAACGATTTGATGGACCTCGAAGAGCTCGGCCCGCTGGTCAACCGCGTGGGTTCCGACTCCTCCAGCATGGACAACATGCTTGAGTTGATGGTCACCGGCGGCATCGACCTGTTCCGTGGCGTGCGCATGATCATTCCGCCTGCGTGGCAGAACGTCGAGACCATGGACCCGGACCTGCGTGCGTTCTACGAGTACAACTCGATGCACATGGAGCCGTGGGACGGCCCGGCCGGCGTGGTCATGACCGACGGCCGCTACGCGGTGTGCCTGCTCGACCGTAACGGTCTGCGCCCGGCGCGTTGGGTCACCACCACCAACGGTTTCATCACCCTGGCGTCGGAAATCGGCGTGTGGGACTACAAGCCTGAAGACGTGATCGCCAAAGGCCGCGTCGGCCCTGGCCAGATCCTGGCCGTGGACACCGAAACCGGGCAGATCCTCGACACCGATGCCATCGATAACCGCTTGAAGTCGCGTCACCCGTACAAGCAATGGCTGCGCAAGAACGCCCTGCGCATCCAGGCGACCATGGAAGACAACGACCACGGTTCGGCTTTCTACGATGTGGACCAGCTCAAGCAGTACATGAAGATGTACCAGGTCACGTTCGAAGAACGTGACCAAGTGCTTCGTCCGTTGGGCGAGCAAGGCTATGAGGCTGTCGGCTCCATGGGTGACGACACGCCAATGGCCGTGCTGTCCCAGCGCGTGCGCACGCCGTACGACTACTTCCGCCAGCAGTTCGCCCAGGTGACCAACCCGCCGATCGACCCGCTGCGTGAAGCCATCGTGATGTCGCTGGAAGTGTGCCTCGGTGCCGAGCGCAACATCTTCCAGGAATCGCCTGAGCACGCCTCGCGCGTGATCCTCAGCTCGCCGGTGGTGTCTCCGGCCAAGTGGCGCTCGTTGATGACCCTGGAACGCCCAGGCTTCGACCGCCAGATCATCGACCTGAACTACGACGAGAGCCTCGGCCTTGAAGCCGCGGTGCGTAACGTCGCCGATCAGGCCGAAGAAGCCGTGCGCGCCGGCCGTACCCAGATCGTGTTGACCGACCGCCATATCGCGCCGGGCAAGCTGCCGATCCACGCCTCGTTGGCCACTGGCGCGGTGCACCACCGCCTGACCGAAAAAGGCCTGCGTTGCGACTCCAACATCCTCGTCGAAACCGCCACCGCCCGTGACCCGCACCACTTTGCGGTGTTGATCGGTTTCGGCGCGTCGGCGGTGTACCCGTTCCTGGCGTACGAAGTGCTCGGTGACCTGATCCGCACAGGTGAAGTGCTGGGCGACCTCTACGAGGTGTTCAAGAACTACCGCAAAGGCATCACCAAAGGCCTGTTGAAGATCCTGTCGAAGATGGGCATTTCCACCGTCACGTCCTACCGCGGCGCGCAACTGTTCGAGGCCATCGGCCTGTCCGAAGAAGTCTGCGAGGTTAGCTTCCGTGGCGTGCCGAGCCGCATCAAGGGCGCGCGTTTCGTCGACATCGAAGCTGAACAGAAAGCCTTGGCAGCCGAAGCCTGGAGCGCGCGCAAGCCGATCCAGCAAGGTGGCCTGCTCAAGTTCGTGCACGGTGGCGAATACCACGCCTACAACCCGGACGTGGTCAGCACCCTGCAAGCCGCTGTGCAGCAGGGCGACTACGCCAAGTTCAAGGCCTACACCGCGCTGGTGGATAACCGCCCGGTGTCGATGATCCGTGACCTGTTCAAGGTGAAAACCCTGGACACGCCGCTGGCCATCAGCGAGATCGAGCCGCTGGAATCTATCCTCAAGCGTTTCGACTCTGCCGGTATTTCCCTCGGCGCGTTGTCGCCTGAGGCCCACGAAGCCCTCGCCGAAGCCATGAACCGCCTGGGTGCGCGTTCCAACTCCGGCGAAGGCGGTGAAGACCCGGCGCGCTACGGCACCATCAAGAGCTCGAAAATCAAGCAGGTCGCGACCGGCCGTTTCGGTGTGACCCCGGAATACCTGGTCAACGCCGAAGTGCTGCAGATCAAAGTCGCCCAGGGCGCCAAGCCGGGTGAAGGCGGGCAACTGCCCGGCGGCAAGGTCAACGGTCTGATCGCCAAGCTGCGTTACGCAGTGCCCGGCGTGACCCTGATTTCGCCACCGCCGCACCACGACATCTACTCGATTGAAGACTTGTCGCAGCTGATTTTCGACCTCAAACAAGTCAACCCGCAGGCATTGGTCTCGGTGAAACTGGTCGCGGAAGCCGGCGTGGGCACCATTGCCGCCGGCGTGGCCAAGGCCTATGCCGACCTGATCACCATCTCCGGCTACGACGGGGGCACCGGCGCATCGCCGCTGACCTCCATCAAGTACGCCGGTGCGCCGTGGGAACTGGGCCTGGCGGAAACTCACCAGACCCTGCGCGGTAACGACCTGCGTGGCAAAGTTCGGGTACAGACCGACGGCGGCCTGAAAACCGGCCTCGACGTGATCAAGGCTGCGATCCTCGGCGCCGAAAGCTTCGGCTTCGGCACTGCGCCGATGATCGCCCTGGGCTGCAAATACCTGCGCATCTGCCACCTGAACAACTGCGCCACCGGCGTCGCCACTCAGAACGAGAAGCTGCGCAAGGATCACTACATCGGCACCGTCGACATGGTGGTGAATTTCTTCACCTACGTCGCCGAAGAAACCCGTGAGTGGCTGGCCAAGCTGGGCGTGCGCTCGCTGGAAGAGCTGATCGGGCGTACCGACTTGCTCGACATCCTCGAAGGTCAGACCGCCAAGCAACAGCACCTGGACCTGACGCCGCTGCTGGGCAGCGACCACATCCCGGCAGACAAGCCACAATTCTGCCAGGTTGACCGCAACCCGCCGTTCGACAAGGGCCTGCTGGCCGAGAAGATGGTCGAAATGGCCAGCTCCTCAATCAACGACGCCAGCGGTGGCGAATTCGCGCTGGATATCTGCAACTGCGACCGTTCCATCGGCGCACGCGTCTCCGGCGAAATCGCACGCAAGCACGGCAACCAGGGTATGGCGAAAGCGCCAATCACCTTCCGCTTCAAAGGCACTGCGGGCCAGAGCTTCGGCGTGTGGAACGCCGGTGGCCTGAACATGTACCTCGAAGGCGACGCCAACGACTACGTGGGCAAAGGCATGACCGGCGGCAAGCTGGTGATCGTTCCGCCCATCGGCAGCGTCTACAAGTCGCAGGAAAGCGCGATCATCGGCAACACCTGCCTGTACGGCGCCACCGGTGGCAAGCTGTTCGCCGCCGGCACTGCCGGTGAGCGTTTCGCTGTGCGTAACTCCGGTGCCCACACCGTGGTGGAAGGCACAGGCGATCACTGCTGCGAGTACATGACCGGGGGCTTTGTCGCGGTACTGGGCAAGACCGGTTACAACTTCGGTTCGGGCATGACCGGCGGTTTCGCCTACGTGCTCGACCAGGACAACACCTTCGTCGACAAGGTCAACCACGAGTTGGTCGAGATCCAGCGGATCAGCGGCGAAGCCATGGAATCCTACCGGAACCACTTGCAGCACGTGCTGGACGAGTACGTCGAGGAGACCGGCAGCGAATGGGGTCGCAACCTCGCCGAAAACCTCGATGATTACCTGCGTCGTTTCTGGCTGGTCAAGCCCAAGGCTGCCAACCTGAAATCGTTGCTTTCCAGCATCCGTGCCAACCCGCAGTGATATGCGCCTGAAGAGTTTGATGAGGTTTTAACATGGCTGAACGTCTGAATAACGACTTCCAGTTCATCGATGTCGGGCGCAAAGATCCGAAGAAGAAACTGTTGCGTCAACGCAAGAAAGAGTTCGTGGAAATCTACGAGCCCTTCAAACCCCAGCACTCGGCCGACCAGGCCCACCGCTGCCTGGGTTGCGGTAACCCGTATTGCGAATGGAAGTGCCCGGTGCACAACTTCATTCCCAACTGGCTCAAACTGGTGGCCGAGGGCAACATCCTCGCCGCCGCCGAGCTGTCGCACCAGACCAACACCTTGCCGGAAGTGTGCGGTCGGGTGTGCCCGCAAGACCGTCTGTGCGAGGGTGCCTGCACCCTCAACGACGGCTTTGGCGCGGTGACCATCGGTTCGGTGGAGAAGTACATCACCGACACCGCGTTCGCCATGGGCTGGCGCCCGGACATGTCCAAGGTCAAGCCAACCGGCAAGCGCGTTGCGATCATCGGCGCGGGCCCGGCGGGCCTGGGCTGTGCCGACGTGCTGGTGCGTGGTGGCGTGACCCCGGTGGTGTTCGACAAGAACCCTGAAATCGGTGGCTTGCTGACCTTCGGCATTCCCGAGTTCAAGCTGGAAAAAACTGTACTGAGCAACCGTCGTGAAGTGTTCACCGGCATGGGTATCGAGTTCCGTCTCAATACCGAAATCGGCAAAGACATCACCATGGAGCAACTGCTCGCCGAATACGATGCCGTGTTCATGGGCATGGGCACCTACACCTACATGAAAGGCGGCTTTGCCGGTGAGGACCTGCCGGGCGTGTATGACGCGCTCGACTTCCTGATCGCCAACGTCAACCGCAACCTGGGCTTTGAAAAGTCGCCGGAAGATTTCGTCGACATGAAAGGCAAGAAAGTTGTGGTGCTGGGTGGTGGCGACACCGCGATGGACTGCAACCGTACCTCGATCCGCCAGGGCGCCAAGTCGGTCACCTGTGCGTACCGTCGTGACGAAGCCAACATGCCCGGCTCGCGCAAAGAGGTGAAGAACGCCAAGGAAGAAGGCGTGAAATTCCTCTACAACCGCCAGCCGATCGCCATTGTGGGTGAGGACCGTGTGGAAGGCGTGAAAGTGGTCGAGACCCGTCTCGGCGAGCCGGACGCCCGTGGCCGTCGCAGCCCTGAGCCGATCCCGGGTTCCGAAGAAATCATCCCGGCCGACGCCGTGGTCATCGCCTTTGGTTTCCGCCCAAGCCCGGCGCCGTGGTTCGAGCAGTTCGAAATCCAGACCGACAGCCAGGGCCGCGTTGTAGCCCCGGAACAAGGCCAGTACAAGCACCAGACCAGCAACCCGAAAATCTTCGCCGGTGGCGATATGGTGCGCGGCTCTGACCTGGTGGTAACCGCGATCTTCGAAGGCCGCAACGCCGCCGAAGGTATCCTGGATTACTTGCAGGTCTGACCCCTGATCCCAGGTTTAAATGGGATCAAAATGTGGGAGGGGGCTTGCCCCCGATAGCGGTGGTTCAGTTACAGATACTGAAACCGACACACTGCAATCGGGGGCAAGCCCCCTCCCACATTGGTTTTGCAGCGCTTTGATATCCGCGACAAATTGACCCGATAGACAAAAGGCACGGCTCACTCCGTGCCTTTTGCGTCGCGCTCTGAGAAAATGCCCGCACTTTTTTTGCGGATGCCGACATGACTGCCCTCAAGAACGACCGTTTCCTTCGTGCCCTGCTCAAGCAACCCGTAGACGTCACGCCCGTGTGGATGATGCGTCAGGCCGGTCGCTACCTGCCGGAATACCGCGCCAGTCGCGCCCACGCCGGCGACTTCATGAGCCTGTGCATGAACCCGGAGTTCGCCTGCGAAGTCACGATGCAGCCGCTGGACCGCTACCCACAACTGGACGCGGCCATCCTGTTCTCCGATATTTTGACCATCCCTGACGCCATGGGCCAAGGCCTGTACTTCGAAACCGGCGAAGGCCCGCGTTTCAAGAAAGTCGTCAGCACCCTGGCCGACATCGAAGCACTGCCGATCCCCGATCCGCACAAAGACCTGGGCTACGTGATGGACGCCGTGAGCACCATCCGCCGCGAGCTGAACGGCCGCGTGCCGCTGATCGGCTTCTCCGGCAGCCCGTGGACACTGGCCACCTACATGGTCGAAGGCGGCTCGTCGAAAGACTTCCGCAAGACCAAAGCCATGCTCTACGACAACCCACAGGCCATGCACCTGCTGCTGGATAAATTGGCGCAGTCGGTTACCGCCTACCTCAACGGCCAGATCATGGCCGGCGCGCAAGCGGTACAGATTTTCGATACCTGGGGTGGCAACTTGTCGGCGGCGGCGTATCAGGAATTCTCCCTGGCCTACATGCGCAAGATCGTCAGCGGCCTGATCCGCGAACACGAAGGCCGCAAAGTGCCGGTCATCCTGTTCACCAAAGGCGGCGGCCTGTGGCTGGAAAGCATCGCCGATGCCGGCGCCGATGCACTCGGCCTGGACTGGACCTGCGACATTGGCGAAGCTCGCCGTCGCGTTGGCAACCAGGTCGCGCTGCAAGGCAACATGGACCCGACCGTGCTCTACGCCAAGCCGGAAGCGATCCGCACCGAAGTCGGCCGCATCCTGGCCAGCTACGGCAAGGGCACGGGGCACGTGTTCAACCTCGGCCATGGCATCACCCCGGAAGTGAATCCGGAGCATGCCGGCGCGTTCTTGCGCGCGGTGCACGATCTGTCGGCGCAGTACCACGAATAACACGCGCAACAAATGTGGGAGGGGGCTTGCCCCCGATAGCGGTGTATCAGCCACCACATTCATTGGCTGAGACACTGCAATCGGGGGCAAGCCCCCTCCCACATTAAAAGCGAGAAAGCCTCAGGCCTGCACATTCCCCAGCGGTGGCAACTTCGCCAGCTTCAGGGCCACCAGCAGCGCGCCAATCAACAGCGCCACGATAAACCCGCCAATCCCGTTCCACCCGGCAAAGTGCCAGAAGAACCCGCCCGCCGTCCCCGCAATGCTTGAGCCCACGTAGTAGCAGAACAGGTACAGCGACGACGCCTGCCCCTTGGCCTTGACCGCGCGCCGGCCGATCCAGCTGCTGGCCACCGAGTGCGCGCCGAAGAAGCCGAAGGTAAAGATCAGCATGCCCGGCACCACCAGCCACAGCGGGGTGAACAGGGTCAGTAACATGCCCGAAAGCATCAATACTATCGTGCCCCACAACACGCGCCGCCGGCCAAGGCGGTCGGCCAGCGAGCCGATTTTCGCCGAGCTGTAGATGCCCGAGAGGTACACCAGCGACAGCAGTCCGACCACGGCCTGGCTCAACGCGTAAGGCGACGCCAGCAGGCGATAGCCGATGTAGTTGAACATCGTCACGAACGCGCCCATCAGCAGGAAGGCTTCGAGAAAAAGCCAGGGCAGGCCTGCATCCTTGAAGTGCATCACGAAGCCGTCCACCAGGCTGCGCGGTTTGAGGCTGCTGGCGCGGAAGTTGCGCGACTCGGGGAGGATCTTCCAGAACACGGTGGCAGCGATCAGCGCCAGGGCGCCGATGATCAGCGTGGCGGTGTGCCAACTGACGAAGTCGATCAGCACGCCCATGATCAGGCGCCCGCTCATGCCGCCAATCGCGTTGCCGCCGATGTACAAGCCCATGGCCAGGCCGATGTGTTGCGGGTGGATCTCTTCGCTCAAGTAGGTCATCGCAACGGCTGCCAGGCCGCTCAGGGACAGGCCGACCAGCGCACGCATCAGCAGGATGCCTTCCCAGGACGGCATCAGGCCGCTGGCGATGGTGGCCAGGGCGGCGCAAAACAGCGCGGCGACCATCACCGGTTTACGCCCGAGGGTGTCGGAAATCGGTCCGGTGATCAGCAGGCCAAACGCGAGCATGGCGGTGGCAACTGACAGGATCAGGCTGCTCTGCGCCGCGTTGATGGAAAACTCGTGGGACAGCGCGGGCATCATCGGCTGCACGCAATACAGCAGGGCAAAGGTGGCAAAGCCACCGGAGAACAGCGCCAGCACGGTGCGCATGAACATCGGCGTGCCTTTTTCGATGAACTGCTCGTTGAGCTGGGCCACCACCTCATCCAGGGCGGTAGGCGGGATTTCTTGAGCGGATGAAGCGACAGCAGATTTCACGGGGACCTCGGCGAGGGAAAGCCTGCCAGGACTGGCAGTGCAAAAAAGAATATAGCTGGCTAATGATTCTTTCCAATATATTGTTCGACCTGTTTGATAGCTTTTACGACCTAATGAGGTTTGCATGGAATTGCGTCACCTGCGGTACTTCATCGCCGTCGCCGAAGAACTGCATTTTGGCCGCGCTGCACAGGTGCTGGGCATCTCGCAGCCGCCGCTGAGCCAGCAGATCCAGGCCCTGGAACAAGAGGTGGGCGCGCGTTTGTTTGAGCGCACCAATCGTCGGGTCGAGCTCAGTGAAGCCGGGCGGTTGTTCCTGCAAGAGGCGCGACTGGTGCTGGCGCAGGTCGATAAGGCCGCGGATGTCGCTCGGCGTGCGCAGTTGGGAGAGCTGGGGGAGCTGAAGATTGGTTTCACCTCGTCCGCACCCTTCAATTCGAGCATTCCGCAGGCGATCTTTGCGTTTCGCCAGGCCTTCCCGGCGGTGCACTTGAACCTGCAGGAAATGAGCAGCACCGAAGTGGCCGAATCGTTGGTGGATCAATCGATCCAGGTCGGCCTGATGCGCCCGCTGCCGTTGCCGGATTCGCTGAGTGTCATCGAGCTGATGCGCGAACCGCTGGTAGCCGTACTCAACGCCGGCCACCCGCTGGCGGAAGGCAGCGAACGCGGTTTGCACCTGGCGCAATTGGCGCAGGAGCCGTTTGTATTCTTCCCGCGCAGCTATGGCAGCGGCCTTTATGCCCAATTGCTCAGCCTGGCCCGTGACGCAGGCTTCAGCCCGCACTTCGCCCAGGAAGCGGGGGAGGCGATGACGATTATCGGGTTGGTGGCGGCGGGCTTGGGCGTGTCGGTACTGCCGGCGTCTTACCAGCGCATACGCATTGATGGCGTGGTGTATCGCACGCTGCTCGATCAGGAGGCGGTCACGGCGGTGTGGCTGGTGCAGCGCAAGGGCGCGCAGTCGCCGAGGGCGAAGGCGTTTGTGGAGTTGTTGACGCGCAAGGCCGTGGTGTAGGCGAAGTCACATATCAGGTAACGGAACTGCCTTAGTGATTAGCCAGAAACCTGCGCAGAATCGCTCTTTTTCAAGCGAGCGATATGGATGGCACTGCTCTATCAGCCCAAGGAGGGCAGCGTGTTGATGTGTGATTTTCGAGGCTATGAGGTTCCGGAAATCATCAAGGTTCGACCCGTGATTGTGATACGCAAATACCGAACCAATAAGCTGCTGGTGACGGTCGTGCCTTTGAGTACCACCGCCCCGCAAATGCTGCTGGCGCATCATTTGCAGCTAGACAGTCATCTGCAGGGCGCGAACCCCATCTGCTGGGCGAAGTGCGAAGTTGTGGCGACCGTAAGCCTGGGGCGACTGGATCGGATTAAAAGCAAAGACCGTCATGGAAAACGAACTTACACAATCGCGGAGCTCACCAATGATCAGTTTTCAGCGATAAAAGCAGCGGTACGCAGTGCGCTGGGGTTGCGATGAAGTGGGTAAAGAACAAGCGGCGCTTTGCCACCGATTGCAGCCGAGTTGTTTTCAGGCATACTCGCCGAGTTCCCGAAAGGGGCTTGTGAGACTCTGAGGATCCTGGGTAACCAGCCATCGCAGAGCCAGGCAGGAAGCGGCGATGACAAGCCAACCTGTTTGTGAAAAGGGCGCCGAAAGGCGCCCTTTGTCGTTTCTGACGGACCGCGATCCTCAGTTCTGCTTCGACGCCCCTGTCTGCTCAAACGACTGCGCCGCCGATCCGGGTGCGTTACCCACGCCATTGCTGCGCAGCGCCGCCATGATGTCGCGATCGAGCATGCTCACCCAGCGGTTGTAGTTGCGATGGATCTTGCCGTCCTTGTAGCCCAGGTCGCGGCTGTCGCGGTAGGTGATGGCGTAGCTGTTGCGGCTGTAACGGATGTCGATGGCTGCGTAGAACTGGTTGCGCACGGTGATCTCGGCCTGCACGAGTTGTGGGCTGAAACGCTGCATGGTCCACTCGCGTTTTTGCAGGGCCGTGATGATGACCTGCTTCATGGTTTCTTCGCTCACCTGAGTGCCGGCCGGCAGCGCGTGCTGGGTGTTGAGCACGGGTTTGCTGGTGCAACCGCCGGCGGTCAGCAAGGCCAGGGTGATCAGGGTGGCGCGTAGCAAGGAAGACATTCCATTTTCTCCAATCAATTAAAAAATCAGGCCCAGCGACGGAAAATCAGCGAGGTGTTGACGCCGCCAAACGCAAAGTTGTTGTTCATCACGTAATCGTGGTGCATCTCGCGAAAGCCGCCCTGCAGGTAATCCAGCTCGCCACATTGCGGGTCGACCACATCCAGGTTGAAGGTGTGTACGTACTGGTCGCGGTTCATCATTTCGATGCTGAACCACGACTCCAGCGCGCCGCATGCGCCCAGGGTGTGGCCAAGAAAGCTTTTCTGCGAACTGATAGGCATGCGGCTGCCGAACAGGCTGCTGGTGGCCAGGGTTTCAGCGATGTCGCCTTGGTCGGTGGCGGTACCGTGACCGTTCACGTAGCCAATGGCAGAAGGCTCAAGCCCGGCATCTTCCAGGGCCAACTCCATCGCGCGGCGCATGGTTTTCTGCTCCGGGCGGGTGGTGTGCTGGCCGTCGGCGTTACTGCCGAAACCGACCAGTTCGGCGTGGATGTGCGCACCGCGCGCCAACGCATGTTCCAGTTCTTCGAGCACCAGCATGCCGCCGCCTTCACCAATCACCAGGCCATCACGGCCGCTGTCGTAAGGACGTGGGCTGGTCTGCGGCGCGTCGTTTTTCAGGCTGGTGGCGTAGAGCGCATCAAACACCATGGCTTCGGTGGGGCACAGCTCTTCGGCGCCGCCGGCGAGCATCAACGGCAGGCGTCCGAACTTGATCGCTTCATACGCATAACCGATGCCCTGGCTGCCGCTGGTGCAGGCGCTGGACGTCGGGATCAGCCGTCCGGTAAGGCCAAAAAAGATGCTGATATTCGCCGCCGTGGTGTGCGGCATCATGCGCACATAGGAGTTGGCATTCAGCCCCTCGGCCACCGAGTTCAGCAGCATGTTGCCGAATGCCTTGATCTCGTCGGTGCTGCCGGTGGACGAACCACAGGCCACGCCCATGCGCCCGTCCTTGATCGACTCGTCGCCGAGCAAGCCGGCGTCCTGCAACGCCTGTTCCGCCGCCCACACCGCCAGGCGCGACACGCGGCCCATGCTGCGCAGTTGCTTGCGGGTCCAGTGGGCGGGCACCACGAAATCGTCAATCGGCCCGGCCAGGCGCGTGTTCAGTTCGGTGAAGCGGTCCCACTCGTCCATGCGCCGAATGCCGCTGCGGTTGGCGCGAAAGTTGGCGGCGATGGTGTCCCAGTCGCTGCCCAGGGAGGTCATGCCGGCCATGCCGGTGACGACGACGCGTTTCATCAGCACAGGCCTCCGTTCACGGCCAGCACCTGGCGCGTGATGTAGCCGGCTTCGGCCGACATCAGGAAATTCACTGCACCGGCCACTTCTTCCGGGGTGCCCATGCGCTGCGCCGGGATCATTTTCATCAGCTCTTCGACCGGCACGTTTTCGTCCAGCATCGCGGTGTCGATCAAGCCGGGCGCTACACAATTGACGGTGATCTTGCGCTTGCCCAGCTCGATGGCCAGCGCCTTGGCCGCGCCAATCAGACCGGCCTTCGACGCGCTGTAATTGACCTGCCCACGGTTGCCGATCAGCCCCGACACCGAGGTGATGCACACAATGCGGCCGGCGGCGCGACGACGAATCATCGGCATCATCACCGGGTGCAGCACGTTGTAGAAACCGTCGAGATTGGTGCGCATCACCACGTCCCAATCGTCTTCGGACAAGGCCGGGAACGCGCCGTCACGGGTCAGGCCGGCATTGAGCACCACGCCGTAGTAGGCGCCATGCTGCTCCACGTCCGCTTCAAGGATTTGCTTGCAGCTGGCGCGATCGGCCACGTCAAACTGCAGCACCCGCGCCTTGCGGCCCAGGGCTTCAATCTCGACCTGCACCGCGTCCGCTTGCGCGCGGCCGCTGCGGCAATGCAGCACGATGTCATGCCCGGCCTGCGCCAGACGCAGGGCAATGGCGCGGCCGATGCCACGGCTGGAGCCGGTGACCAGTACGGATTCAGTCATGGCGTTTCGTCCTTCGGTTCATCTAAATAGGTGGCCGCCTGGGGCGGTCGAAATACGTTCAAGCGCGCGCTGGCCTGGATACCGTCGCCGGTGAGGTGGCATTCGAACACACCCATGCCGTTGTCGTCTTCCAGCGAGCGCAGGCCGTGGATGCGCAGCTCGGCGCCTGCCGGGAAGTGTTCCACGTTGCACTCGAACTTACGCGTGCCGAGCAGGAAGCCCAGCTCCACGGCCTCGCCGTTCTGGCGCGCGCGGCACCCGGCATACGCGGCGACGCTCTGGGCCATCAGCTCGATCCCGACCCAGGCCGGCAGGCTGCCGTCCGGGCGGTTGAACAGGCCACCGGGCTTGACGGTAAGGCGTGTGTGAATCTGCTCTTCATCGAACGACAGCACCTGGTCGATCAGGATCATGTCGCCCGCGTGGGGCAGCAATTGGGCGAGTGGCCAATCAATCATGGGGCCTCTGCGATTATCAGGCTGACGTTGTTACCGCCGAAGGCAAACGAGTTGCTCATCAGGCAGCGTTTTTCCAAGGTGTCGCCGGTCTGCGCCCATTGCAGGGCGGGCAGCGCCGGGTCGGCCTGGCCGTCCCACACATGCGGCGGCACGCGGCCGTGCGTCAGGCTCAGCCAGCAGAGCGCCGCTTCCAGCGCGCCAGCTGCACCGAGGGTGTGGCCGCTCATGGGTTTGGTCGACGAACAGGCCACGCCGTGGGGAAACAGGCTGGCGACGGCCAGGCTTTCCATGGCGTCGTTGTGCTGGGTCGCGGTGCCGTGCAGGTTCAAGTAACCGATCTGCTCGGGCACCAGCTTCGCGCTGGCCAAGGCCTTGCGCATCGCCTGCAATGCGCCTTTGCCGGTAGGCTCGGGCGCAGAAATATGGTGCGCGTCGCAACTGGCGCCACTGCCCAGCAGGGCAATCGGCGCAGGGTGTTGGGTCATCAGAAACAGCACGGCCGCTTCGCCGATATTGATGCCATTGCGGTTCACTGAAAACGGATTGCAGCGCTCGCTGGAGACCGCCTCCAGCGCGGTAAAACCGTTGAGCGTCAGCTTGCACAGGCTGTCGACACCGCCGCAGATCACCGCGTCGCACACCCCCAGGTCCAACAGGCGTTGGGCGCTCATCAACGCGCGGGCGCTGGAGGTGCAGGCGGTAGAAATCACATAGGCCGGGCCGCTCAGTTGCAGCCAGTCGGCGAGGAAGTTGGCGGGGGCGCTGAGTTCCTGTTGCTGGTAGTCGTAGTCGCCGGGAAACTGCCTGTCGCGCAGGTAATTGGCGATGCCACGGCTGGCCTCGTCGATGCCCGAGGTGCTGGTGCCCAGCACCACGCCGACTCGCGAGGCGCCATAGGTGTGAATGGCGTGGCGGATCTCGCCCTCGATCTGCAACGCTGCTTCCAGCAACAACTGGTTGTTGCGGCTGCTTTGCTGGTTCAGTTCGGCCGGAATAGTCACCAGCTCGCCGCGCACGCCGCCGACCGGCAATACGCGCTCCGGCACCCAGCCGCTCTCGGCGCGCATGCCTGAGCAGTCGCCGGCAAACAGGCTGCGGCTGACCTCGGCCTGGCCGCGCCCCAGGGCGCAAATCACGCCCAGCGCATTCAGATAAGCCGTCATCGAGCGGCCCCCAGCGGGGTGATGCGATAGCTCAGCGGTTGGCCCGTCATGTTCACGCTGAACACCTCTGAAGACTGATAGACGATTTGCCAATGACCCGGCAGCGTGCGCGTGAGGTCCATGGCCTGGGCGCTCGGGTAAAGCGCGCGCACGTCATCCGATGAAGTCAGGGCAAACAGCAAGGCGGCAAACAGTTCGCGCGCCGCCGGGTTGGGCGGCAGCAGACCATCGGCCTGCCACTGGCCATCGAGCAGTTTTTGCCGGGCCTGGGGAATGCCCAGCGGGTCCATCATCGACCAACGAAGGGCCGCGCCTTCACGCTGGATCACCAACAGCCAGTCCTGGCTCTGGCCACCCGAAAGGCGCTGCACATGCAATTGCATCGGCAAGGCCAGCGCCGGGGTTTTTGCGGGCAGCGGCGGTTGGCTGGCGCAGGCGCTCAGCAGCAACAGGCAACCGATCAACAGCAGACGGATCATGGTGCGGCGCTCGCGAAAGGTTTACGCGCCACACAGTTGACCAGCGTCTCTTCGCGCTGGCCCACCGGTGGCGGGTTGCGCAGGCCCCAGCGTTCGAGCAGGCCAAAATCGCTGGAACGGCTCCACCACAGATACGGGTACGAGACATTCTGCGGGGCGAATTCAAAACCCTGCTCGCGCAGCATCTCCAGGTATTGGTCGGCGCTTTTCTGCACGTGCATCGGGTGGCGGAACAGCCAGCGAATCACCCAGGTATCGATATAGGCTTCGGTGGACTCGGCAAACAGCAGGTAGCCGCCCGGCTTGAGCACGCGGTAGAACTCCTTCAAGGCGCGATGCTGTTCGACCAGATGATGGAAGGTCTGGTGGCAGAACACGACATCGACGCTGGCGTCGGGCACCACAAGGGTGGCGCAGTCACTGCCGATCAGCTCGACGGCCAGGCCCTGGCGCGCGGCTTCAGCCTTGCTCAGCGCCAGGCTATGCGGGTCGGCATCCACACCGATCAGGCGCTGCGGCGCGAACACCTGCTGCAAATACTGGAACGACTTGCCCTGGCCGCAACCGGCGTCCAGCAGCACCGGCGCGACCGGCAATGGCTCGGTGAACAAGCCGCGCAGGTCGTTGATCGCCACGCGCAACACGTGGTGCTGCCAAGTGTGGCTGCGCAGGAACCAGAAACCGAACCTGGTTTCTTCGACGTAGTTTTTACTCAGGTAGTTTTTTTCCAGCGCTGGACTGCTCATACCGGCTCACCCGCGCAAATCTCCGACAACATCCGCAACCGCCGTTTGGGCTCGCTGACAAACGGGTTGCGCTCATCCCACGCGTAGCCGGCGAGGATCGAGCTGATCATCCGGCGAATGTCCGGCGAGCTGCCCGGATGGAAAATCACATCCTGGAAGGTGCCGGCGTACCAGCCTTCGACGTAGCAGCGGAAGGTGTCGACGCCGCGTTTCAATGGCTCGGCAAACTCGGTTTGCCAGTCCACTGTTTCGCCCTTGAGTTGGCGGTGCAGCAAGCCCGCCGCCATGCTCGCCGAGCGCATGGCGATGGTCACGCCGGAGGAAAATACCGGGTCGAGGAATTCCGCCGCGTTGCCCAGCAGCGCAAAGCCCGGACCGTGCAGGGTTTTGACGTTGGCCGAGTAGCCGCCGATGGTGCGCGCAGGCGTGTCCCATACGGCGTTTTGCAGCACGCCGGCCAGGCTCGGCGTTTCCGCGATAAAGCCGCGCAGGCACGCGTCGAGGTCGCTGTCGCGGCCGTCGAAATGCGCCTTCGCCGCGACCACGCCCACCGAGCAGCGGCCATTGCTGAACGGGATGGTCCAGAACCAGATGTCACGCTGGGTCGGGTGGGTGGTCACGAGGATTTTGGTGCGGTCGAAACCGGGGTGTTCGATGCGGTCTTCGACGTGAGTGAACACCGCCTGGCGCACCGGGAAATCCGATGGCGCCTCAAGGTCCAGCAGGCGCGGCAACACACGGCCGTAGCCGCTGGCGTCGAGGATAAATTTGGCCTTGAGGTGGTACTCGCTGCCATTCTCGCGGCGCACATGCAGGTAGCGGCTGTCGCCGGCAAAATCCACACCGACGACGCTTTCGCCGTAGCGAATGTCGACGCCTTGCAAGGCGGCCTGGTCGGCCAAAAGTTTGTCGAATTCACCGCGCTGCACCTGGAAGGTGGTGGGTTTGCCGTGGCTGAACGTGTCGCCAAAATCAAACGCGCTGTAGCGCTCGCCCCAGGCAAACGCAGCGCCGGTTTTTACCTGGAAACCCGCTGCCTGCACGGCCTCGAGCATGCCGGCTTCTTCGATAAAGTCGATGCAGTGCGACAGCAGGCTTTCGCCAATCGAGAAGCGTGGAAAATGCTGGCGCTCGATAATCAATACATCATGCCCGTTGCGCTTTAACAGCGCGGCGGCGATGGCACCGGACGGGCCGGCACCGATCACCACCACCTGGCGACGTTCCATTTCAACTGTGGGCACGAGGGCTCCTTGCCGCTATGGCGATAATCACATTCATAAGGCGTGCTTCTGATGGCCGGCCCAGGGCGCCAGCATAAAGCTGAAGGCCAGGCCCAGGCTGACCGACAGGCCGAAATTGCTCACGGCCGGTGTACTCGACACCGCCAGCAGGCCGAACGACAACCAGGTCGTCAGCGCCGCCAGCAGCGTACCTAAAAGACTCACGGCAGGGCCGCCGATCTGTTCGCGCATCAAGATCGCGTAGTCAACGCTGATCGCTGTGACCAGCAGCAGGCCGAACAGGCTGAACAAGGTCAGTGGCTGGCCCAGCCAACCCAGGCTGGCCAGGCTGCACAGCGCTGCGAGCAGCGGCAGGGCGACGATGCGCAAGGCGCCGCCGACACCGAACGGCAGGATCAGCAACAGCACGATCAGCACGCACGACATCAATTTCAATTCAGCGGCGCTGATCTGCGTGTCGGCGAACACCCGGTTCAAGTCGCCCAGGCGATCCACCAGCTGTACGCCAGGCAAGTCCAGCGCCTGCACCCGTAGCAGCGCCGGGTTGTTCAGGCCTTGCAGGCTGACCATCGCCGCGACGCCGCCGTCCACCGGCCCCAGCCACAGCGTGCGCCAAGGCTCGGCGAGCGGGCCGACCAGCGCCGCGTCGATGTCTTCGATGGGCAAGCCTTGCAGTTGCGCGATTTCGGCGTGCAGGGCGCTGGCGGGCACGCCCAGGTCCAACAGCGGCTGCCAGTGTTGCGGCAATTGGTTCAGCGCGTCGCGCAGCCGTTGCTGCTCGGCGGGCAAATTGACCAGTTGGTTAAGCGCCAGGTAGCCCTGCAGCTTGTCCATGTTCACCAGTTGATCCAGGCGCTGGCCCAGGGCTGCCTGACGTTCGAGCAACTGCTGCTGATTGTCGGCGCGCACCAGAAAGAACTGGCTGGTGGGCTGGAACCCGGTGATGCGCGCCACGGCCTGGGCTTCCTGCAGCAATTGCGGCGGGGCGCCGATCCATTGGCGCAGATCGTTCTTGCTGTTCAGGTGCCACAGGCCGCCGGCGCAAAACAGCAGCACCAGCGCCAGGAGCAGCGGGCTTGGTAAGTGTTTGATCAAGGTGGCCCGCAGCACCCACAGGCCTTCAGCGATGCGCAGCGGCCATTGCGCCGGGCGCAGGTCCACGCCTTGGAGCAGCGCGGGCAGCAGGCACACGGCTGACAGGTAGGCGCCGACCAGACCGGCGGCAGAGAACACCGCGATCTGGGTGAGCGCCGGGAATGGCGTCCAGGCCAGCGCCAGGTAGCCGATGCAACTGGTCGCCAGGCTCAGGCTCAGCCCCGGCAGGGTCAGGCGCAACGCCGGCCAACTGCGCCACGGCTGCAGGCTCCAGCTTTTGGACAGGTAATGCAGCGGGTAATCCACCGCCACGCCGATCAGGCTGGAGCCGAGCACCAAGGTCATCACATGCATATGGCCGAACAGCGCCACACAGGCCACCGCGCCAAACAACATGCCCACCAGCACCGGCACAAAGGCCAGCAGCACACGCCAGCGGCGGAAGGCGAGCAACAGCAATAACAGGATGCCCAGCGTGGCGCCGCCGCCCACCCAGGTAATTTCACGGGTCGCCTGCTGCTGCCCATTGGCCGCGTAGAGCAAGCCACTGGCGGCGAGCAGTTGCGCGCCTTGCTCGCCGGCCTGCGCGCGGCTGGCCTGGAGCAGATCCGCCACTTGCACCGGCAGTTTCATATCAAAGGCATTGCCGGTGGTGCGCGCACGCAGCAGCACCCAGCTTTTGCCGTCGGCATCGGCGATCAAGGCGCCGCTGCCGATATCCAATTGCACCGAGCCGTGTTGTGGCTGGCTGTTCTGGATACGCCCGGTCAGGCCCAGCCAGTCGTCCTGGCTCGGCACCAGGCTGAACCCGGTGAAGGGATCGAACAGGGCTTGCACGCGTTGTTGGATGAACGCGTCGGGGTGCTCGATCAGTTGTTCGCGGTCCCTGGCCGAGAGCATCGCCAGGCGCCCGCGCAGCAATTGCTCGCGCAGGGCCGGCAAGTCGGCCTGCAGGTTCCACTGCACTTTTTCGAACAGCCCGCTGGCTTGCCAGCGCTCGCCCAATTGCTGCGCCACCGCCACGGCTTTTTGCCGATCCGCATGCCCGACCAATACCAGCATTTCGCGGTTCAGCGGCTCCTGCATGCGTTGTTCGGCTTTTAGCTCAAGCGCATCCGGCGTGCTGCCCGGCACCAGCTCCATGAGGTTGGCCGACAGCGGCGCGCCATGGCGCCACTGCCAGCCGGCCAGCGCCAGCACGGCCACCAGCAGGATCAGGAACAGGCGCGGCAGCAGGCGCTCACTGGGCAAAGTCGTGTTGCTCCGCATCGCTTAACGGTTGGGCGGCGGTGCTGTCCTGCATGCGCAGTACGGTGCTGTCGCCTTGGGTTTCCAGCAGTTGGATGGTCTGCACCAATTCGCCGCCGTCGATATTGATCTGGGTGAAAACCTGCTTGAGCAGCAATGAGCGCGGGATCAGCGTCAGCTTCCACTGCTTGGCTTCGCCTTGCAGCTGCAGTTCGAAGTCGCGTTGCAGGCCGCTGCTGTCGCCTTGGAGTACGGCGAGAAACAGGCGGTTCTGCTCGGCCCCGGCGCTCTTGTTCGGCAGCAGTTGCCAGCCATTGGCGTCACGGCGCGCAATGCCTTGGGCGCTGATGCGGTAGTCCTGCTGCAGCGGGGTTTTCAACAGCCACAACAGGCCGTGGTCTTTGGCGAGCACGAAGGTGCCTTTGCTGACCAAGGGTTGGGGCAGGGCGCGCAAGTGTTTTTCCTGGATGAAGTTGCCGTGGATCACCGAGGGCTTGGCCAACTGATCGCTGAGCTGTTGCAGATCAAAAGCATGGGCGCTGAAGCTCAGCAACAACCCGATCAATGTGGTAGCGGGCTTGCCCGCGAAGAACCTGAGGGCGCTGCGCAGTGTCAGGCGGTTCGCGTTATCGTTAACGTCCTTCGCGGGCAAGCCCGCTCCCACAGGGGTCAGCATTTCAGGGCCCTTTCTACGGCGTCGGTGAAGATGTTGGGGGAGGCCAGCTGCATCTCGCGGCTGGTGATTTCTACCGCCACTTGCACGGTGCTGGCGCGGGTCAGGCGTTCGCCGCTGGCGAGGTCTGTGATCAGGTAATTGACCTTCAAACGGTTCTCCCACTCCACCAAGCTGGCGCGCACATTGATCCTCTGGCCGAACACCGCGCCGCGTACGTAGCGCAGCTGCATGTCGATCACTGGCCACGCGTAGCCGGACTCCAGCATCGCCGTGTAGTTATGGCCGATCTTGTCCAGCAGCGCGCAGCGCGCCACTTCAAGGTACTTCACGTAATGCCCGTGCCACACCACGTGCATGGTGTCGATGTCGAAAAACGGCACGAGGATTTCAGTGTCGCAATGCAACACGCCCTGGCTACGCATGCAGCCTCCAGTGTTGCTCGGCAATACGCTTGAGGCACAGGCGCAGCTCGCCCTCCAGCGCACGGTCTTCGATGACCGGCGGGAAGTCTTTACCCAGCGCTTCATGCATGGCTGCCAGCGCCGGTGGCAGGGGGCGCGCATCGTCCGCCCGGGCGCGCAGCCACACACCCTGGTTGGCCGCGAGCAACGTGGCGGCCGCCACTTGTTCGGTCAATTCCAGCACGCGGATAGCATCACGTGCGGCAATGGTGCCCATGCTGACTTTGTCCTGGTTATGGCACTCGGTGGAGCGCGAGAACACGCTGGCCGGCATGGTGTTTTTCAACGCTTCGGCGGTCCACGCGCTGGTGCCGATCTGCACGGCCTTGAAACCGTGGTTGATCATCGCGCGGTCGGCCGGCGCGCCGGACAGGTTGCTCGGCAGGCCGTGGTTGTAACGCACGTCCACCAGCAGCGCGAGCTGGCGGTCGAGCAGGTCGGCGACGTTGGCCACCAGGGTCTTGAGGCTGTCCATGGCAAAGGCGATGTGCCCGCCGTAGAAGTGCCCGCCGTGCAGCACGCGCTCTTCTTCGGCGTCGATGATCGGGTTGTCGTTGGCGCTGTTCAGTTCGATTTCGATAAACGAGCGCAGCCAGTTCAGGCTGTCGGCCAGCACGCCAAGTACGTGCGGTGCGCAGCGCAGCGAGTAGCGGTCCTGCAGGCGGTGCAGCGGCGCGGTCGGCGCATCAATCGCAAGGTCTTTGCGCAGCCACGCAGCGACTTGCATCTGCCCCGGGTGCGGCTTGGCGGCGAACAGGCGCTCGTCGAAGTGTTCCGGGTTGCCTTGCAGCGCCACGACGTTCATTGCAGTGATGCGCGTGGCCAGTTGCAGCAGGTAGTCGGCGCGGGCGAAGGCCAGGCAGGCCAGGCCGGTCATTACGGCAGTGCCATTCATCAAGGCCAGGGCTTCTTTGGGGCGCAGTACCAGCGGTTCCCACCCGAGTTCGCGGTGCACGTCAGCCGCCTGGCGACGCTCGCCACGGAACATCACTTCACGCTCGCCGGACAAGGTCGCGGCCACGTAGGACAGCGGCGTCAAATCACCGCTGGCGCCTACCGAGCCTTCTTCCGGAATCAGCGGCAGCACATCGTGTTGCAGAAACGCATGCAGGCGCTCGAGCAATTCCACACGCACCCCGGACACGCCGTGGCACAGCGACTGCAAACGCGCCGCCAGCACCGCGCGGGTGGCTTGCGCGTCAAGCAACTTGCCCAGCCCGCAACCGTGGAAGGTGTACAGGTGACGCGGCAGCGCCTCGACGTGCTGCAATGGCACCGCCACCACGCACGAGTCGCCGTAGCCGGTGGTCACGCCGTAGATCACGCCTTCCTTGTCCAGCAGCGAGTCGAGGAACTGCGCGCCTTTGGCTATGCGCTGGCGATACGCTGCGTCGCCCTGCAACTGCGTGGGCGCCTGACGGTTGGCCAAGGCCAGCACGTCTTCAATGCGCAAAGCGCGTTCGCCAAAGGTTACTGGCTCAAGATGCGTCGTCATCGGTTTTCCAGAAAGGGTAAAAGTTGAACCATTGTTGGGGCGCTTCCAGGCAGAACTGGCCCAGGCGTGCGGCGTAGCGCGCGGTCCACAGGGCGATGACCTGCTCGCGGGTGCTGCGCTTCCATTCGATCAATTGCGCGAACGGCTCGATGGTCAGGCGATAGCGACCGTTGTGTTTCAGGCACATCAGCAGGTTGACCGGGCATTTGAGCAGCCCGGCCAGCAGCCACGGGCCCTGCGGGAACGCCGCGTCAACGCCGAGGAAATCCACGCGCACCTTGCGCCCGCCGTGCAACGGCACGCGGTCGCCGGCAATCGCCAGCCACTCGCCGTCGTCCAGGCGCTGGCTGAGCAGCAGCATGGTCGCCGGGTCCAGTTCGCTGACCTGGATCAGGCGCAGATGCGTGGCCCCGGCTTCGCCCAGCAGGCGATTGAAACGCTCGGCGTGCTTGGTGTGCACCAGCACGTTCATGGTGACTTGTTCACCGATCTCGGCCAGCGCGCGGCACACTTCGAGGTTGCCCAGGTGCGCGCCGACCAGCATCTGCCCGCGCTCGCCGCGCAGTTGCCCGCGCAATTGCGCCGGGTCGTTGATTTCGATCTGCTCCAGGCGCAGCTTGCCGTTCCACACGTCGAGTTTGTCGAGCAGTGAGTCGGCAAACGCCATGAACTGACCGAAGACTTTTTTATGTGTGGGCCGCAGCTCATCGCGCCCGCTCCAGTCGGCCAGGCGCTGTTGGTATTCCCATGCGCTGTGGCGGGCGGTGCGGCCGAACAGGAAGAAGTACAGCACGATGCTGTACAGCAACGGGCTCAGCAGGCGGCGGCCGAGGACCCTGGCGGCGACGGCAGTGAGCTTCATCAGCCAGAAACTGCCGCGCTCCTCGCGGTCGGCCCAATGTTTGGTGCGCTCGCTCATGCCTGCCACCGTCGCCACAGAATCATCGGCGCGCGCACCAACATGCCGAAAAACAGCCGCGTGTGCATGGCCGAGATGCGCACGTTGTCGCGAAACAGGCGAAAGTGCGACAAGCCGTCGGCGGGGTAATGCACCTGGGTCGGCAGCCAGCGCATCGGCTGGTTACGCCAGGCCAGGCGCACCAGGATGTCGGAATCGAAATCCATGCGCGTGCCGATGTAGGCCGAGTTCATCAGCGCTAGCGTAGGCGCCAGCGGGTACACGCGAAAGCCGCACATCGAGTCGCGTATCTGCAGCGACAGGGTGTTGATCCACACCCACACGTGGGTCAGGTAGCGCGCGTACAAGCGGCCCTTGGGCACGCTGTCGTCGTATTCGGGGTAGCCGCAGATCACCGCGTCGGGGTGCCTGCGTGAGGTATCGAGAAAATCCTCGACTTCGCGCAGGTCGTGCTGGCCGTCGGCGTCCACTTGCAGGGCATGCGTGAAGCCCCGGCGCGCGGCTTCGCGGAAACCGGCCATGACCGCGCCGCCTTTGCCTTGGTTGTTGGGCAAGGTCAGCAGCGTGACGTTGTCGAGTGTCGCCAGTTGCGCCAGCACCGCCGCGCAAGCCGGGCTGCTGCCGTCGTCGACCAGCAGGCACGGCAAGCCGCTGTTCAACAGGCTGTGAACCACGGCCGGTACGGCGGCTTCATGGTTGTAGACCGGGATCAGGGCGCAGGGGTTATGCATGGCTGACCCAACCGACTGGTAGCGGGCTTACGGTGGTAAGCGCGCTTGTTGTGACGAGCGGGCTTGCCCCGCGTAGGGCTGCGAAGCGGCCCCCGTAAGGTAACCGAGGTGTCTCAGGCATACCGAGTTGGCAGGTTTTGGGGCTGCTGCGCAGCCCAACGCGGGGCAAGCCCGCTCGCCACAGGAAGCCCGCTCGACACACCAGGCCCGCTGGCCATCGACGGTTATGCACTTGGCGCCTCCAGCACTATGCGGCCACTGGAGCAGGCGGCGACGCCATTGCGGTAGGCAAAATACAGCTTGCCGCGTTCCTGGTCGAAGCGCAGGTGCAGTTCAACCTGATCGCCGGGGCGCACCAGTTGCTGGAACTTGAGCACTTCCATGCCGGCAAAGGTCGCGGGCAGGTCGAGCAACTGCTGGCCGAGGTTAAAGGCCCATTCGACCTGCACCACGCCTGGCAACACGGGCGTGACAGGGAAGTGGCCGCTGAAATAGGCCAGGTCTGGCGGGATGCTCAGTTGCACGGTCCATTCGCCGTTGGCTTGCACTTGCTCCAGCACGTCCGGCGCTTTGGGCCGTGGGGCGAGTAACAGCGCTGTGACGTCGGCTTGAGGCAGTTTGCCCTGGGCATTCAGCGGCAACTGGCGCAGCAACCGCCAGCGCCGCGGCAGCGCCAGGGCTTCGCAATGTTGGCTCAGATGCTGGCGCAGGGTTTGGGTGACGGCGCGGCGGCCTTGATTGCGCAGGGCATGCAGGCCATCGGCGCTCAACACCACCAGCGCGCCGAGCGAGGCGCGGTTTTCCTGCACCACGCCCAGGCGGGTTTCGGCGACCCAGGCGTGGGCCATCAGCGCCTGTTCGAGCATCGGCAGAGAGATGCGTTTCTCTTCCAGCTTGACAATGCGGTCCAGGCGGCCGAGCAGCTCGAAGCGCCCGTCGGAGTGGATGCGGGCAGCGTCGGCGGTCTGTTCAATGTGTCCGGCCGGTAGATAAGGTGAGGCAATGCGCAGGGCGCCGTCGGCATCCTGGCTCAGTTCTACCTCGGCAAACGGCTGCCACGGCTGCGCGCCCTGGCGCCAGGCAATGCCGCCGGTTTCCGAGCTGCCAAGGATTTCGGTCGGCCATTGCTGCAGGCGGTCGTACAGGCTGCCGGCAGCCTCGATGGGCAGCGCGCCACCGGACGAAAACACCCGCGACACGTGGCTCAGGGCGGGCCAGTCGAGGTTGTCGCCCATGCGTTTGAGCAGCGCGGGGCTGGCGACCCAGGCAAATGTTGAGTGTTCGCGGCTGGCGCGCTGCAGGTCTTCGGGGAAGGCCAGTTGTTTGCGTACAAACGTGCGCCCGGCGCACAGCGGCCACAACACCCGAAACAGCAACCCGTAGATGTGCTGGGTGGCGACGCTGCCGATGATGCAGGCGTCGTTAAGGTCCGCGCCCCACAAGGCTTCCAGCGCTTCCACTTCGTTGGCAAGTTGGCGCAGGGTCTTGTCGATGCGCTTGGGCTCGCCGCTGGAGCCGGAGGTGCACAGGCTCAAGTGGCAGGCGTCCAGGTCGAGTGCGGCAGCGCTCAACGGCGCCTGGTACAGCGCGTCGAGGTCAGCGGCTTCCACCAGCCAGGCATCTACAGCGTCGTCCCAGCGCTGGCGGGTCTGGGGTTGCAGGTCGGCCGGCAGCAGCACGCTGACCCCGGCCCGCCAGGCGCCCAGCAGGGCAATGGCCAGCAGGCCGGCGTCTTCCAAGTGCACGGCCAAACGCCGGATGCCGCGCGCTTGCAGGCCCGCCGCCAGGCTCAGGGCGTGCGCCCACAGTTGGGCATGGTTCATTTCAGGCTCGGTGGTGACCAAGCGCTGTTGCAGCGGCTCAAGCAGCAGGTGCTCAAGTTTCAACCCATTCATACGCGGCCTCGAACCCTTTGTCGTACCAGCCATTCCACGGCAAACAACAACCCCATCAGCCCATAGGCGATCAGGCCGTTGTACAACGTCCACCAGCTCAGCGGCGCCCACAGGGTGAGGGCGGCGGCGAGCAGGCCATTACACAGAAAAAACACACTCCACACCACGGTGACCTGGCGCGTATAGCGGATGGCCTCGGGCGGCAGTTGCGGTTCAGTGATGCGTGCCAGGCGCTCGACCATCGGCGGGCCGTATTTCAGGCTCAAGCCGAACAGCGCCAGCATGAATGCGCTGACCAGGCTGGGGTACCAGCGCAGCAGCTGCGGGTTGTCGAACCAGGCCAGCAGCAGGCAAAACACGATCACCGCCATTGCCATCCAGCGGCTGCCCGGGCGGCGTGCGCCGGTCAGCGCGCGCAGCAACCACAGGCTGCCCAGCAGCAGGCCGAATTGCCACGGCGCAAAGTGCTCGGTGCCGTAATACACCGCAAAAGGGTACAACAGCCCCGCCAGCAACAGGCCAAGGCCGATCAGCCGGCTCATGCGGCAGGTGCGACCAGACGGTACACCGCCTCAACCACGTCGTTTACGGTGCGCACTGCCTTGAATTCCTCGGCGGCGATCTTCTTGCCAGTCTGGCGCTTGATGTGATCGATCAAGTCCACGGCGTCGATGCTGTCGATTTCCAGGTCCTGGTACAGGTTGGCGTCGAGGGTGACGCGCGAAGGCTCCAGTTCAAAGAGTTCCACCAAGGCGTCGCGCAGGGTGTTGAAAATATCGTCACGAGTTTGCATGGTCCGGTCTCAAGCTGCCTGTCTGGCCGTGACGAACGCCGCAAGGCTGGCCACGTTGGTGAAGTGATTGCGCGTGTCTTTGGCGTCGGCATCGATCTTGATGCCGTACTTTTTCTGGATCGCCAGGCCCAATTCCAGGGCGTCTACCGAATCCAGGCCCAGGCCTTCGCCGAACAGGGTCTGCTCGCTGCCGATGTCGTCGACGCTGATGTCTTCCAGGCCCAGGGCCTCGATGATCAGCATCTTTATGTCGTGCTCAAGGCGGTGTTGGTCGCTCATCTTCGGCGAGCTCCTTAATGAAATAGTGGTGCAGGTAATCGTTGAGCTTGCGTGAAGCCTGGGGCGCGGGCCCGAGTGCGGCAAAGGTGTGTGGTTCTATATCGGCACCCACGCGCAAACTGAAATGAAATCGACGTTTGGGAATGCGGTACCAGGGTTCTGCCTTGGTCAACGTCGTGGGGCTGACCTTGATCACCACGGGGGTGATGATTGTCGCACCGCGCAGCGCGATGGCGGCGCCACCGCGATGAAAGGCGGGTGCCGCGCCGGGTGTGGTGCGGGTGCCCTCGGGGAAAATGATCAGGGTCTGGCCCTGGCGCAACGCCTCGGCGGCGGCGTCGAGCATGTCGGCGCTGCCGTCATTGCTGATATAGCCTGCATCGCGCACCGGCCCACGGGTGAACGGGTTTTGAAACAGGCTCTGCTTGACCACGCAGTTGGTCTGGCGCATCAGGCCGATCAGGAACACTACGTCGATCAGCGACGGGTGGTTGGCAATGATCATCTGGCCTGGGCGACCGAGTTTTTCTGCGCCTTCGACGCTGTAGGTCAGCACGCCGGCGCGCTGCATCAGGCGGATAAAGAACCAGAACAGTTTGCTGATGGTGTGGCGGGCGCGGCGCTGGTGTTTTTCAGCGCTGCCTGGCAGGCAACTGAGCAGCGGAAACACCAGCAAACGAAGGCACAACCCGCCGACGCCGAAGAAGAAAAAGCTCGCGGCGGTGGCGAACAGGCGCCAGTAATAGGCGTCCCGGGGTTTTTCGGTCAGGGCTTGCGTTGCCAGTTCCATACACGGTTCTTCCAGGCATGTTGGCAGGCAACCTGTTCGGTGAGCAGGGTGCGTAGCAGGTTCAGGGCGTGGGGCCACTGGGTTTGAGTGAGTTGGACAGCGCCGCTGTTTAGTTCCAATCGCCACTCGTCGCCCGGTGTCAGCAGCAGGCCGAGGGCGTAAGGGAAGGGCACGTCATGAATCCAGCGAGCATAGGCTTCCGGGGGCTGCTCCTCGGTGATCACCAGCAACACCGCCGGGGCACCTTCGTTGAGCAGCGCAGCGGCTTCGAGCATGCCGTGCTCCAGGCCGTCGCCTGCGGCGGCGAGTGCGGTCATTTCGCTGGTTTCATTGCGCAGGATCGACCACAGGCCGATCACCGCGTTATGCACCGATAGGCTGAACTGGGTCGGCGACAGGGGTTGGCCATCGGCCAGATCACTGAGGATGTCGAGGGTGCGCGGGGTTTCGCCGTGCCGGGAAATAAACACCAGCGGCAGGTCTTGCAGGCCTTCGGCCAGGGGCCAACCGACACTGAACGCCATGCGTGCCAGGCGACTCAGGCGTCGGCGCTGCATGGCAGGCAAAAAGGACACGTCAGGCGAAGCATCGCTGCCAGGCAGCGCCACTGGGGCCTGGCACCAGGCGTGCCAGTCGTGCGCACTCTCCAGGCCGGGAGCCCAGGCGCGCCATTGGGCGATGTTGAAAGTGATCACTGAGAAGTTATCCCGCCCCTGCGGGCTTCCATGTGCGGCCGTTGGCCCCGAATACCGGGACAGGGAACACAGGCCGAATGGCGCGCATTATCCCGGTGCTGTGGGCTTCTAGCAAACTTTGGTAAAGAATTGTTCACGGCTGATTACAATTTACTGGGAAAGATTTGCAGATTGTCCTTTACCCGAGGACTGGCGGGGTTGTCGGAGTATTCCTTTTAGTTTGTGAGCGCTGGATTACGGGTATCGCGCATCCGGCCGCGCAATGCGCCAGTGCATGGATGAACGAGGTAGCTAACAGGCGCTTTTGCCCTCTACACTCGGACATTCATTGATACACGGAGGTTTTTCCATGCGGCGTGTGGTGTTCAATCAGAAAGGCGGCGTTGGCAAGTCCAGCATTGCCTGCAACCTGGCGGCGGTCAGCGCCAGTGAAGGCTATCGAACCCTGTTGGTGGACCTCGATGCGCAAGCCAACTCGACTCAGTACCTCACCGGGCTGACCGGCGACGATATCCCGATGGGCATCGCCGAATTCTTCAAGCAAACCCTGTCATCCGGGCCGTTTTCCAAGAAAAACCGCGTAGACATTTACGAAACGCCGTTCGACAACCTGCACGTCATTACCGCGACGGCCGAGCTTGCCGACCTGCAGCCCAAGCTTGAGGCCAAGCACAAGATCAACAAGCTGCGAAAGCTGCTCGATGAACTGAGCGAGGACTACGACCGGATCTACCTGGACACGCCGCCGGCACTGAATTTTTATGCGGTTTCGGCGCTGATTGCCGCTGATCGTGTATTGATTCCGTTCGATTGCGACAGTTTTTCACGCCAGGCGCTGTATGGCCTGCTGGCGGAAATCGAAGAATTGAAGGAAGACCACAACGAAGGCCTGGAAGTGGAAGGCATCGTGGTCAACCAATTCCAGGCGCGCGCAAGCCTGCCGCAGCAGATGCTCGATGAGCTGATCGCCGAAGGCCTGCCGGTGCTGCCGGTGTACCTGGCCAGCTCCGTGCGCATGCGCGAGTCGCACCAGGAGAGCAAGCCGCTGATCCACCTGGACCCACGGCACAAGCTAACGCAGCAGTTTGTGGAGTTGCATAACTTGCTGGAAAGCGCGTGATCCTTGCCGGCACCGCTTAGCCCTGTGGGAGCTGGCTTGCCTGCGATAGCATCACCTCGGTTTAACTGGCAAACCGAGTTGCCTGCATCGCAGGCAAGCCAGCTCCCACATTTGTTTTGCATTGCTGCAGGGGGAATTGGATTGTTCCCACAGAGGCTGTAGGAAGGGTCTGGCAAGCGGGGTTGCGCCTTGTCTCGCTGCCTACAGATAAGCCAGAATCCGCCGGCTTGTGCGTCTGGATGGGCGTCTCTAAGGTTCTCGGACCGCTGAATTCTCAGTGGTCGGGTTTAGTAGCCCGAGTGTGATCGCCGAACGTACAAGTGTCGTCTATCGGACCTTCTGGTCTGAGCATGATGGTGGCTGTGCGTAGGGCACCCTCGGGTGCGCCGGTCTTCGGCTTTCCACCGGTCTACTAACCTGCGTGCAGCTGCCACCCCTCCGTTTAGTAGCGGTGTGATAGCAGCCAAATTCAGGAAAAGTCGATTATGCCAAACGCCACCAACCTGTTCTGCGTATCACCCAACCTCCCCACCGAAACCGTCGTGCTCAACAGCTACGAAACCTTCTCTTCCGTGCGCGCGCTATTACTCAAGCTGTCCAACGACCTCACCGGCGAACACCGCGACATCGCCCTGGCCATCCATCAATTAAGCGAACTCGGCGTACAGCTCGTAGGCCAGATGATGGACCGCGAAACTCCCGTAGCCGAAGCCTGAAACGCGGTCAGTGTGGGAGCTGGCTTGCCTGCTATGCAGACAACTCGGTCTGTCAGGCAAGCCGTGGTGATGCCATCGCAGGCAAGCCAGCTCCCACATTTGACCGAGTTGATATCGGGTTTGGATTACACGCCTTGGCTACGCAACCAACTCATCAACTGCGGCAACGGGAATGCCCCACTCTGGCGCGCTACTTCGCGGCCGTTCTTGAACAGAATCAGGCTGGGAATCGAGCGAATCCCCAATTGCGCCGACAGCTGCTGATTGGCCTCGCTGTCGAGCTTGGCCAACCGGCACTTGCCCTCCAACTGCCCAGCCGCCTGCTCGAACACCGGCGCAAACGACTTGCACGGCCCGCACCACTCAGCCCACACATCCACCAACAAAGGCAGGTCGCCTTTTATCTGGCTTGAGTAGTCGCCCTGTTTCAATTCAAAAGGCTTGTTCAACAACACCGGCTGTTTACAGCGCCCGCACTTTGGCGCATCACCCAGGCGTTCGCCGGGGATGCGGTTGAGGCCGTTGCAATGGGGGCAGGGAATGACGAGAGGTTCGGACATGGAGGGCTCCTGGAGATGGCCAATGGTTTCTATCTGGAGCCAGCGCCGCTATTTATCAAGGCAAATACATAACTGTGGCGAACGGGCTTGCCCCACGTTGGGCTGCGGAGCAGCCCCCAGTAAAGTAACCGAGTTGTATCAGGCGGATCTTCATTGCAGATTTTGCGGCTGCTGCGCAGCCCAGTGCGGGGCAAGCCTGCTCGCCACCGTGAACGTATCGCTTTTGCGAACTTACGACGAACAACTGATCTCCAAATGCTTGCCCCAATCCGGCGGCCGCTGGGCGTATTGCTCCATCCCCGCCTGCTCTTCAAACGGATTGCTCAGCACTTCATGCAATCGACGTACTTCGCTGTAGTCGCCTGACTCGGCGGCGGCGATGGCGTTTTGTGCCAGATAGTTGCGCAGGATGTACAGCGGGTTTACCGCGTGCATGCGCTCACGGCGCTGCGCTTCGCTGTAGTCCCCGTCGCGCGCAACTCGGGCTGTGTACACTTCGGCCCAGGCATCAAACCCTGCAAGGTCGACGAAGTCATCGCGCAGCCGCGCCACAGCTTGCGCTGCGGGCTCATCACCCAGGCGGCGGAAGAACAGCGTGTAGTCCACGCCGCTGTTTTGCATCAGCTTGAGCAACTGCTCCACCAGCTTTTGGTCATCGTCTTCAGCCGTGGTCAACCCAAGCCGACGGCGCATCAGGTCCAGGTAATGGGCCTGGTACAGCGGTAGGTAAAGGCCAAGCGCCTCTTTCAAGGCGTCAACGCTGATAAACGGCGTGAGCGCCTGGGCCAGCGCGCTGAGGTTCCACTGCCCAATGGGCACCTGATTGCTGAAGGAATAGCGCCCTTCGTGATCGGAGTGGTTGCAGATGAAGTGCGCGTCAAAGTCATCGAGGAACGCAAACGGCCCGAAGTCGAAGGTGATGCCCAGGATCGACATGTTGTCGGTGTTCATCACGCCGTGACAGAAACCGTAGGCCTGCCATTTGGCGATCATCTCGGCATTGCGCTCGACGATTTCGCGGAACATCGCCAGGTACGGCTCGGGCTGCTCGCGGCACTCGGGGTAGTGCAGGTTCAACACGTGTTCGGCCAGTTCAGCCTGCTGCTCGGGCTTTTTGGTGTAGTAAAAATATTCGAAATGCCCGAAGCGGATATGGCTGTGCGCAAGGCGCAGCACCATGGCGCCGCGCTCCTGTTTCTCGCGCCACACGGGTGTGCTGGAGCCAATCACGCACAAGGCGCGGCTGCTGGGGATGCCCAGCGCATGCAACGCCTCGGAGGCGAGAAACTCACGGATCGAAGAGCGCAGCACCGCGCGGCCGTCGCCCATGCGCGAATAAGGCGTCATCCCGGCGCCTTTGAGGTGCAGGTCCCAGTGTTCGCCGGCCTCGTTGTACACCTCGCCCAGCAGCAGCCCGCGGCCGTCGCCCAGTTGTGGGGTGTAGCCACCAAACTGGTGGCCGGAATAGACCATCGCCCGCGGCTCCGCTTCGGCCCACAGCTTGTGCCCGCTGAACAGCTCGGCAAACACCGGCGTGTCGGCCACTGCCGGGTCGAGGTCGAGCAGGGCCATGGCGGCATTGCTTGCGACCACAAGGCGCGGCTCGTCGAGCGGCTCAGGCAATACGTGGGTTGAGAACGCGTCGCCCAGGCGTGCGAAGCGGTTGTCGAAGGTCAGTTCGTCGAGGGCTTTCACCGGCCATCTCCAGCAGAATGTCCGAGCATTCTGCTGGGGATAGACGCGTTAGTCGAGTTTGCTCGGCGGTGGTTCTTGCACGCCGCCGTCGTTGGCGGGTTTGGCCGGGGTGTCGACTTCCACCAGTTTGTATTCCTGGCCGTGAAGGTTCTTGAGGTAAACCTCCATCTGGCGGAACGAGATGTTGATGTGGTGGTTCTTGAACTCGCGGTTGATAAAGCGGTTCACCTCGTCGATCACCGGGTTGCGGTCACCGAGGTCGCGCACGTGCATGCGCAATTCGTGGTCGAGGGTGCTTTCGCCGAAGTTGAGGAAGTACACGTGGGGTTCCGGCTCTTTCAGCACGCGTGGGTTTTCTCGCGCGGCCTTGAGCAGCAGTTCCTTCACCAGGTCCAGGTCGGAGCCGTAGTCCACACCCAGTTTCAGCGTGACGCGGGTGATGGTGTCGGTCAGCGACCAGTTGATCAGTTGCCCGGTAATAAACGTCTTGTTCGGGACAATGATGTCTTTGCGGTCAAAGTCGGTAATGGTCGTCGCACGGATGCGGATCTTGCTGACGGTGCCCGACAGGTTGCCGATGGTGATGGTGTCGCCGATACGCACCGGGCGTTCGAACAGGATCATGATGCCGGAGATAAAGTTGGCGAAGATCTCCTGCATCCCGAAGCCCAACCCCACCGAGAGCGCTGCCACCAGCCATTGCAACTTGTCCCAGCTCACGCCGAGCGTGGACAGGGTGGAGACGAAGCCGACCCCGGCAATCACATAAGACAGCAAGGTGGTTGTGGCGTAGGCGCTGCCTTGAGCCAGGTCCAGCTTGGACAGCACCAGCACTTCCAGCAAACCCGGCAAGTTGCGCGCCAGGGCGAAGGTGATGCCGACGATGATCGACGCACCCAGCAAGTCGCCGAAGCTGATCGGCACCATGCTGATGTTGGCGCCGGTGCCGCTGGTGTACTCGTACAGAGTGATGTTGTCGAGGTAGGAGAACACAGTGATCAGGTCTTTCCACACCCAGTACAGCGCCGCGATAAAGCCGCCGAGCAAGGCCAGGCGAATCAGGCGCATGGACTGTTCGTTGACCTGTTCGATGTCCAGGGTCGGTTCTTCGATCACCGCTTCGCCATCACCGGCTTCCTTGGCGGCCTGGCGTTTGGCCAGTGCACGCGCGTAGGCCAGGCGCCGTGCGGCGACGCCGAGGCCGCGCACGAAGGTGGCTTCGATCACCAGCCAGAACATCAGCAGGTACAGGGTATTGATCAAGCGGTCGCTGAGTTTGAGCGCGGTGTAGTAATAGCCAAAGCACACCGCCAGAAACAGGGCGACGGGCAGGGCGGTGAACACCAGGCCCACGGCTTTACGAAACAGTGAAGCTTTCTCGTGGGTCGGGCTGTTCAGCAGCAGGCGGCCCAGCAGCCAGGCCATCAGCGCGTAGCACGTCAGTACCACACCGATGCCCAGCACGTCGTCGGCCAGCGCCTCGGGTTGGTGCTCGGCGATGGCCACTACGGCCACCAATGCCAGCACTACCAGGCCAAGTTTGCGCACCCAGCCTTGCAGGAATTCAACCTGGGGTTTCTCCCAGCGAAAGTGCAGTTCCGCCACGCCGCCCGGCGCCAGGATGCGGTAGGCGGTGTAGAACACCAGCCACGCTTGGGCGATCTGCAGCAGTGCATCGCCAAGGTTGGCGTTTTGCCCGCGGGCGTCGATCTGCAGCGCGTAGCCGCACAGCGCCAGGCCCAGGGACACCGGCATCGCCAGCAGGATGTTGATCAGGATGGCCTGCGGCGTGTGCCACTGGCTGTCGCGCTTGAAGTGGCCGATGTCCAGGTGAACCTTGTTCAGGCGCTGGTACAGCGCTTTACGGCGCCACAACAATGCACCGATCAACAGCAGCAGTGGCAGGAACAACAGCGGGCGCTGGGTCAGGCCGTCGTAGAGTTCGCTGACGCTTGAGGCCCACGGCAGGGTGGTGATCTGTTTGTTCAGGTGCGCCGGTACGGTTTCCAGCCACTCGGTGTCCAGCGGCTTGTTGCTGGGGATCCAGAACATTTGCTCGTCCAGCGTCGCGCGCAGGGTGGTGGCGGTGCTGAGCAGTTGTTTCTGGTTCAGTTGCAGGGTGATCGATTCGTTCAGCAGTGCACTCAGCTCACGGCTCAGGCGCTCAAGCAAGTCGCTGCGGGTGATCGCCAACTCCAGCAAGGTGCGGCGCAGTTGCGGCGTCACGTCTTCCGGCGGCTGGTTGGCCAGCAAGTTATCCACATACGCACTGGGCGAGTTGATCAGCTCACGCTGCTGGTTGATCTCGAACTGGTACAGGCGGATGTTGGCGATATCGTCTGCCAGGTCGCGGTCGACCGTGAGACGGGGCAGCGCCTGTTTCTGCTTGTAGAGGATCTTGGAGAGCAGCAGGCTGCCCTTGAGCACGTTGATTTGCTCGTCCAGGGCCGAGTCGCTTTGCGTCACTGCGTCCAGTTGCTGCTTGGTCTTGAGGTTGGTCTGGGTCAACTCGTTGAGGCGGTCGGTACTCTTGAGCAGGTAGTCGGACAGTTTAAGGTTGGCCGCGCTTTCCGAGGCCAGCAGGCTGCTGCCGCCGGCCTTCTGCGCTTCGATGGACTGTTGGGTCACGGTCTGCTGGGACTGGGCCAGGCGTTTCTGGTTGATCAGCGTTTGCAGGTCCTGGATTTCCTGCTCCAGGCGGCTGGTTTTCTCGGTTGCCAGGTCGCGCTGGCTATTGCCCAGGTCTTGCAGTTGGCTGTTGCCGGCCAGTTCCTGGCGGCGCAGTGGAATCAGGGCATTGAGGGCGGCCAGTTCGGCATTCAGTTGGTTGCGCTGGTCGCCGGTGAGGGTCTTGCCGTTGTCTTTGCCCGCCTTGAGGATCGAGTTGATCTGCTGGATGCGGGTCTGGCTGTTGCTGATTTCGGTCTGAGCGCGTTCGGGACGGGTCTGGGCGGCAACGGACATGCTGTTGGCGTCGGCCACGGTTTTTTGCAGATCGCCTTGCTGGGTGGTGCGTTGCACCAGCAACTGCTCAAGCTGCGGCACCGGCAGGGTGGCGTAGCGCTGCGCCACCGGGATGATTTTGGTGGCCTTGAGCCGTACCAGTTCGCGCTGGTTTTCAGTGGTCTGGCGCGGGGCGTCTTCGAGCTGGCGCTTGAGGTCGACAAGGCGCTGCTCGTAATCCTGCTTGTTGCCCAGGTAGGTCAGGGTCTGTTGCAGGATGGTTTGCAGCGCCTTCATGTCGGCGTCAGGCAGCTTGCGGTCGGGCAGTTTGTCCAGGGTTTGCTGGATGGACTCGGCGCTGGGCGGGTCGGCGGCGTAAACGCTGCCGACACAGAGGGTCAGGCCCAGCAGGGCAGTGGCTAAAAAGGTGCGCAGAGTTGTCATGGATACCGGTCGAGCAAGGTAAAAAAGGTGGGGGCGTGGCGCCGTAGCCCCGCAGTTTAGAGGAAGAGTCCAGGGCCTGGACGACTTCCTTCGGGGAATTTGACGCCGACTTTTCCGATTCTGTTCCCGTCCATGACCGCGACGGTCCACAACGTGTTGTTCCATTCCACTTGGTCGCCTACCACTGGCGCGCCGCCGACCTTCTGGGTAATGAAGCGGCTCAGTGGCATATCCGGGTCGATGCCTTCGAGCTTGAGGCCGTACAGGGCCGACACCGCACCCAGCTGGGCGTCGCCTTCGAGAACGAAGTCGCCGAAGAAACGCAGGTCGAGGCCACGTTGCGGCGCCTGGCTGAACAATTTGCCGAGGGCCGGCAGGTTGTGTTCGTGGCCGATCACGCAGAGCAGATCGTCGACTTCCAGCACCGTACTACCCGACGGATGGAGCAGTTGCTGGCCACGGAACAACGCGGCGATCCGCGTGCCCTCGGGCATTTTCAGTTCGCGCAGGGCTGCGCCAATGCACCATTTTTCCGCGCCCAGACGGTAAACGAACAGCTCCCACTCGCTGGTGACGTGCACTTCCAGGGCCGCGCGGGAAATCGGCGCGGGGTCCGGCGGTACGGTGACTTTGAGCAGTTTGGCCACCCATGGCAGGCTGGTGCCCTGCACCAGCAGCGAGACCAGCACGATAAAGAACGCGAGGTTGAAGTACAGCTGCGCGTGAGGCAGGCCGGCCATCAGCGGGAACACCGCCAGAATGATCGGTACCGCACCGCGCAGGCCGACCCAGGCGATAAAGGCTTTTTCGCGCCCGTGGAACGCCTTGAACGGCAGCAGGCCGACCATGACTGACAGCGGCCGTGCAAACAGGATCATCCACAGCGCCAGGCCCAGTGCCGGCAGGGCGATGGGCAGCAAGTCATGCGGCGTGACCAGCAGGCCCAGCACCAGGAACATGCCGATCTGCGCCAGCCAGGCCATGCCGTCGAGCATATGCAAAATGCCATGACGGCTGCGCACCGGGCGGTTGCCAATCACCAGGCCGCACAGGTACACCGCGAGGAAGCCGCTGCCGTGCAAGGCGTTGGTCAGGGCGAACACCACCAGGCCACCGGCGATCACCAGGATCGGGTACAAGCCAGTGGCCAGGTTGATGCGGTTGACCATCTGCAGCATCAGCCAGCCGCCGCCCAGGCCGACGATGCCGCCGATGCCGAATTCGCGGATCAGGTGGGTCAGCAAGCTCCAGTGCAGGCCGGTCTGGCCGCTGGCAAGCATGTCGATCAGGGTAACGGTGAGGAACACCGCCATTGGGTCGTTACTGCCGGATTCGATTTCAAGACTGGCGGTAACCCGCTCATTCAGGCCTTTGCCGCCGAGCAGCGAGAACACAGCCGCAGCATCCGTGGAGCCGACGATGGCGCCGATCAGCAAGCCTTGAATGATATTGAGGTCGAACAGCCAGGCTGCGGCCATGCCGGTGAGGCCGGTGGTGATCAACACCCCCACCGTGGCCAGCGACAACGCCGGCCAGAGTGCCACGCGAAAACTCGCCACCCGTGTGCGCAAGCCGCCGTCGAGCAGGATCACTGCCAAGGCAAGGTTGCCCACCAGGTAGGCGGTCGGGTAATTGTCGAAGATGATGCCGCCGCCATCGACGCCGGCGATCATGCCCACGGCCAGGATGATCACCAGAATCGGGATACCCAGGCGGGACGAAAGAGAACTCACCAGAATGCTCGCACCCACCAGCAACGCGCCGATCAAGAACAGGCTGTTGATGGTCGTCGCATTCAAAGGCAGTACTCCAGAACGGGGAAGACAGGGCGCAAACTGACCATGCAGTCTGCGTGCCAGCGATTCTAACCTGTTGAATTGCTGTGCTGTCAAAAAGCTTTTGCCGGCCTACATCAATCCAATGTGGGAGCTGGCTTGCCTGCGATGCAGGCAACTCGGTGGGTCAGGTTCACCGAGGAGATGCTATCGCAGGCAAGCCAGCTCCCACAGGAATCGACTTACAGCCTGAAGCGCCCCACCATCCCATTCAAATCCACCGCCAGGCGCGACAACTCACTACTCGCCGCACTGGTCTGGCTGGCACCGGTGGCTGACTGCACCGACAGATCACGAATGTTCACCAGGTTGCGGTCCACTTCCCGCGCCACCTGCGCCTGCTCTTCTGCCGCGCTGGCGATCACCAGGTTGCGTTCGTTGATCTCGACAATCGCGGTGTTGATGGTATCCAGCGACAGGCCCGCGCCTTTGGCGATGTTGAGTGTCGACTCCGCGCGTTCGGTGCTGTTACGCATCGAATCCACTGCGTGTTCGGTGCCGGCCTGAATGCTGCCAATCATCCGCTCGATCTCGCTGGTCGACTGCTGGGTGCGATGGGCCAGAGCGCGCACTTCATCAGCCACCACAGCAAACCCGCGACCGGCTTCACCGGCGCGTGCGGCTTCAATTGCGGCGTTCAGCGCCAGCAGGTTGGTCTGGTCGGCCAGGCCGCGAATCACGTCCAGCACCTTGCCGATGTCACGCGATTCATTGGCCAGGTCGCCAATCAGTGTGGCGGTGGCCTGTACGTCACCGCTCATGCGCTCGATGGCGCTGACGGTTTCCTGCACCAGGTCACGGCCGTCACCCGCTGACGTGGTGGCATTGCGCGAGGCCTCGGAGGTGCTGACCGCATTGCGCGCCACCTCTTCGACGGCGCTGGTCATCTCGTTGACGGCGGTGGCGGCTTGTTCGATTTCGTTGTTTTGCTGGGTCAGACCGCGGGCGCTTTCGTCGGTGACGGCATTCAGCTCCTCGGCGGCGGAGGCCAGCTGCGTGGCGGAACCGGCGATGCGTTGCAGCGTGTCGCGCAATTTTTCCTGCATCTTGGCCATGGCGGCCAGCAGGCGGCCGGCTTCGTCGTTGCCGTCGACCTTGATCGGGCGCGTGAGGTTGCCTTCGGCGACTTCTTCGGCCGCTTCCAGTGCCTGGGCGATTGGCAGGGTGATGCTGCGGGTCAGCAGCCACGCAAACAGCAGGGTCAGCGCCGTAGCAATGATCAGCAGGCCCACCACCAGGTCAAAGGCCATGTCGTATTGGTCTTTGGCTTGCTGATTGGTGGCATTGGCCATCTTGTTGTTGATGTCCAGCAGGCGCGTCAGCACCGCGTTGACTTGCTCGGAGTTGCTCAGCAATTCGGTGTTGAGCAAGTTGCGCAGGTCGTCGATCTGGTTGGCGCGAGACAAACTCTTCATGCGCTCTTCGATCTGGCGGTACTGACCGAGCAAGCGCACGTATTCGTCGTAGGTCGAGCGTTCTTCGCCACTCTCGATGAGTTTTTCGTAGACGCTCTGGGCGGTGCGGATCTGCTGGTTGCGCAGTTCAAAGGCTTCCAGGGTCTTTTGCTGCACGTCTGGCTCACGGTTGGTCAGCAAGCGATACGACAACACCCGCAGGCGCAGGGTCAGCTGGGTGAACTCGTCGAGAGCGCGAATGCTCGGTACGCTGGACAGTGTGATGTCTTCGGTGGCAGCACGGATCTTGCTCATTTGGTTCAAGGCGAACACACCGAGAAACAACATGAGCGCACCAATAAACGCGAAGCCAAGAAAGGCGCGCGGCGCGATATTCATATTACGAAGAGACATGCTGAAGTCCTGGGGAGAAGCGCGATCCGTGCGGCCATGAGACGGGGTGTGCATCAGCTATCGGCCATGCGACTAAAGTCTTAAGGGGGCGCGCGCTTTTGTCGCATCAGACGAGGGGTTGGGCGGATTCAGGAACCAGATGGGGTAAATGCAGTCACTAAGGCTCGAAAGTGCGGCCCGGCCCTTAAATATCGGGCTGCGCGCCTGGGATAACCCTGGCATCCGAGGTGAATTTTCTTTATCGTCACCGCCCTTTGAAAAAGCCCGAGAAATCAAAATGTTAGAAGCATCCCTCAGCCAACTCGAACAACTGGTCAGCGACCTGGTACAGCAAAATCAGGACCTACTGGGCAGCAACGAATCCCTCAAGGCCGAACTGGCCCGCGCCAAGGATGAAAACGACAGCCTGCAACTGAACCTGATGGAACAGGAAGAAAAGCACGGCGCAACCGCCGCGCGCATCCAGGCCCTGGTTGAGCGTGTGAGCGCAGGTCCTGTCGGCGCATGAATGAAGGCATAAAGGTCGTTTCGATTCTCGGAGAGGATTACTCGATCAAGGCGCCGGACGGGGAAGATCAAACCCTGATGCACGCCGTGACCATGCTCAAGGCCTCCCTGGCCACCACCAAGAAAAAGTACCCGACGTTAATCGGTGACAAATTATTGGTACTGGCTGCGCTGAACCTGTGCGCCGAGCAGATCGAAATGCAAAAGCACCACCAGCAGGAACTCGACCGTTACCAAGAGCAAGTCAGCGCCACGGTCGAAGTGATTTCCAAGGCGATCGGAACGCCTTAGAACCACGCATCCTGCATCCCCAGGCACGTGTCATCGCGTGCCTCCAGAATCGCCAGTTCATGATGGCAGCTCGGCACTTCCCAGGTCAGGAAGTACCGAGCGGCCTGGAGCTTGCCTTTATAGAAGGCAACATCCGCCGCATTGCCCTTGGCCAGGCCTTCCTCGGCGCGAATTGCCTGTTCCAGCCAGCGCCAGCCAATCACCGTGTGCCCGAACACCTTCAAATACAGTGCCGAATTCGCCAGGCTGCTGTTGACCTTGCCTTGGGCGAGATCGGTCAGCAGGCCGAGTGTGACGCGCTGCAGGTTGGTCACTAATTCTTCCAGTGGTTCTCGCAGTGCGGTCAGCGATGGGTATTGCTGTGCTCGAGCGCCCGTCTCGGCGATCAGGCGGATCAGTTGCTTGAGGCCCGCGCCGCCATTCTGCGCCAGCTTGCGCCCGAGCAGGTCCAGGGACTGGATGCCGTGGGTGCCTTCGTGGATAGGGTTCAGGCGGTTGTCGCGGTAGTACTGCTCCACCGGGTATTCGCGGGTGTAGCCGTGGCCGCCGAGAATCTGAATCGCCAGCTCGTTGGCCTTGAGGCAGAACTCCGACGGCCAGGATTTGACGATGGGCGTGAGCAGGTCGAGCAGTTCGTGGGCTTGCTTGCGCTCGGTGTCGGTTTCCAGCGTGGTGGTGTCGTCGAACAGTCGCGCGGCATACAGGCCGAGGTCGAAAGCGCCTTCGACATAGGCTTTTTGTGTCAGCAGCATGCGCTTGATATCGGCGTGCTGGATGATCGAAACCGGCGCGGTGCCTGGGTCTTTGCTGTCGGGCAGGCGACCTTGCGGGCGTTCGCGCGCGTATTCCAGCGAGTAGAGGTAGCCGGCGTAACCGAGCATGACTGCGCCCATGCCCACGCCGATGCGCGCCTCGTTCATCATCTGGAACATGCAACTCAGACCCTGATGCGGCTTGCCTACCAGATAGCCGACGCAATTGTCGTTATCGCCGAAGTTAAGCGCCGTGGACGTGGTGCCGCGCCAGCCCATCTTGTGAAACAACCCGGCCAGCAGCACATCGTTGCGCGCGCCCAGGCTGCCATCCTCATTGACCAGGAACTTGGGCACGATAAACAGTGAAATGCCCTTCACCCCGGCCGGCGCGTCCGGCAGCTTGGCCAGCACCATGTGCACGATGTTTTCCGACAGCGGGTGGTCGCCCCCGGAGATAAAGATCTTGTTGCCCTTGAGGCGATAACTGCCGTCAGCCGCTGGCTCTGCCCGCGTACGAATATCCGACAGGGATGAACCGGCATGCGGCTCGGTCAGTGCCATGGTGCCGAAAAAGCGGCCCTCGATCATTGGCTGCAGGAAGCGCTGCTTCTGCGCCTCGGTGCCGAAGCTTTCGATCAGGTTGGCGGCGCCCATGGTCAGGAACGGGTAGGAGGTCGAGGCCGCGTTGGCCGACTGGAAGTGCGCAAAGCAGGCTTGCGACAGCAGGGTCGGCAACTGCATGCCGCCGGCGTCGAAACTGCGTGCGGCGTTCAGAAAGCCGGCTTCGAGGAAGGCGTCCACGGCAGGTTTGACGTCCGGGATCAGGATCGCCTTGCCATCTTCATAGCGCGGTTCGTTTTCGTCGTTCTTGCGGTTGTGCGGCGCGAAGTACTTTTCGGCAATGCTGCGCGCGGTGCTGATGGCGGCATCGAACGTTTCGCGGTTGTGCTCGGCAAACCGCTCGCGCTGGGTCAGGCCCTCGGCATCGAGGACTTCGTACAGCTCGAAAGCCAGATTGCGGGAACTGAGCAGCGTCTCGGACATGGCGGCTTACCTGTTAAGGGAATGGCCGGAGTCTAAGTGCGCCAATAGAGGCTGGATAGCAAGATTGATTTGCGTGATGGAAGGGCAGAACAAGGGCCGAAGGTGGGGTGCGGTCAGTGTGGGAGCGGGCTTGCCTGCGATGAGGCGGTGCCAGCCGACATTTCTGTCACTGACCCGCCGCTATCGCAGGCAAGCCAGCTCCCACATTTTTACTGCATTTAGCCAGTTAACCGATGGTCATCAGGCTGGCGTTACCGCCCGCCGCAGCGGTGTTAACACTCAACGCCCGCTCGATCACCAGACGCTCCAGCGCAATCGCCGTCTCACCTTGCGACAAACCATGCACCCCGACAATCGCACCACCACGCTGCGCCACTTGCTGGCACACCGCACGCAATTGGTCGGAATCACCGTGGTGCAGGACGGCGTCGAATACCACGTCATCCTTGGTCCAGTCAGCCACGCGCTTGATCTTCGCCTGAACTTCCCTCGGCAGGCGTGGGAACACCGCTTTAGTCAGGTCAGTTTCCGGCCATACCGCCGAACCGCCGACGGCCAATATTGCCGCCAGTTGCGTCAGCAGATCACCTTCCACGTCCGCCAGACACAGCACGTGCTCGCGGGGCAGGATTGCGTAGCTGTTGCGCTCGCCGGTCGGGCCGGCCAGTTGGCGGGTAATACCGCTTTGCGACTGCGCGGCGAACTGGCTGCACAGGGCGCTCAGTTCGCTGAACTTGCTGCTGTCGGCCCAGGTTTTCAGGGCGGTCAGCGGTTGGCTCATGGCATCGCGCAGACGCACGTCCGGCGCGGTCAGCTTGTCGCCGCGCACGAAGGATTGTTCGATCGCATCGGTAGGACGAGTCGACAGCAGACGGTACAGGTACAGCGGCCCACCGGCTTTCGGGCCAGTGCCCGACAGGCCTTCGCCGCCGAAGGGCTGCACCCCAACCACGGCGCCCACGATGTTGCGGTTCACATAGACGTTACCGGCGTGAACATTGTCGATCACCTTGGCGATGGTCTCATCGATGCGGGTGTGCACGCCCAGCGTCAGGCCGTAGCCGGAGGCATTGATCTGCGCAATGAGCTGGTCGATCTCTTTACGCTTGTAACGCACCACGTGCAGCACCGGGCCGAAGATCTCGCGTTGCAGTTCGTCGAAGCTTTCGAGTTCGATCAGGGTGGGCATCACGAAGGTGCCGCGCTTGATCTCTTCGCCGTCGGCAATCGCCACTTGGTACACATTGCGGCCTTTGTCGCGCATGGCCTGGATGTGTTTTTCGATGCCAGCCTTGGCTTCGGCGTCGATCACCGGGCCGATGTCTACCGACAGGCGCTCCGGGTTGCCCAGACGGCATTCAGCCATGGCGCCCTTGAGCATTTCGATCACACGGTCTGCCGAATCTTCCTGCAGGCACAGAACGCGCAGCGCCGAGCAGCGCTGGCCGGCGCTGTCGAAGGCCGAGGACACAACGTCGATGACCACTTGCTCGGTCAGCGCCGAAGAGTCGACGATCATTGCGTTCTGGCCACCGGTTTCGGCGATCAGCGGAATTGGGCGGCCCTGGGCATCCAGGCGACCGGCGACGCTGCGTTGCAGCAGGCGCGCCACTTCGGTGGAACCGGTGAACATCACGCCTTTGACGCGATCATCACCCACCAGGCGGGCACCGACGCTTTCGCCCTGGCCCGGCAGCAGTTGCAGCACGCCTTCCGGAATACCGGCTTCGAGCAACATGCGCACGGCTTGTGCCGCCACCAGCGGGGTTTGCTCGGCAGGCTTGGCCAATACCGGGTTACCGGCAGCCAGTGCCGCAGCCACTTGACCGCTGAAGATTGCCAGCGGGAAGTTCCACGGGCTGATGCACACCACGGGGCCCAATGGGCGGTGGGCGTCGTTGGTGAAATCGTTACGGGCCTGTACCGCGTAATAGCGCAGGAAGTCCACGGCTTCGCGCACTTCGGCGATGGCGTTGGCGAAGGTCTTGCCGGCCTCGCGGGCCAGCAGGCCCATCAACGGCTGGATCTCGCCTTCCATCAAGTCGGCGGCACGCTCCAGGATCGCGGCGCGCTCGGCGGGCGGGGTGGCCTGCCAGATCGGGCCGGCATTGATCGCGCATTGAATGGCGTTGTCGACGTCTTCGACGGTGGCTTCCTGTACATGGCCGACCACGTCACGCAGGTCGGAGGGGTTCAGCACAGGTGCGGCCGGCTCATTGCTGGAGGCGCAGCCCAGCATCGGCGCGGCTTTCCAGTCGTTGTGCGCGGTGGCCAGCAGCGCGCAAGACAGCGACGCCAGGCGGTGTTCGTTGGCCAGGTCGATACCGGCCGAGTTGGCGCGGTCGCTGCCATACAGGTCACGCGGCAGTGGAATACGCGGGTGCGGCAGGCCGAAGCCGCCTTCCAGCGTGGCCATCTGCTCGATGCTGGCCACTGGGTCGGCCACCAGTTCCTGGATCGAAATAGTGTGGTCGGCGATACGGTTGACGAACGAGGTGTTGGCGCCGTTTTCCAGCAGGCGACGCACCAGGTAAGCCAGCAATGTTTCGTGGGTACCGACCGGGGCGTACACGCGGCACGGACGGTTCAGCTTGCCCTCGGAAACTTTGCCTACAACCTGCTCGTACAGCGGCTCGCCCATGCCGTGCAGGCATTGGAACTCGTACTGGCCGGGGTAATAGTTCTGGCCGGCGATGTGGTAAATGGCCGACAGGGTGTGGGCGTTGTGCGTGGCGAACTGCGGGTAGATGGCTTCCGGCACCGACAGCAGTTTGCGTGCGCAGGCAATGTAGGAAACGTCGGTGTACACCTTGCGGGTGTACACCGGGTAGCCTTCCAGGCCTTCAACTTGGGCGCGCTTGATCTCGCTGTCCCAGTACGCGCCTTTTACCAGGCGGATCATCAGACGATGGCGGCTGCGGCGGGCCAGGTCGATGACGTAGTCGATCACATACGGGCAGCGTTTCTGATAGGCCTGGATCACGAAACCGATGCCGTTCCAACCGGTCAGTTGCGGCTCGAAGCACAGGCGTTCGAGCAGGTCGAGCGACAGCTCCAGGCGGTCGGCTTCTTCGGCGTCGATGTTCAGGCCGATGTCGTATTGCTTGGCCAGCAAGGTCAGCGATAGCAGGCGCGGGTACAGCTCGTCCATCACACGCTCGTATTGCGCACGGCTGTAACGCGGGTGCAGTGCCGAGAGCTTGATGGAAATGCCCGGGCCTTCATAAATCCCACGGCCGTGAGAGGCTTTGCCGATGGAGTGAATGGCTTGTTCGTACGAGGCCAGGTACTTCTGGGCGTCGTGTTCGGTCAGCGCGGCTTCGCCGAGCATGTCGTAGGAATAGCGGAAACCCTTGGCTTCGAACTTGCTCGCATTGGCCAGGGCTTCGGCGATGGTTTCGCCGGTGACGAACTGCTCGCCCATCAGGCGCATGGCCATGTCGACGCCCTTGCGGATCATCGGCTCGCCGCTCTTGCCGATGATGCGGCTCAGGGACGAGGTGAGGCCGGCTTCATTGTGCGTGGCGACCAGTTTGCCGGTCAGCAGCAGGCCCCAGGTGGCGGCGTTGACGAACAGCGATGGGCTGTTGCCCAGATGGGGCTGCCAGTTGCCGGTGCTGATTTTGTCGCGGATCAGTGCATCGCGCGTGCCCTTGTCCGGGATGCGCAGCAGCGCTTCGGCCAGGCACATCAGGGCCACGCCTTCCTGAGACGACAGGGAAAATTCTTGCAGCAGGCCTTGAACAATACCGGCACGGCCGCCGGCGCTCTTTTGATTGCGCAACTTCTCGGCAATCGAGGCGGCCAGCTTGTTGGTGGCTTCGGCCATCTGCTGCGGCAGGCGGGCCTGCTCGATCAGCATCGGCACCACTTCCGGTTCCGGGCGGCGGTAGGCGGCGGTGATCGAGGCGCGCAGTACGGACTGCGGCAGGATGCTTTCGGCGAACTCCAGGAAGCACTGGTGGGCGTGGTCTGGCTGAATTTCTCCAGCGTCCTCCGCGTCCTTGCTGCCCAAGCCATTAATCTCGTTCAGGGTTGCACCACCCTCCAGTTTCTCCAGGTAATTGAAAATCGCCTGCTTGATCAGCCAGTGCGGCGTGCGATCAATGGAGGTCGCGGCGGCCTTGAGGCGTTCGCGGGTCGGGTCGTCGAGTTTGACCCCAAGGGTGGTCGTTGCCATCTTTTTATCCTCATGGGTGCCACTACTGCGTGGCATCTGCTGGCGGCAAGATTAGCTTTGCGCATGCAGAGGTGCAACCGGGTGCAACCCAAATTGTCCAGGAAATTTTTGATCGTGATCGGGAAAAAATCCGGCCTTCAACAAAATCCGCTCTCCCTTGGTGTGTTTGCTTCTGAGGTCGGCCGTTCTTGCTCCGAAAAGAAGCAAAAAGCCTTTGTTTGGGCGTAAACACGCCTAGGTGCAACTTATTCTCAAGAAACTGGTTGCACCTTATTTGCTTTGTTGAATAGCATTCGCGCCCAAGGTGCAACCGCCTGCAAGGTTTGGTTCATCGGCTGGCGGCTTTCCTGGGGAAACGTCAGTCATAAATGCGCGGCACGCAGTCTCGTCTATCCGCTTATCAACGGGTGGCCGTCTGACACAGACCGTCGCTACATAAAAACAAAGCCAGGGCGTCACTCTTATGAGCGTTAGTAATCCCACCCTGATCACATTTGTGATCTACATCGCAGCAATGGTGTTGATCGGCTTCATGGCCTATCGCTCCACCAACAACCTCTCTGACTACATCCTCGGCGGTCGCAGCCTCGGCAGCGTGGTCACCGCATTGTCCGCCGGTGCTTCCGATATGAGCGGCTGGTTGTTGATGGGCCTGCCGGGCGCCATCTATATGTCCGGTCTGTCGGAAAGCTGGATCGCCATCGGCCTGATCGTCGGCGCGTACCTGAATTGGTTGTTCGTGGCCGGCCGCCTGCGGGTGCAGACCGAACACAACGGCGACGCCCTGACGCTGCCGGATTACTTCTCCAGCCGTTTCGAAGACAAAAGCGGCCTGCTGCGAATCATCTCTGCGGTGGTGATTCTGGTGTTCTTCACCATTTATTGCGCTTCCGGCATCGTGGCCGGCGCCCGTCTGTTTGAAAGCACCTTCGGCATGTCCTACGAGACCGCGCTGTGGGCCGGTGCTGCCGCGACAATTGCCTACACCTTCGTCGGTGGTTTCCTGGCGGTCAGCTGGACAGATACCGTACAAGCCACGCTGATGATCTTTGCGCTGATCCTGACGCCGATCATCGTGTTGCTGGCCACCGGAGGTATCGACACCACGTTCCTGGCGATCGAAGCCAAGAACCCTGACAACTTCAACATGCTGAAAAACACCACCTTTATCGGCATCATTTCGCTGATGGGCTGGGGCCTGGGTTACTTCGGCCAGCCGCACATCCTCGCGCGGTTCATGGCGGCGGATTCGGTGAAGTCGATTGCCAAGGCGCGTCGCATCTCCATGACCTGGATGATCCTGTGCCTGGGCGGCACCGTGGCGGTGGGCTTCTTCGGCATCGCTTACTTCTCGGCGCACCCGGAAGTGGCCGGCCCGGTCAACGAGAACCACGAACGTGTGTTCATCGAACTGGCCAAACTGCTGTTCAATCCATGGATCGCGGGCGTGCTGTTGTCGGCCATTCTGGCTGCCGTCATGAGCACCCTGAGCTGCCAACTGCTGGTGTGCTCGAGCGCGCTGACTGAAGACTTCTACAAAACCTTCCTGCGCAAAAACGCCTCCCAGGTTGAGCTGGTGTGGGTCGGCCGCGCGATGGTGCTGCTGGTTGCCCTGATCGCGATTGCCATGGCAGCCAACCCGAACAACCGCGTACTGGGCCTGGTGAGCTACGCCTGGGCCGGTTTCGGCGCCGCGTTCGGGCCTGTGGTGCTGATCTCGGTGATCTGGAAACAGATGACGCGCAACGGCGCACTGGCCGGCATCCTGGTCGGCGCGGTCACTGTGATTGTGTGGAAGCACTTCGAGCTGCTGGGCCTGTACGAAATCATTCCGGGCTTTATCTTCGCCAGCCTGGCGATCTACTTCGTCAGCAAGCTGGGCGCACCGACTGCCGGTATGGTCGAGCGTTTTGACGCGGCGGAAAAAGACTACAACCTCAACAAATAATTCGTCGGGTGATAAGCGCCCGTTGAATTAGAAAAAGGCCCGCGTCCTACGGATGGCGGGCCTTTTTTTGCGTGTGATTCGGGTTGGTCCGAAGAAGATTCTGATGCGAGCGTGTAGGGATTTACTGATTTGTCTGGGGCGTGCTCAGCAGGGCGCACCCGTAGTGCAGAATCGGCCGCCTACCCTTCGCAGAGAAACACCGGATGTTCGCTCCTGCCAATCAAAGTGCGTTTAACCTGACCCTGGATGGGGTTGCCAGCGACCTCAAGGTCTACAGCTTCCAGGGTGAGGAGGCGCTGAGTCAGCCTTACTGTATCGACCTTGAACTGGTCAGCGAACAGCCCGATCTCGATTTGGAAAGCTTGCTGCATCGCCAGGCCTATCTGGGTTTCGATGAGCAGGGGCATGGTGTGCATGGCCTGGTCTATCGAGTCGGGCAGGGCGAGTCGGGGCGGCGCCTGACGCGTTATCAGATCCGTCTTGTGCCGCATCTGAAGTACCTGGCGCACAGCAGTCATCAGCGTATTTTTCAGCACAAGAGTGTGCCGCAGATTGTGGCGCTGGTGTTGGTCGGGCAAGGCATCCTGAGCGACCGCTTTGAGTTTCGCCTGAGCGGTACTTATCCACTGCGCGAGTACTGCGTGCAGTTCGGCGAGACTGATCTGGCGTTCATTCAACGTCTGTGCGCCGAGGTGGGCATCCACTACCACTTCCAGCATTCGCCCGACGGGCACCTGCTGGTATTCGGTGATGACCAGACCGTGTTCGCCCGGGCCGAACAGCCCACTCCCTACAGCCCCGGCTCCGGGATGGTGGCGGCGACTCCGGCGATCAAGCGCTTTGCGATGCAACTGGAAACCCGCACAACAGGGATAAACCTGCGCGATTATGATTTTCGCAAGCCGCGCCTGACGCTGGAAAGTGCCGTGGCTGGCGAGCAGCTTCCGAGCCTTGAAATGCAGCAGTATCCCGGCCACTTTTCCGATCGCCCCCATGGCAAATACCTTGCGCAGCGAGGCTTGGAGCGCCTGCGCACAGACTCGAGAGCCGCCCGGGGTGAAGGCGATGATCCTGCCTTGGCCAGTGGTCGGTTCCTCAGGCTTGGCGGGCACCCGCGAGAAAGCTGGAATGATTTGTGGCTGGTCACCCAGGTTTCCCATGAGGGCAAACAACCCCAGGTGCTGGAAGAGGCTGTTACCGAGGCTTCAGGTGAGGGTTTACGTCAGGGTTATCACAACACGTTTATCGCCGTGCCATGGGATGTGATTTTCCGCCCACCCTTGGCTGAACTGCCGCGCCCGAGCATCGGCGGTTATCAACACGCGGTGGTTACCGGGCCTGCCGACAGTGAAATCCATTGCGATGAATACGGCCGGGTCAAGGTGCAACTGGCCTGGGACCGTGACGGGCAACACAACGAGCACTCCAGCTGCTGGCTGCGTGTCGCCAGTGGCTGGGCGCATGATCGTTACGGCTCGGTGCTGATACCCAGAGTCGGTATGGAAGTGCTGGTGGGATTCGCCAATGGTGACCTGGACATGCCACTGGTGATGGGCTGCCTGCCCAACGCGGCAACGCCGGTGCCCCTCGATCTGCCAGCGGACAAGACCCGCAGTATCTTTCGCAGCCAGAGCAGCCCGGGCGGTGGCGGCTACAACGAGCTACGCATTGAGGACCGCAAAGGCGCCGAGGAAATCTACTTGCGTGCCCAGCGTGACTGGACCCAGCACGTGCTGAATGACCAGCAGGTGCAGGTCGATAACGGGCGCCGGGTGAAGGTGGGCGGCGAGTCGCATCACGAGCTGCAAGGCGAAGAGCAGCGCATTACCCATGGCAATCGCCTCACCGAACTCAAGCAGGATGACCACCTGACAGTTGGTGGTTCGCAGCAGATGCGTGCAGGTCGCACCATCCAGATCGGAGCGGGGCAGAGCATTGTCATCGACGCCGGTGCGAGCGTGACAATCCAGGCCGGAGGGCAGTCGATCACGCTGTCGGCGGGTGGAATTTTCAGCAGCGTGCCGATCCAGCTTGGCGGCGCGCCGGCTGCCGCGACTGCGCCGTTAATGCCGGGAATAAAGGAAAAGCTGCTGGCGGTTGTTCCTGCCCCGTTAAGCCGCGTGCAAGTGGCCAGCCTGAAACGTAGTGCACCTTTTTGCGAAGAGTGCGAGCGCTGCAAGAACGGCCAGTGCGACCTCCCGCAGCATGGGAATAAAGGTCCGGGACCCTCTGCCGGGAAAGCTGCTGGCGTCGAGCCGGGGTTTCATATCGTGCAGCGCGCAATGTCTCGGGATGCCTTGGAAAAGTCGCTGTTCGAATCGCCCAGTGCGATCGTGCTGGAGCGGTTTCGCAGCCTCAATCCACAACTCACGCAGTACGCGAGGCCGGGGCAAATGCTCGTCCTCAGCGACCCGCTTAACAGCCAATGCACGCGTGAAGAGGCATTGCTGATGGAGGCGGCGAAAGAAGTGAACGATGCACTGACGCCGATGAGCGATGAAGAGGCGGCGTTTATGGTTGAGCACCAGCAAGAGGTTGGTGCTTTTTTGGCGCAGAGTTGATGGCGTTGGGGGTGGGATCAAGCATGGTGGAAAATCATTTAACGCGGACCACGTCCGTCCTCGTGGATCTTGAAAAGTTGCACGTCAAAACCTTCCAGGCTCATGGCAATTTGCAAGGTGCAGAATTTTTCGCTAAACGTCAGAAGCTGTTAACTCAACTGGATAACAGCCTCGGGCCTCTGGTACGCAAAGGAGTTAGCATTGCCGATCACCCGAAGCTCAAAAAAGCATTGGGGATTTCCAGTCGTAGTTTGGTTCATCATTGGAGCAAAGCGGGTGTGTCAGGGGTGGATTCCTGGATATGCGACGCATATTCAAAGTGTCGCGCGGGCGAGTCAGTATATGACGGTGGGCGGGTTTATCGGTATTGGGCCAGGGGGATCAGCGTCCGCATTGAAGGTGAAGGAAACGTGTCGAGTTGGAAGCAGGGATGAGTGTCAGCAGGTCAAGTTCACCGAAAGTGGGGCATTCGTTGGAATGGTAACTGGTGGGGTGGTTGGTGCTATGGGAAGTGGGGCCATATGTGTCGGTATTGGCGTTGCTACCGTCGGGGTGGGTGGAGCGGTTTGCGCGGTTGTAGTCGCGGGGTTGGGATCTGCTGTAGGGGGTAACGCATTTTCTAAAGTGGGTGAAACTATTGGGGAAATTGTTTATAAGGTTGTCCGATGATAAGTGACTCGGAAATCATTTTTTTGATGTCCTCCTTAGGCTTGTTTTTGTCCGGTATTTTTATTATTGGTATTTGGTTTTATATGGTTTTTTTTAGAATGTCAGAAATTGTCGGATGTTTGGGGCGATCATTAGTTGTTCAAAATAGGAGCTCGCTTTTGAACGCTGGGCTGGTCGGTAAGTTTCATATTCTAAGTGGTGTCTCGGGTGTGTTGGTTTTTCCTAAAAAATCAATTGAAAGAGGTGAACTTGACCCGGATGACTATAGGCGGTTTCCGAAGCCCTTAAAGTTTTGGATTGTATCCTCTGCGACAGCAGCAATTGTGCTCACATTAGGTGGTGTGCTGATGGCCTTGGTAATTAATTTTCTAGGGTGGCCTACCTAGAGTACTTAAAATTTTATCGCGTAGCGATAAAATTTACTGAGTCAATTGAATAACTGTCTCGGACCTCTCGTGCGTAAAGGCGTTGGCAAGTGTAAGTGCATTGTCTGGCAATGGGGGCGAAAAGTTAGGCGAAAATATCTATGAGGTTGTACATTGGCTCATGGGGGGTTGTGACATGTTTAGCTTTGTTGCCTCAACTTTGTCCTTTGAAGGTGCAAGAATTATTTGCTGAAGCTTAATGGTTGCGTGTTTTTTTATTTATTGTGACTGTTCCTGTGTGGGCTTTGTAACTTTCTTATTTTAAGAAGGAAAAGATACGGAAGAACTTAAGCGTAGTTGGTATGTTATAAGTTCGGATGGAAGTGTCGGTTGGGATCCTATAAGTAGATCGTGGGCGATAAGGGCTGTGATCGGTGCTTTCGCCTTTCCCGCACACTCTATAAAACACGGATGTCTTAGTGCTGAGGACTACGCTGAGTTTCCGAAGATGCTCAAATTTATTTTGAAAGGTCTAGGTGTCTGTTCAGTGGCCTCCGTCCTTGGCATTTTTATTTTGCTTGTAATAGGAGAGCTTGTGGGATGGGAGGATGTTGATTGGTTCTAGATTAGGCGAGAGCTTTTCAAAATGAAATTGTTGACGCTTTGTTTGTGACAGCAATTGTTATGAAAAACGAATCATTGCTTGCGTCCTCCTTTGAATGGAATGTACCTAATGCCGAATCAGTTGTTACCAAAAACTTGGTTAACCCATTGTCCCCTTCGGACGACTGAGAATGCGTTCGTCATTCTCAGTAACGCCAGCGACGCGAAGCCGGTAGATGTCTGGCGAAAAATGGCAGCTGGCATGCCGCCCCAGCCCGTCTGGGCAAGCACGGCCTATGCTGAGTGGACTGAGGTCATGCCTTATGTCGCCATCATCGAGCCCGACAGCCCATTCCTCGACTGGATAGCAACCACCGTGTCTACGGACTGGGGTTGGCTGGCGGTATCGTCCAGCCCACTGGAAACAGTGGTAGCGCACCTGCAAAGCTTGACCAAGGTGCTGTTGCCCGAGGGGCAGGAAGTGTTTTTGCGCTTCTGGGATGGCGGTCAATTTCTGCCGATTGTGCAAAACATCGGCGATGAGGCGGGGAAGGTGTTGCCGGTATTTCAGCGTTACCTGATCAACGGCAAACCGCTGACGGTTGCGACTGGCCCGGTCACTGCCGCCAACACCAGCCCATGGTGGCAAGTGCCTGCCTCGTTGCTGGAGCATCTGGCAGCGCAATCACCCCACGTGCTGATCGACAACTTGCTGCAATGGCTCGAAGAGCAGCGCCCCGACCTGCATACCGCTTTCACGCCTGCGATCTTGCGCCACAAGGTCGCCTGCTTTGCGCGCGGGGCGGATATCAGCCATGGGGCGCTTGCCGACTATCTGGCCTCAGAGTTGAGTTGACGCAGCGCCTGCTGGAAACAGTCATAGGTGTGAGGGGTGGTTGTGGCGAGCAGGCTTGCCCTGCGTCGGGCTGCGTAGTGGCCCCAAAACCTGCCAATGAGTTCTGGCAAAAAAGAACGCGGTGAACGTATCAGGGCTGCTGCGCAGCCCAACGCGAGGTGAGCCCGTTCGCCACACTCTGCCCCTTTGCGCCTGTAGAAGGTAAACTTCGCCCCCTGCGCAGGAGCAACCATGAATTATCGTCACGCCTTTCACGCCGGCAACCACGCCGATGTCTTCAAACACCTGACCTTGACCCGCCTCATCGCCCTGATGTCGCGCAAGGAGCAGCCGTTCGCCTACCTCGACACCCACGCCGGGATCGGGCTGTACGACCTGCAAGGTGATCAGGCCAACCGTACCGGTGAATACCTGGAAGGCATTGCGCGCCTGTGGGGCGAGAGCGACCTGCCGCCGCTGACCGCCGACTACATGCGCGTGTTGCATGAGATGAACCCGGATGGCCAGTTGCGCTACTACCCGGGCTCGCCGGAGCTGGCGCGCCGCCTTACGCGGCCTCAGGACCGTGTGCTGCTGAATGAAAAACACCCGGAAGACGGCGTGCTGCTCAAAGACAACATGAAGGGCGATCGCCGCGTCAAAGTACATTTGGGCGAAGGCTGGCATGTGCCGCGAGCCTTGCTGCCGGTGCCGGAAAAACGTGCGTTGATGCTGATCGATCCGCCGTTTGAAAAGCTCGACGAGATGCAGCGCTGCGCAGCGTCCCTCAAGGAAGCAGTCAGCCGCATGCGCCAGACCGTTGCGGCGATCTGGTACCCGGTGAAAGACCAGCGCATGCTGCGCCGCTTCTACCAGGACCTGGCCGGCACGGGTGCGCCGAAGTTGCTGCGGGTGGAGTTGCTGGTGCATCCGCTGGACACGCCCAACACCCTGACCGGCTCGGGCCTGGCGATTGCCAACCCGCCGTGGGGGTTGGAAGAGGAGTTGCGTGAGCTGCTGCCGTGGCTGTCCAAGAAACTTGGCCAGACCCAGGGTGGGTGGCAGATGGATTGGCTCATCGCTGAGTAATCAGATCTCAAGCCAAGCACAACACTAAATGTGGGAGCGGGCTTGCTCGCGAAAGCGGAGTGTCAGTTAACAGATATGTCGACTGATATACCGCATTCGCGAGCAAGCCCGCTCCCACATTTTTTGATCTGCGTTGTGCTTAGATCGGGCAGGTCACGCCTGTGCCGCCGATCCCGCAATAGCCCTGCGGGTTCTTCGCCAGGTATTGCTGGTGATACGCCTCGGCGAAGTACACCGTCGGTGCCTCTTCGATTTCTGTGGTGATGGTGCCCAGGCCGGCCTTGGTCAGTTCGCCCTGATACGCCTCGGCGCTGGCCTTGGCCGCTTCCAGGTGCTCAGGCTTCACCGCGTAGATCACCGAACGGTACTGGCTGCCGATGTCGTTGCCCTGGCGCATGCCCTGGGTCGGGTTGTGCAGCTCCCAGAACATTTTCAGCAGCTCTTCGTAGCTGATCTTGTCTTGGTCGAACACCACCAGTACCACTTCGCTATGGCCGGTCAGGCCCGAGCAAACTTCTTCGTAAGTTGGGTTCGGCGTGTAGCCGCCGGCATAGCCGACCACGGTGCTGACCACACCGTCGCGCTGCCAGAACCGGCGTTCGGCACCCCAGAAACAACCGAGACCGAAGATCGCGAACTCGACGTTGTCGACAAAGGGGCCGAGCAGCGGGTTGCCGTTGACGAAATGCGTCTCTGGCAGCGCCATCGGGGTTTCACGGCCAGGCAAAGCTTGTTCTTGAGTGGGCAACACGTTTTTGTTCACCAGAATTTCCGAGCGCAAGACCATGATCAGTCCTCTCGTCAGGTTGAGTTAGCGGTAAAGATTCAGACAGCCAGTGTGCCCGAGTGTTACAGCGCTGTCAGGCGATTGGCCCGCGCGGGTACCGTTTAAGCTTCTCGAGCAGCTCTGAACCGGGGATCGGCCGGTCGAACAAATAGCCCTGGCCCACATCGCAACGATGCCGGCGCAGGAAGGCCAGTTGCTCGGAGGTTTCGACGCCCTCGGCCACCACTTTGAGCTTGAGGTTGTGGGCCATGGCGATCACTGCCGAGGTGATTTCCATGTCGTCCTGGTTGTCCGGGATTTCGTGGATAAAGCTGCGATCGATCTTGATGATGTCGATGGGGAATTTCTTCAGGTAGCTCAGCGACGAATAGCCGGTGCCGAAGTCATCCATGGCCAGGGTCAGGCCAAAGCTCTTCAGCTGGTCCAGCTGAAGGCGCGTGTCTTCGGTGGCTTCCAGCAGCAAACCTTCGGTCAGCTCCAGCTCCAGCAGGTTCGCGGGCAACTGTTCTTCCTTGAGGATGGTGGCAATCGAGGCCACCAGGTCCGGATCGGAGAATTGCTTGGGCGACAGGTTGATCGCCACCTGCAAATTGCCCATGCCGGCGGCGCTCAATTGCTTGCTCATGCGGCAGGCCTGGCGCGCGATCCATTTGCCGATGGGGATGATCAGCCCGGTTTCTTCCGCCACGCTGATGAACTGGTCGGGACGGATCATGCCCTTTTCCGGGTGGTTCCAGCGCAACAGCGCTTCCATGCCCAACAGCCGGCCGCTGCGCAGGCACAGCTTGGGCTGGTAGAACACGTCCAGCTCGTTTTGGGTCAGGGCGCGGCGCAGGTTGTTTTCCACGAACAGTTTGTAACTGGCCTCGGCGTTCAGCGCCTCGGTAAACACCTGTACCTGGTGTTTACCGTTGGCCTTGGCCTTGTGCAGGGCCAGCCCGGCGTTACGCATCAGGGTTTGCGGATCACGACCGTGCAACGGCGCACAGGCCAGGCCCACGGAGCCGGTGACGCTGATCAGTTGGTTGTCGACAAACATCGGTTTGTCGAGGGTTGCCAGCAACTGGCTGGCAACCTGTTGGCCACTCTCCAGGTCGGTGTCGTCGAGCAACACCGCGAACTCGTTACTGGCAAACCGCGCCAGGCTGCCACTGGCACTCAGGCTGTTGCGCAGGCGCCGGGCCAAGCTGATCAGCAACTTGTCGCCGGTCTGGTGGCCGAGGCTGTCGTTGATCCGCTTGAAATTGTCGATGTCCACCAGCAACAGGCTGATCGGGCTGTCGCTGTCGCGCGCGAAGCGCTCATCCAGGTTGCGGATAAACGCCGGGCGGTTGCCCAGGTTGGTCAGGTTGTCGGTGTAGGCCAGGCGCTCGATGCGCTGCTGGGCCAGCTTGGTCTGGGTGATGTCTTCGTAGATGCCGATGTAGTGCGTCAACTCACGGTTGTCGCCATACACCTTGGAAATCGACAGCTGGCCCCAGTAGGGTTCGAGGTTTTTGCGTCGGCTCTTGAACTCACCCTGCCAGCTGTTGCTTTTGGCCAGGCTCGACGGTGCGTCGAAGAGCAACTCGCTGAGGTTTTCCAGGGCTGGCAACTGCGCCAGTCGATGGCCGTGGACTTCTTCGGCGCTGTACTGGGTGATCGCGGTAAAGCTTGGGTTGACGTACTCGACCACGCCGTCGCAATTGACCAGCAGAAACGCGTTGGCGCTTTGCTCCACAGCCCGCTGGAACAAGTGCAGCGCGCTGGTGGCGGTGCGCCGGTTGTGGTTGTTGATCACTTGCGCGAACTGGTCCGCCAACTCGCCGGCGAAGGCGATCTCATCCGCCTGCCAGGCACGCGAGCTGCCGCTTTGTTCCAGGCACAACACGCCGATGACTTGGCCGTCCACACGGATGCTCGCGTCGAGCATCGCGTGCACGTCCTTGGCGCGCAGGCTTTCGGCCATCTCCCGGGTGCGCGGGTCGCGCAACGCGTGGGTGGCGTCGATGGCGCGGCTCGAGTGCAAGGCTTCCAGGTAGTCCGGGAAGCCGCTGGCGTCGATCGCTTCAGGCAAGTGATGCTGTTGGTCGTCGCGGTGGTACGCCGAGATCGGCACCAGGCGCTGGCCTTCAAGGTTCCAGATGCTCGCGCAATCGATCTGGTAGATGTCGCACGCGCTGCGGGTGATCAGCTCGGCGGCTTCCTGCAGCGAGTTGGGCGTGGTGTAGCGCTGGCGTGCCAGCAGCAGGATCAGCTCCTGTTGGGCGCGCACACGCTCCAGATGCTGCAACTGTTCCTGCTGGGCACGCTGGTTGAGTTCCAGGGCGATCTGCAGGCGGCTGTTCTGGTTTTCCAGGTCTGCGGTCGGGGCGGCAGTGGGGATTTCGCTGAACAGCCCGTCAACCACCATCAGGTAGCCGCGCAGCAGGTGACGATTGTGTTGTTTGTAGGCCTCGCCCATCTCCAGCAGGCTCAAAGGCCCGTCGCTGGTATGCAAGGTGTAGCGCACCAGGTAATGCGGGCTCTGGGTCAGTTGTTGCTGGATGGCGTCGTGCAGTTGGTAGCGCGCCTGCGGTTCCATCAGGCTGGCATAGGGCGTGCCGACCAGGGCGCACAGCTCGACTGCCGGCAGACCAAATTGGCGCTCGCAATTGGGGTCGAGGTACAGCAGCGCCCAGCTTGCCTCATTAAGCCGTTCGAAACGCAGCATGCCGAGGCGCGAAGGCACCGGTAACTGCGTCACTACCTCGGCCGCCATACGGGCGACATCGGGTTGGCTTTTCATGGGGAAACTCGCTTGGAAAAATGCGCACGGCGCCGGGCTCACGCCCTCTTTACTGTCGCCTGCGGCAAGGTTGCATCATGCAGCACGCACTGACAAGAGAGGATGAAGGCTAAGTGCTATATGGCTGTTATCGGCCGCGGTAGCGGTTTCTACAATCCAGGTGATGGGTGGCGCATTGACGCAGGCGCTACGCCCTTGCCCCGACAAAAAAGCAGGCCAAAAAAAGCCCCGCCAGTTGGCGGGGTTGAGGTACGAGCGTGGCGCTCGGAAATCGGTGCAGCCAGGCCTCCCCGGTAAAAGGGAGGCCCGTTTGAGGCTTACAGCAGGATGGTGCGGATGTCGTTCAGCAGTTGGCTCAGACGCTGCGTGAAGCGTGCAGCGGCGGCGCCGTTGATCACACGGTGATCGTAGGACAACGACAGCGGCAGCATCAGCTTCGGCTGGAACGCTTTACCGTCCCACACAGGCTGGATAGTGGCCTTGGACACACCCAGGATCGCCACTTCCGGCGCGTTGACGATTGGCGTGAAGCCAGTGCCGCCAATGTGCCCGAGGCTGGAGATGGTGAAGCAGGCGCCCTGCATATCGTCTGCGGTCAGCTTCTTGTCACGGGCCTTGGCGGCCAGTGCAGCAGCTTCAGCAGCCAGTTGCAGCAGGCTCTTCTGATCAACGTTCTTGATCACAGGCACCAGCAGGCCGTCCGGGGTATCAACTGCAAAACCGATGTGCACGTATTTCTTGCGAATGATCGCTTTACCGCTTGGCGCCAGCGAACTGTTGAAGTCCGGCAGTTCCTTGAGCAGGTGCGCGCAGGCCTTGAGCAGCAGAGGCAGCACGGTCAGTTTCACGCCAGCTTTCTCGGCCACGGCTTTCTGCGCAACGCGGAAAGCTTCCAGGTCGGTGATGTCGGCCTGGTCGAACTGGGTCACGTGCGGAATGTTCAGCCAGCTGCGGTGCAGGCTCGACGCGCCGATTTGCATCAGGCGAGTCATCGGCACTTCTTCGGTTTCGCCGAAGCGGCTGAAGTCCACGACCGGGATCGGCGGAATACCAGCGCCACCGGTAGCAGCGCCGGCAGCCGGAGCTTCCTTGGCCTTCTGCATCATGGCCTTGACGTAAACCTGCACGTCTTCCTTGAGCACGCGACCGTGCGGGCCGGTGGCCGACACAGCGTTCAACTCAACGCCGAACTCACGGGCCAGCTGACGCACGGCTGGGCCGGCGTGAACCTTGGCACCGCTTGGCGCAGGTGCGGCAGCAGCAGGGGCCGGAGCGGCCTCGGCTTTTGCAGCAGGTGCAGGGGCGGCAGCAGCCGGAGCCGGAGCCGCGTCAGCTTTTGCAGCAGGAGCGGCCGCAGCCGGTGCTGGAGCAGCAGCCGGCGCAGCGCCTTGTACTTTCAGCTTGAGGATGAAGTCGCCAGTGCCGACTTCGTCTTCGAGCTTGACCGCGATGCTTTCCACCACGCCGGCCGCCGGCGATGGGATTTCCATGGAGGCCTTGTCGGACTCCAGGGTGATCAGCGACTGGTCGGCTTCGACGGTGTCGCCGACCTTGACCAGCAGCTCGATGATCTTGGCCTTGCCCGACGAGCCGATGTCCGGGACGTGAATGTCCTGAACAGAGGCCTCAGCCGGAGCAGCGGCCGGGGCTGCAGGCGCCTCGGCAGCGGCGGCAGGCTTTTCAGCAGCCGGTGCGGGTGCAGCAGCGGCAGCAGGCGCTGGCGCAGGGGCCGCGTCAGCGGCACCTTCGATTTCCAGTTCCAGCAGTTCGTCGCCTTCTTTCAGGCGGTCGCCCAGCTTCACTTTCAGGCTCTTGACCACACCGGCCTTGGGAGCAGGGATTTCCATGCTCGCCTTGTCCGATTCCAGGGTCAGGATGCTCTGGTCGGCTTCGACGGTGTCGCCGACCTTCACAAACAGCTCGATTACTTCACCTTCACCGCTGCCGATGTCAGGTACGCGAATGAGTTCGCTCACAAAAAGTCTCCTCAGCAGTCCAGTGGGTTGCGTTTTTCCGGGTTGATCCCGAACTTGACGATAGCGTCAGCCACCACCTTAGGTTCGATCTCACCACGGTCAGCCAAGGCTTCCAGGGCTGCCAACACCACGAAGTGACGGTCAACTTCGAAGAAGTGACGCAGCTTCTTGCGGCTGTCACTGCGGCCGAAACCGTCGGTGCCCAGGACTTTGAATTCCTTGGACGGGACCCACTGGCGAATCTGTTCAGCAAACAGCTTCATGTAGTCGGTAGAGGCAATGACTGGACCTTTACGGCCGGCCAGGCACTCTTCGACGTAGCTTTTCGCTGGCTTCTGACCTGGGTGCAGGCGGTTGTTACGCTCCACTGCCAGGCCGTCGCGACGCAGTTCGTTGAAGCTGGTAACGCTCCACACGTCAGCGCCGACGTTGAACTCTTCACGCAGGATCTTGGCCGCTTCACGCACTTCGCGCAGGATGGTGCCGGAGCCCATCAGCTGTACGTGGTGCGCCGCTTCCTTGGTGTCTTCTTCGAGCAGGTACATGCCCTTGATGATGCCTTCCTCGACACCGGCCGGCATGGCTGGCTGCTGGTAGGACTCGTTCATCACGGTGATGTAGTAGAAAACGTCCTGCTGCTCTTCGGTCATCTTCTTCATGCCGTCCTGGATGATCACCGCCAGCTCATAGCCGTAGGTTGGATCAAAGGTGCGGCAGTTCGGGATGGTGGCAGCCAGGATGTGGCTGTGACCGTCTTCGTGTTGCAGGCCTTCGCCGTTCAGCGTGGTCCGCCCGGCAGTACCGCCGATCAGGAAGCCACGGGTACGGCTGTCGCCTGCTGCCCACGCCAGGTCGCCGATACGCTGGAAGCCGAACATCGAGTAGAAGATGTAGAACGGCAGCATCGGCTGGTTGTGGCTGGAGTACGAGGTACCGGCAGCGATGAAGGAGCTCATGGCGCCCGCTTCGTTGATGCCTTCTTCGAGGATCTGGCCCTTTTTGTCTTCCTTGTAGAACATCACCTGGTCTTTATCGACTGGCTCGTAGAGCTGGCCGACGGAGGAGTAGATGCCCAACTGACGGAACATGCCTTCCATACCGAAGGTACGGGCTTCGTCCGGGATGATCGGGACGATACGCGAACCGATTTCCTTGTCCTTGACCAGCTGCGCCAGGATGCGCACGAAGGCCATGGTGGTGGAGATTTCACGGTCGCCCGAGCCGTCCAGGATAGCCTTGAGGGTATCGAGTGGCGGCGTCGGAATGTTGAAGCTCTTGGCGCGGCGCTGTGGCACGAAACCGCCCAGTGCAGTGCGACGCTCGCTGAGGTAGCGGGCTTCGGCGCTGTTTGGCTCCGGCTTGAAGAACGGCAGGTTCTCCAGCTCTTCGTCCTTGACCGGGATGTCGAAGCGGTCGCGGAACAGCTTCAGGCTTTCAACATCAACCTTCTTGGTGTTGTGCGCGGTGTTCTTCGCTTCGCCGGCACCGGTGCCATAACCCTTGATGGTCTTGGCCAGGATGACGGTCGGTTGTTCTTTGTGGTTGACCGCTTCGTGGTACGCCGCGTAGACCTTGTACGGGTCGTGGCCGCCACGGTTGAGTTTCCAGATCTCGTCGTCGGACAGGTCTGCAACCATTGCCTTGAGTTCAGGCGTGTTGAAGAAATGTTCACGGACGAACGCGCCGTCTTTGGCTTTGTAGTTCTGGTACTCGCCGTCGATGACTTCGTCCATGCGACGTTGCAGGATACCGTCGACGTCTTTGGCCAGCAGTGGGTCCCAGAAACGGCCCCAGATCACTTTGGTCACGTTCCACTGAGCACCGCGGAACACGCCTTCGAGTTCCTGGATGATCTTGCCGTTGCCGCGAACCGGGCCGTCGAGGCGCTGCAGGTTGCAGTTGATGACGAAGATCAGGTTGTCGAGCTTCTCGCGGCCGGCCAGGGAGATGGCGCCCAGGGATTCCGGCTCGTCACACTCGCCGTCGCCCAGGAAGCACCAGACTTTCTGCTTGCCTTCAGGGATGAAGCCACGCGCTTCCAGGTACTTCATGAAACGTGCCTGGTAGATCGCCTGGATCGGGCCAAGGCCCATCGACACAGTCGGGAACTGCCAGAAATCAGGCATCAGCCAAGGGTGCGGGTACGACGACAGGCCGTTACCGTCCACTTCCTGGCGGAAGTTGTTCATGTGTTCTTCGGTGATGCGGCCTTCCATGAACGCACGGGCGTAAACGCCTGGAGAAGTGTGGCCCTGGAAGTAGATCAGGTCGCCGCCGTGTTCGTCGGTCGGGGCCTGGAAGAAGTAGTTGAAGCCGATGTCATACAGGGTTGCGCTGGAAGCGAAGCTGGAGATGTGACCGCCCAGGTCAGAATCTTTCAAGTTCGTGCGCATTACCATCGCCATGGCGTTCCAACGTACCAGCGAGCGAATGCGGCGTTCCATGAACAGGTCGCCAGGCATGCGTGCTTCGTGGGTAACGGGGATGGTGTTGCGGTATGGCGTGGTGATGGCGTAAGGCAATTGCGAGCCGCTGCGGGTCGCGAGTTCGCCCATACGGGTCATCAGGTAGTGAGCACGGTCTTCGCCTTCTTTGTCGAGAACCGATTCCAGGGCGTCCAGCCATTCCTGGGTTTCGACGGGATCGAGGTCTTGCATGGCTTGCTCCAGGGCGGAAAGGCTACCAGAATCGGTTGCCTGAAGTTTGCGACTGGCCTTGTGGGCAGACGACATAAATTCTTGGATGGCCGAAGGTTGCTTCGGCGTCCTGTAGTTTTACTACAAATCGTCGGCCATTTCAGCCTTTCGAATGTATATACGAGTAGTAAAACTACACAAGACCGAGTGGATTGCTCGGTCTGGCTGGTGAGCATAATCGTTATTGTTGATCTTTTGCGAACAAGAAAAGGTGAAAGTTTGATGTTGCCTGCCAAGATTAATTTAATTTCAGCTATTTATAACCTTTGTTCGACAGTCCTTCACCGAGCGTGGTTCTTGCGTTCACAGCAACAAGCCTTTTACGCGCCGATCAAGGATAGACCATGAGCCTTCCAACACTGGCCCCATTACCGGCCATTCTCTTGCCTTTTGCCCAGCGGGCCGAGCAGTCATTTCGTGACGCAGTGGCCGCGCTGGACGACGATCATGGACTTTCTGCATGGACGCCGCAACGGTGGGCTGACTTCGCCCGCGTGTGCGCCGCCAGTGATTTTGTCATTGAACAGAGCCTGCGTGACCCTTTGATGTTGCTCGAGCTGGTGGCCTGGGGCGAGCTGGACCGCGGCTTTGCGCCCGGCGAGCTGTGCGGTCAGATCGCCGGCGCCGTGCAACAGGCAGAAACAGAAGATGAGCTGGGTCGCGTGCTGCGTCGCCAGCGCACCCGCCAGCAAGTGCGCATCATCTGGCGCGACCTGACGCGCCAGGCCGACCTGGTGCAAACCTGTCGCGACCTTTCCGACATGGCCGACGCCAGCATCGACCAAGCCTACCAATGGCTGTACCAACGCCATTGCGTGCAATTTGGCACACCCACCGGCCGACGCAGCGGCGAAGCCCAGCACATGGTCATCCTCGGCATGGGCAAGCTCGGCGCCGTGGAGCTGAACCTGTCCTCTGATATCGACCTGATCTTCGCCTACCCCGAAGGCGGCGAGACGGTGGGCGTGAAGCGCGCGCTGGATAACCAGGAGTTTTTTATCCGGCTTGGTCAAAAACTGATCAAGGCGCTCGACCCGATGACGGTCGACGGGTTTGTGTTCCGCGTCGACATGCGCCTGCGTCCCTACGGTTCGGCTGGCGCCCTGGTGCTCAGCTTCAACGCGCTGGAACAGTACTACCAGGACCAGGGCCGTGATTGGGAACGCTACGCCATGATCAAGGCGCGCGTGGTTGCCGGTGACCAGGTGGCCGGTGCGCAACTGCTGGATATGCTGCGCCCGTTCGTCTATCGGCGTTACCTGGACTTTTCGGCCATCGAAGCGCTGCGCACCATGAAGCAGCTGATCCAGCAGGAAGTGCGGCGCAAAGGCATGGCCGACAACATCAAGCTGGGCTCGGGCGGCATCCGCGAAGTGGAATTTATCGCCCAGGCGTTCCAGTTGATCCACGGCGGCCGCGACCTGAGCCTGCAACAACGGCCATTGCTCAAGGTGCTCGGCACGCTCGAAGGGCAGGGTTATTTGCCTGCGACAGTGATTACCGAGTTACGCAACGGCTACGAATTCTTGCGTTACACCGAGCATGCGATCCAGGCGATCGCCGACCGCCAGACGCAAATGCTCCCGGACACCCCGCAAGATCAGGCGCGCATTGCCTTTATGCTGGGCTTTGCCGATTGGTCCGCGTTCCATGAGCGCCTGATGTATTGGCGTGGTCGGGTGGATTGGCACTTCCGCCAGGTCATCGCCGACCCCGACGAAGAAGAAGGCGCAGAGAGTGAGTTGGTCGTAGGCGGCGAGTGGCTGCCACTGTGGGAAGAGTCTCAGGACGAAGACGCCGCTCGCCTGCAGTTGCAGGAAGGTGGCTTTACCGACGCGCCCAAAGCCCTCAAAGCCCTGGCCGGCTTGCGCGGCAGCCCGCAATTGCGTGCCATGCAGCGCCTGGGGCGGGAGCGGCTGGATGCCTTTATTCCGCGTCTGCTGGCCCAGGCCGTCGAACACGCCAACCCGGATTTGGTGCTTGAACGTGTACTGCCGCTGGTCGAAGCCGTCGCCCGCCGTTCCGCTTATCTGGTGCTGCTCACGGAAAACCCCGACGCTTTGCGCCGTCTGCTCACGCTGTGCGCCGCCAGCCCGTGGATCGCCGAACAGATCACGCGCTTCCCGCTGTTGCTCGACGAACTGCTTAACGAAGGCCGCCTGTTCAAACCGCCGTTGGCGCCGGAACTCGCCGCCGAGCTGCGCGAGCGCCTCACGCGCATCCCTGAGGATGACCTTGAGCAGCAGATGGAGGCGCTGCGCCACTTCAAGCTGGCTCACCGTCTGCGCGTGGCTGCCTCGGAAATCGCCGGCAGCCTGCCGCTGATGAAAGTCAGCGACTACCTGACCTGGCTTGCCGAAGCCATTCTCGAACAAGTACTGGCCCTGGCGTGGCGCCAGACCGTGGCCCGCCACGGCTCGCCGCAGCGGCTTGACGGTACGCTGTGCGACCCGGGGTTCATCATTGTCGGTTATGGCAAGGTGGGCGGCATCGAGCTGGGGCATGGTTCTGACCTGGACCTGGTGTTTATCCACGACGGTGACCCGCAGGCCGAGACTGACGGCGCCAAGCCGATCGACGGCGCGCAGTTCTTCACGCGCCTGGGCCAGCGCATCATCCACTTGCTGACCACCCAGACCAACTCCGGCCAGCTGTATGAGGTCGACATGCGCCTGCGCCCATCCGGCGCGTCCGGCTTGCTGGTGAGTTCACTCGGAGCCTTCGAGCGCTATCAGCAAAATGAGGCCTGGACCTGGGAACATCAGGCGCTGATCCGCGCGCGGGTGCTGGTGGGCAGTCAGGATGTGGGCCAGGCGTTCGAGCACGTACGCGCCAGGGTATTGGGGCGTGAGCGTGACCTGGCCAAGCTGCGCCAGGAGGTCAGCGAGATGCGCGCCAAGATGCGCGACAACCTGGGCACCCGGTCTACGGCGGCCGGCACCGGCGCCAATGCCTTTGAGCCCACGGTGGTGTTCGACCTCAAGCAGGACGCCGGAGGTATCGTCGATATTGAATTTATGGTGCAATACGCGGCTTTGGCGTGGTCTGCGCAACATCCATCGTTGCTGCGCTACACCGACAATATCCGCATTCTGGAGGGCCTGGAGCAGGTCGGGCTGATGCCCGCCGCCGATGCCCATCTGCTGCGCGAGGTGTATAAAGCCTACCGTTCCGCCGCGCACCGCCAGGCCTTGCAAAACGAGGCTGGCACGGTAGCCGGGGATCAGTTCGCCGACGAACGGCGCCAGGTGATGCGAATCTGGCAGGCGCTGGGGTTAAGCTGATACTCGATTAATTGAGCGATGCCAATCTAATGTGGAAACCAGCCTTGTGTGGGAGCGGGCTTGCTCGCGAAGCAGACGCTGCGGTCTGTCTGGCGGACCGCGGTGATGCTTTCGCGAGCAAGCCCGCTCTCACACAAAGCGGTTCCGTGGCTACCGCAACCTGGGATAATTATCGATGCGGGGAGGCATAAGCCTCCCCGCATCGTTTGTGGAAACTACATGAATATTCTGATCGTTGGGCCCAGTTGGGTCGGTGACATGGTGATGGCGCAGACACTGTTCCAGTGCCTGAAACAGCGTCATCCCGACTGCCAAATCGACGTGCTCGCCCCCGAGTGGAGCCGGCCGATCCTCGAGCGCATGCCCCAGGTGCGCAAGGCCTTGAGCTTCCCGCTCGGCCACGGTGCCCTCGAATTGGCGACGCGCCGGCGCATCGGCAAATCCATGGTTGGCCAGTACGACCAGGCGATCCTGTTGCCCAACTCGCTCAAGTCGGCGCTGGTGCCGTATTTCGCCGGCATCCCCAAACGCACCGGCTGGCGCGGCGAGTTTCGCTACGTCTTGCTCAACGATGTGCGCACCCTCGACAAAGCACGCTACCCGCTGATGATCGAGCGCTTCATGGCCCTGGCCTACGAGCCAGGTGCCGACCTGCCGACGCCGTACCCGCGCCCCAGCTTGCAGATCGACCCGGTGACCCGTGACGCGGCCCTGGCCAAGTTCGGCCTGATGCTCGACCGTCCGGTGCTGGCGCTGTGCCCAGGCGCGGAGTTTGGCGAGTCCAAGCGCTGGCCGTCGGAGCATTACGCCAAAGTCGCCGAGATGAAGATTCGCGAAGGCTGGCAAGTGTGGTTGTTCGGTTCGAAAAACGATCACTCGGTGGGCGAGGACATCCGCCAGCGCCTGATCCCTGGGCTGCGCGAAGAAGCGGTGAACCTCAGCGGCGACACGTCACTGGCCGAAGCCATCGACCTGCTGTCCTGCGCCGACTCGGTGGTGTCCAACGACTCCGGCCTGATGCACGTGGCTGCCGCGTTGAATCGCCCACTCGTGGCGGTGTACGGCTCGACCTCGCCTGGCTTCACACCGCCGTTGGCCGACAAGGTCGAAGTGGTGCGCCTGGGCCTGGATTGCAGCCCGTGTTTTGAGCGTACCTGCCGTTTCGGCCACTACAATTGCCTGCGCCAACTGCTGCCGCAACCGGTCAGCGACGCGTTGCAGCGGTTGCAAGGCTCTGTGGTCGAGGTCCGTTAGTTTGCGAGTACTGGTAGTCAAGACCTCATCCCTGGGCGACGTGATCCACGCCTTGCCGGCACTGACCGACGCGGCGCGGGCGATCCCCGGCATTCGCTTTGACTGGGTGGTGGAAGAAGGCTTTGCCGAGATCCCCACCTGGCACCCGGCGGTGGACCAGGTGATTCCGGTGGCGATTCGTCGCTGGCGCAAAAACATCTGGCAAACCATCAAGAGCGGCGAGTGGCGACGGTTCAAGCAGCGTGTTCAGTCAACCAAATATGACTTGGTGATTGACGCCCAAGGCCTGCTGAAAAGTGCCTGGCTGACGCGCTACGTGCGCGCTCCGGTAGCGGGTTTCGACAAGCATTCTGCACGCGAACCCATCGCTGCGCGTTTCTACTCGCGCCGCCTGGCCGTGGCCCGTGGGCAGCATGCGGTAGAGCGTTTGCGCCAGCTGTTCGCCGTTGCGCTGGGCTACGACCTGCCCAAGGGGTTGGGCGACTACGGCCTGAGCACCGACAAGCTGCTCGGCCTGCCGCCGAAAAAACCCTTTGTGCTGCTGCTGCACGGCACCACCTGGGACACCAAGCACTGGCCCGAAGCCTATTGGCGCGAGCTGGCCGAGCGCATGGGCCGCCTGGGTGTGGACGTGAAGTTGCCGTGGGGCAATGCTGACGAAAAAGCCCGTGCCGAGCGCCTGGCCCATGGCCTGCAAAACGCCGAAGTGCTGCCCAAGCTCAACCTGGCCGGCGTGGCCCGCGTGCTGGCCGGCGCCCGCGCCTGTGTGGCGGTGGACACTGGCCTTGGCCATCTGGCCGCTGCGTTGGACGTGCCGACCATTTCCCTGTTCGGCCCCACCAACCCCGGCCTGACCGGCGCCTATGGCAAGGGCCAGATTCACCTGGCCAGCGACTTCCCGTGCGCGCCGTGCCTGCAAAAACACTGTACCTATCAACCAACGGCCGACGACCTGCGTCGGTTCGACATCAAGCGCGAGTCGCCCCTGTGCTTCACGCGCCTGAACCCTGAGCGTGTGGCAAGCCGACTGAGCACGTTGTTACTGGCTGAGGAGCTGCACTGATGCAACTGGCTTTTGTTCTGTACAAATATTTCCCCTTCGGTGGCCTGCAGCGCGACTTCATGCGCATCGCCCTGGAGTGCCAGCAGCGCGGCCATCAGATTCGTGTCTACACGCTGATCTGGGAAGGCGACATTCCGCCGGGCTTCGAAGTGCTGGTGGCGCCGGTCAAGGCGTTCTTCAACCATCGGCGCAATGAAAAGCTCAGCGCCTGGATGGAAGCCGACCTGGCCAAACGCCCGGTGGACCGTCTGATCGGCTTCAACAAAATGCCCGGCCTGGACGTGTACTACGCCGCCGATGGCTGCTTTGAAGACAAGGCGCAAAACCTGCGTCATTCGCTGTACAAAAGCTTTGGCCGTTACCGCCACTTTGCCGAGTACGAGCGCGCGGTGTTCGCCAGGGACGCCAAGACTGAAATCCTGATGATCTCTGAAGTGCAGCAACCGCTGTTCATCAAGCATTACGACACCCCGCTGGAACGTTTCCACCTGCTGCCGCCGGGCATCGCCCAGGACCGCCGCGCGCCGCCGAATGCCGCCGAAATCCGCGAAGGTTTCCGCCAGGAATTCAACCTCGCCGACGACGACTTGCTGCTGGTGCAAATCGGTTCGGGCTTCAAGACCAAGGGCGTTGATCGCAGCCTCAAGGCCCTGGCCGCCTTACCGGCGGAACTGAAAAAACGCACGCGTCTGTTTGTAATTGGCCAGGACGACCCCAAAGTATTCCAATTGCAGAGTGCTGCGTTGGGGCTGGGCGATAACGTGCAGTTCCTCAAAGGGCGCAGCGATATTCCGCGTTTCCTGCTGGGCGCCGACCTGTTGATCCACCCGGCGTACAACGAAAACACCGGCACCGTGTTGCTCGAAGCCCTGGTGGCCGGGTTGCCGGTGCTGGTCTCGGCGGTGTGTGGTTACGCCCATTACATCAGCGAGGCCGACAGTGGGTTGGTGCTGGACGAGCCGTTCGATCAAACGCAGCTCAACCACTACCTGACACGCATGCTTACCGACACTGCACAGCGTGCGGCCTGGGGCCGCAATGGGTTGGCGTACGCCGAGACGGCCGACCTCTACAGCATGCCGCAGCACGCGGCGGATGTGATTCTGGCGGAGCCAAAACGATGAAGTTGATGCTTGCCGAACCGTTCAAGACCCTCTGGGCCGGGCGTGATGCCTTCGCCGAAGTCGAGCGGCTGGAAGGCGAGGTGTACCGCGAACTTGAAGCCCGGCGCACCTTGCGCACCGAGGTGGATGGGCGTGGCTATTTCGTGAAGATCCACCGTGGCATCGGCTGGGGCGAGATCGTCAAGAATCTGGTCACCGCCAAGCTGCCGGTGCTCGGTGCGGGCCAGGAGTGGCAGGCCATCCAGCGCTTGCAGGAGATCGGCGTGCCGACCATGACCGCGGTGGCGTACGGCGAGCGCGGCAGCAACCCGGCCGACCAGCACTCGTTCATCATCACTGAAGAACTGGCGCCGACTGTCAGCCTGGAAGATTTCAGCATCGACTGGCTCAAGCAGCCGCCCGCGCCGCGCCTCAAGCACGCGCTGATCGCCGAAGTGGCGCGCATGACCGGCATGATGCATCGCGGTGGGGTCAACCATCGCGATTGCTACATCTGCCACTTCCTGTTGCACACCGATACGCCGGTGACGGCTGACACCTTCAAGTTGTCGGTGATCGACCTGCACCGCGCCCAGACCCGCGACAAAATCAGTCATCGCTGGCGCGACAAAGACCTGGCCGCGTTGTACTTCTCGGCGCTGGACATTGGCTTGACGCGTCGTGACAAGCTGCGCTTCCTCAAAGGCTACTTCCAGCAGCCGTTGCGCCAGATCCTGGCTGAAGAAAATGCCTTGTTGCAGTGGCTGCAAACCAAGGCCGACAAGCTGTATGCACGTAAACAACGCTACGGGGATGCGCTCTGATGGCGGGTTGGAACCTGGAACCTGCTTACGCCGCCCTGGCGGATGATTTCGGCAGCCTTGAAGCGGTCTTCGCCCTGCAAGGCGAGCGCCTGACCCGCGACCCGTTGTCGGAAGTGATTCGGGTGGCGCGCGGCGGGATCAATTACTACGTCAAGCGCTACGTCGGTGCCGGCAAGGGGCTGCGCCGCTACTTGGGCAAGCCTCGGGTGAAGTCCGAATGGCAGAACCTCAAGCGTTTCGCCAAGTGGGGCATTCCCACCGCCGACGTGGTGGCCTGGGGGCTGGAACGCAAAGGCCTGGCCTACGCGCGGGGCGCGATGATCACCCGCGAATTGCCCAAGACTGAAGACTTGTCGGTGCTGGCTGATCGCAAAGATCCGCGCTTGAAAGACCCCAACTGGGTCAGCGTGATCAGTCGCCAGCTCGCCGAATACACGCGCACCATGCATGAGCACCGCTTCACCCATAACGATTTGAAGTGGCGCAACCTGCTGGTCGACGACCAGCAGACCCTGTACCTCATCGATTGCCCCAACGGTGATTTCTGGCGCGGTTTCTGGCTCAAGTACCGAATTACCAAGGACCTGGCCTGCCTGGACAAGGTCGCCAAGTATCACTTGTCGGCCACGCAGCGCCTGCGCTTCTACATGCAATACCGCCAACGCACGCACCTGACGGCGTCAGACAAACAGCGAATTCGCCACGTGGTGAAGTTTTTCGAGGGACGCGAATGAGTGATTTCCTGGCGGCCGAAGACCGCGCTCTGCTGGAGCGCCACGGTCTGGCAACCTTTGACGCCCTGTGGGCCAGGCAACTGGACGCGGTGGATGAGCCCAATACCAGCAAGGGTGGCTGGAGCAGCGTGTTTCGCCTGGAGCTTGAAGGGCAGGGTTACTACCTCAAGCGCCAGAGCAACTACCGGACACGCACGTTGCACAGGCCGTTTGGCGAGCCCACCTTTGCGCGCGAATTTCGCAATATCAGCCGTTATCAGAAACTCGGTATTCCGGCGTTGCAGGCCGCTTTTTTCGGTGAGCGCAAGGTCAACGGCGAGCACCGCGCGATGTTGCTGACCCGTGCCCTGGACGGTTGGAGCGACCTGGATTCGTTGCTGGAGCAGTGGTCGCAACTGACTGACGCCCAGCACCGCGCAATTCTGCTGGCCTGCGGTCAATTGGCCCGTCATCTGCACAGCGTAGGCCAGGTACATGGCTGTTTTTATCCCAAGCATATTTTTCTGCAGACCCTGGGCGACGGTTACGCCGCGCAGCTGATCGACCTGGAGAAAACCCGCCCGCTGTTGTTCGGCCAGCGTGACCGGGTCAAAGACCTGGAGCCGCTGCTGCGCCGCGCGCCGCAGTGGACGGACGCGCAAGTGCGGCAGTTGCTGGCGGCCTACCTGGCAGAGCCTGAAAACAGCGCAAAGGTGGGTGCCTGGTTTGAACGGCTGACGGCGCGTCGCAGCCACAAGGAGAACCGCTGATGCGTTTGTCCGAGCTGAAAAAAGCCGGCCGCACGCCCAGCCTGCCGCTGACCATCGAACTGGCAGATGCCGCCGGCCCAGGGCAGTTGCAACTGCTCAGTCTGTTGCGTGTGTTGCCGGGCGAGCGTTATGTGGGCGCCGGCGTCTGGCGCGGGCGTACGGTGCTGGCCAAGTTATTGGTGGGCAGCAAGGCGGCACGGCATTTTCAGCGCGAACTCGGCGGCGTACGCTTGCTCGCCCAGCAAGGCCTGACCACGCCGCAGCTGTTGGCCGATGGCTTGCAGGAAGGCGAGGGCGGCTGGCTGCTGTTCGACTTCATTGAAGGCGCCCAGAGCCTCGCCGATGCCTGGCAAGCAGTTGAAGGCTTGCCGCCGCTGGCGGACGAACAAACAGCCGTGCTCGCCGAGGCGCTGGGGGCGATTGCTCACATGCATGCCAAAGGGCTGTGGCAGGAAGACCTGCACCTGGACAACCTGCTGCGTCAGGACGGCAAGCTGTACCTGATTGACGGCGCCGGCATTCGTGTCGAAGCCGCAGGCAAACCGCTGTCGCGCAACCGGGTACTGGAAAACCTCGGGGTGTTTTTTGCGCAGTTGCCGAAAAGCCTCGAACCCTTTACCGAAGAATTATTGGTCTATTACCTGCTGAGCAATGGCGAGCACGCCGTGCCGCTGGAAGCGCTCGAAAAGCAGGTGCGCAAGGTCAGCGCCTGGCGCTTGAAGGACTTTTTGAACAAGGTTGGCCGCGACTGCACGCTGTTCAGTGTCGTGCATGGCGCCTTTGCCTTGCGCGCCATTCGCCGTGAGGAAGAGGCCGCCATGCTGCCGGTGCTGGAGCAGGCCGATGCATTGCTGGATCAGGGCCACCTGTACAAAACCGGCGGGGCCGCCAGCGTGGGCAAGGTCGAGGTGGGCGGTCGGCCGCTGGTGATCAAGCGCTACAACATCAAGGGTTTTGCCCATTGGCTCAAGCGCTTCTGGCGCCCGAGCCGCGCCTGGCATTCGTGGCGCGAAGGCAACCGTCTGGCGTTTCTCGGGATTGCTACGCCCAAGCCGCTGGCGGTGTTGGAGAAGCGGTTTTTGTGGCTGCGCAGCCGGGCGTACCTGGTGACTGAATACTTGCCGGGGCCGGACATCATCGAGCGTTTTGCGCCGTACGTTGAGCGCGGTGATGCGCCAGAGAATGAGCTGCTGGCGCTGGATCATCTGTTTGCCGAGCTGATTCGTGAGCGCATCAGTCATGGTGACTTCAAAGGCCATAACCTGTTCTGGCATGCAGACCGCTGGGCCTTGATCGACCTGGACGCCATGTGTCAGCACAGTTCACTCGCCAGCTTCGCGCCGGCGTATGCCAAGGACCGCGCGCGGTTTATGCGCAACTGGCCCGAGAGCAGCGCGCTGTACCAGCTGATCGATCAGCGTTTGCCCAAAGCGATCGGCGCCGCCGGTTAAGACGGGCCTTCGGCTCTATCGCGGGCAAGCCCGCTCCTACAGGTTGATGTGGGCGCGGGCTGGCCCGCGATGACGGGCGCCCAGGCGCCGCGCTGGCTGATCAAAACTGATATTCAGCCCCCGCCCCCGCGTACCACGACCTTCCCGGCGCCGCTTCGTAATAGCGGAAGTTGCCGTCCCCGACGATCACCGAACCCACGTACTGGCGATCCAGCAAGTTATCCAGGCGCAGGGTCTGGTGGAAGGTCCAGTGCTCGACCTTCTGCTCGAAGCGCGCACGCCAGTTGAACACGCTGTAGGCCGGCGCGGCGCGTTGCTGGTTGGTGTCTTCCACGTAGACTTTGCTGCGGTACATGCCTTCGAGGGCCGTGCTGACCCAGTCGCGTGGTTTCCAGTTCAGCTCGGCGAAGAGCGTGGTCTGGGGGACGCCGGGCAGGTAGTTGCCTTTGTCGACCGCCGTGCTGGTGCCGCTGACGAAGTCGCTGTCATAGGTGGCTTGCAGGCGGGTGTAGGCGAGGTGGGTGCTCCACTGTTCGGTCAATTGGCTTTCCAGGCCCAGTTCGAAACCACGGCGCAAGGTGCGACCGGCGTTCTGGTAGGTGGTGCGACCGCCGCTGGATTGCTGCACGACCAGTTCGTCATCGGTGGTGATCTGGAACACCGCAGCATTCACGCGTGTGTCCTGGCCGATCCGGGCCTTGAGCCCCATTTCATACTGCTTGCTGACCGACGGCTTGAGCGCGAAATTGAAGCCGTTCGAGCTGCTGGAATACGCCGACTCCGCTTGGGTCGGGGTTTCAAACCCTTTGCCTGCGCTTACATAGCCATGCAGGTCCGGTGTGAACGCATACATCACGCTCACTGACGGGGTGTTCTTCTGGTAGGTCTTGTTGCCGCTGTCGTCGCCGTCGCTGAGGAAGTGGTCGTCCACGTCCATCTTCATGGTGCTGTGACGCAGGCCGGCTTGCAGGGTCCAGTCGCCCAGCAGCCAGTTGGCCTGCACGAACGGGTCGAGGCTGGTGGCGGTGTCGATTTCGTCGCGGCCCAGCGCGCCTTTGACGCCGTGCACGCCGTTGAGGGTGTTGGAGTAGCCTTGGCGATCATCCTGGCTGCGGTCGTAGTCGAGGCCGGTGATCAGGGTCAGGTCGCCGGGAACGCTGGTGATCGGCTGCAACCAGTGGACGGAGCCGCCGTAGAATGTGCGGTCGAAGTTCACCACGCCGCCGCGGGCATTGGCCGGGTTGGGGGCGCCACTGGCGAACTTGTCCGGGATCGACAGGTACTGAATCACACTGCGCCGCCCTGTATACGCATTCACCTGCAGCGTGGCATCACCGATATAGCGCTCGTAATTCAGGCCCAATTGCTGATGATCAATACTTTTTCGCGTGTTGTACTGCAGCGCGGCCGGCGCTACCGAGCGCGGGTCCGCCTTGTACGCGGCCCAGGTCTGGCCCAGCGGGTCTTGCGTGCCGTTTTGCTCCAGGCTGCTGTAGATCAGCGCCAGTTTGCTGTCGTCATCGGGTTGGATATTCAGCTTGGCAAAGGTCTGGTCACGACGGGCGCTGCTGTGGTCGCGGTAGCCGTCGGTGTCCATGCGCGAGGCGTCGAGTACAAAACCGGCGCCATTCGCCGCGCCTTCGGCCGTCAGGTGGTTCTTGTTCAGGCCGTCACTGCCCACCAGCGTTTCGGCGCCGATGCGCGGCGGGCCTTCGCCATCGCGCGAGAACATCTGGATCACGCCGCCGGCATTGCTGCCATACAACGTGGCGGCCGGGCCGCGCAGCACTTCGATGCGTTCGGCGGTGTCGAGGTTGAACGTGGCGGCCTGGCCCTGGCCATCCGGAGTGCTGGCGGGGATGCCGTCGGCGATCAGCTTGATGCCGCGCACGCCAAACGCCGAGCGCGCACCGAAGCCGCGTGAGGAAATCTGCAGGTCCTGCGCGTAGTTCTGACGGTTCTGCACCACCAGGCCAGGCACGCGGGACAGGGCTTCGGAGGCATTGATGCCGAGTTGGCCCTCGCTGATCTGCTCGCGGCTGATGCTGTCGACCGAATACGGAAGGTCGAACGTTGGGCTGGCGCTGCGTGAACCGGTTACCACGCTGGGGTCGAGGATCAGGGCTGCGTCTTCAGCCCGGACGGTGTCGCACAAGGTGAACAGGCTTGGCAGCAATAGGGTGAGGCGAGCAAGGGTTTTCATGGGGCAGCCAGAATCCGTGGCGCATAAGACATAAACGCGCAAAAGGGCGCGAGTTTAGTGAAATGCTGAGTTTTTGCCATTTCGGATTTTTCGCACGCAATTTGGCGATGCGCTTGGGTGGGGGATCCGACCTTTCGCTGATAGCGTGGCCGACCGTTGGCGATCACAGGACAATCACAATGAAAATCACGGCTGCAATGGGTATTGCCGCACTGCTGGTGGGCGGTTGTGGGACCGTCAACAGCGTCATTCGCAAAGACGGCGACACCGCGCGTGAGCTGCGGCTTATCAAAACGTACTGCCAGTCCATACCCCGCGTTTACAGTGGCGTGGCCTTTGATTTCTGCGCGCTGCACGCGGCTCCCGATCCGACCGGCATACTGATACCCTTCGTGCTGCTGGACATTGCAGCGTCCGGCGTTGCCGATACCGTTGTGTTGCCCTACACGATTTATCGCCAGGCAAACGACGGCAACATCAGCGTCTATTGGCGCCCTGGCGGTTCTTGAACGAGGCTGTGCATAAGCTGGCCATGACAAATGGAGTTGTCTATGAATCGTGGTTTCACCCTTCCATGGATGCTGACGCTCGCACTGCTCACCGGCTGCGGCACCATCAATACCGTGTTTCGCCCTGACGCTGTGGCCAGCCAGAGCCTCAAGGATGCGCACAGCCACTGCGAAAACGTGCCGCGTATCTACAGCGGCGTGATCTACGGGTTTTGTTACTTGAACAGCGAGCCCCAGCCTGAAAAAGGCATCAACAACCCAACCTTTCCACCGCGCGAAAGCAATGCGTTCCCGGTCATTGCCATTGAGGCGATTGCCTCCGGTGTAATGGACACGCTGGTGCTGCCCTACACGATCTACCGCCAGAACAAGGACGGCAGCATTGAGATCTACCGCTAGGCGCAGTGACAACCGGTCGCCACATTCCCTAGATCATCACGTGGCGTGTTTACGCTATAATCCCGCCCTTTAGCTGTTTCTCGTCCAGGCGAGAGGCACACTTTTTTCAGGCGCAACCCGCCTGCATGCAGACTAAAAGAGGCTAGACCCCTGTGGCATTGACGATTCTTGGCCTGTCCGGCGCCCTTAGCCATGATCCTTCCGCAGCCTTGTATATCGACGGCAAGCTGATCGCGGCCGCCGAAGAAGAGCGCTTCGTACGCGACAAACATGCAAAGAACCGCATGCCCTACGAGTCGGCGAAGTTCTGCCTGGAACAAGCCGGTATCAAGCCTTCCGACGTTGACGTGGTGGCGATTCCGTTCGCCCCGATCAGCCTGTTCGGTGAGGCGCGCTGGCACTATGCCAAGCGTTACTGGTACGCCCCGGACCGCGCCCTTGACGCGATCCTGATGGGCAACCGTCGCTACAAGCGCTACCGCAACAAGATCGTCTGGTGCCTGGAGCAACTGGGCTTCGATCCGAAGAAAATCAAGATCGAACCGGTTGAACACCACCTGGCCCACGCCTCCAGCGCTTACCACTGCTCCGGCTTCCAGGAGAAAACCGCGATCCTCGGGATCGACGGCAAGGGCGAGTACGCCACCACCTTTTTCGGCTACGGCGAAAACGGCAAGATCCACAAGATCAAGGAATTCTACGACCCGGACTCCCTCGGCGGCCTGTATGGCGCGATCACCGAGTTCCTCGGTTTCGAGATGCTCGACGGCGAGTTCAAGGTCATGGGCATGGCGCCGTATGGCGATGCCAGCAAGTACGATTTCTCGCGCCTGGCCTCGTTTGAGAACGGCGAGCTGGTGATCAACACCGACTACGCCAACGTCATCGGCCTGCGTCGCTACAAAGAGAAGGGCAAGGGGTTCTACTTCTCGCCAAAACTGATCGAGTGGCTGGGTCCCAAGCGCGAAGGCGATATCGCCGACGAGCCGTACATCCACTACGCGGCCAGCATGCAAGCGCTGTTCGAGAAGCTGGCCCTGCAGATGATCGACCACTACCTGGGCGACATCCTCAAAGACACCGGCAAGCTGGCCTTCGCCGGCGGCTGCGCGCTGAACGTCAAGCTGAACCAGAAGATCATTGCCCGCGATGACGTCAAGGAGCTGTTCGTGCAGCCGGCGTCCGGCGATGCCGGCACCGCGGTGGGTGCCGCCGCCTACGTGTCCCACGCCCGTGGTGTACCGGTCGAGAAGATGGAACACGTCTACCTCGGCCCGTCCTACAGCAACGAAGACGTGATCGCCGCGTGCGCCAAGCACGCAAGCAAACCGGTGTGGCGCAAGATCGAGAACATGCCCAAGCGCATCGCCAAGATCATGGTCGACGGCAACCCGGTGGCCTGGTTCCAGGGCCGCATGGAGTTTGGCCCGCGCGCGTTGGGCGGTCGTTCGATCATTGGTTGCCCAAGCGCCACCGGCGTGGCGGATCGCATCAACCACCAGATCAAGTTCCGCGAGCGCTGGAGGCCTTTCTGCCCGTCGATGCTCGACACCGTTGCGCCACAGATGATCAAGGTCGATCACCCGGCGCCGTTCATGACCTTCACCTTTGAAGTGTCGGAAGAATGGAAAACCCGTGTGCCGGAAGTGGTGCACGAAGACGGCACTTCCCGTGCCCAGGTGCTCAAGCGCGAATACAACCCGCGTTACTACGACATGATGAAAGAGCTGGAAGTACTGACCGGCAACGGCGTGTCCCTGAACACCTCGCTCAACCGTCGTGGCGAAGCAATGATCTGCTCGCCGACCGACGCGCTGAACATGTTCTTCGGCTCCGACCTGCAGTACCTGATCATGGAAGACATCCTGGTCGTCAAAGACGGCGTGGACCCTTATGACTCGGTCGGCTGATCGCCACGTCCTGCAGTTCTGCCACGGCTATGACGGGCCGTTCCTCGATTGCGCGCGGCAGTATGCCAGCCTGTTTGCAGGCTCGGGCTACAAGGTGACCACGGTGTTTCTCACCGGGGTCGCCGACCCCGATGTGGCGGCCGGTTGTGCCTCTGATGAAGTGTTGTTCATGGAATTCAGCTCCAAGGCCATTCGTGGCCTGAAGCTGGGCGCCATCGGTGAGCTGCGCAAGATCGCGGCGTCACGCAATTTCAGTTTCTGCATTGCTCACCGGTTCAAGCCGATCTATATCGCCTTGCTCGGCACGCGCTTGCCGGTGATCGGTGTGCATCACGCTTTTGGTGATTATCAGCGCCGCAGCCGCAAGCTGTTTGCGTCGATTTTCCGCAAGCGTTTGAGCCTGCTTGGTGTGTCCGATGCGGTGCGTGACGACATGCGCCGTTGCTTGCCGGCCTGGCCGGCAGCGCGGATTCAAACGCTGTACAACCGCATTGACGTCGACGCCATGCAGGCCCTGCAGGTTCCGGCCGAAGCAGCACGTGATGCGCTGGGGCTGTCGCCGGATGAGTGGGTGGTCGGCAACGTTGGCCGCCTGCACCCGGACAAGGACCAGGCGACCTTGCTCAAAGGGTTTGCCCTGGCGCTGCCGCATTTGCCGGCACAAAGTCGTCTGGCCATCCTCGGCACCGGCCGCTTGGAGAAAGACCTCAAGGCCTTGGCCCGTGAGCTTGGGATTGCCGAGCAGGTGCTGTTCCTCGGCCAGGTGCCGGATGCGCGCCGTTACTTCCGAGCCTTCGACGCCTTTGCCCTGAGTTCCGATCACGAGCCTTTCGGCATGGTACTGCTGGAGGCGATGGCCGCCGGCGTGCCGCTGTTGGCAACAGCGTGTGGTGGCGCCCGGGAAGTGGTCGAAGGCGTGGGGATCCTGTTTCCCTTCGGCGATGCCGAACACTTGGGCCAGGGGCTTCGGCACCTGGCGGCAATGGATCGTCAGCAGCACGCGCAATGCGCCCAGATGATGCTGGAGCGCTTGCACGAGCAGTTCTCGGACCAGGCGGTTCGCGCTGCCTTCTGGCAGCTGCCGCACGTTACTGAACTGACCGCGAGGGCGTGATGCTCAATCGATTCCAAGGCTGGCGCGAGCGTGGCTGGTCCGTCGTTGACGCGTCCACCTACAGCGACGCCTGGCAGCGTTACGGTGGCAGTGTTGCCACCCATCCGCAGGTGGTTGAGCGTCTTGCCGGGCTGGCCGAGATTCCTGTGCGCTACCTGGCGTGGGAACACGGCGGCGAACTCAAGGCCTGTATTGCGACCTGGGGCCAGGACTTGGCGTTATCCAAGGATGTGCTCAAGCGCAAAGGCAAGAAGGGCTTGTTCGACTTGGGCAATGCCGAGTTGATTCTGCCGGCCGCCGCCGATGCTCAAGCCCCTTTGCGTCATCGCGCGCGCTACCTGTCGGCGCTGAATGAAGGCCGTTTTGCCGGCATCAAGCTGCAGACCGAGCAGTTGGCCATGGCGCGTACCCCGGAAGAACTGTCGAAGAAATTTCGCTATAACCAGCGCCGCGAGTTGCGTCTGCTGGAAGAGGCGGGCGGTGTTGTGCGTGCGGTCCATACGTTCACCAGTGCCGAGCTGGCGGCAATTTACTGTGATTTGTTCCAACGCCGCTGGGGCTTTCCCGCCACCGGCGCCGAGCGCATGGCGCAGGTGATCGAACTGCTGCGTGAATGGTTGATCGGTTCGGTGATTTTCCTCAACGATGCGCCGATCGCGATTCAGCTGGTTTACCGCGTTGAAGCGCCAGAGTGGGTCAGCGTCGAGTACGTCAATGGCGGCGTAGACCCTCAGACGCGTGAGTTCAGCCCCGGCAGCGTGCTGAGTTTCCTCAACACGCAAAGTGCCTGGGAACAGGCGCGGGAAGCCGGCAAGCCGCTGCGATTTTCGTTTGGCCGGGCAGACCGCGAGTACAAAGACCGTTGGTGCAACCCGGTGCCGGTGTTCAAGGTATGAGTGATTCTCCCAGCCGCAAGCAAGCCCTGCTCAAGCGCCATCGCCGCAACAAGCGTATGGCGCTGCTGGTCGGTCTGCTGGTGTTGATCGGCGTCGGCGTGGCGGTGGCCTGGTGGCTGCCGCTGCTGCTGGCAGTTTTGGCCTGGGTGGCCCATGAAGCCTGGTTTGCCGACCATCTGTTTTACTCGCCCGGCGACGACTATCAGTACGCCTTTGCGGCGGAGACCGAGCAACCCAAGGTTGTTCTGGATAACGGCCGATTGCTGCTGGAGCAGACGCTGGAGCTGTCGGGCGACGAGACGCTGATCCTTGCGCTGCGGCTCAAGAGCGGCTTGCCGGGGCGCTTTATTGATCCGTTTATCGCCTTGCCACAGGGCGATCGGCAGGTGTTCGAGCGCGGCGTCAACGGCGTGCGCTACTTGAACCTCACCGGCCAGGCGCAAGCGCTGCTCGCTGGGCAACTGCGCCTGAGCGGCCGGTTCTGCCGTGTGCAAGGCACGCCGGTGTTGTCGGTATTTCGCCAGCCCGACGTGCGTCAGCAGCGGGTGATGGTGATTGCGCCCCATGCCGATGATGCCGAGCTTGCCGCCTTTGGCCTGTACAGTCAGGCGGCGCAGCCCTGGATCGTGACGTTGACGGCCGGCGAAATCGAAGCCGAGCATTATCAACAGATGGGCCTGGGCAAGCCCGAGGCTGCACGCCTCAAGGGCCGGTTGCGCGCCTGGGACAGTATCGCCGTGCCGCGTTGGGCGGGTGTACCGCAGGAAAATTGCGTGCAGCTGGGGTACTTCTGCCTGCAGCTGGCGGCGATGAGGGCCGAGCCTGATCGCGCGGTGGCGTCACGAGAAGCCGAGTTGAGCGACATTCGCGTGTTTCGCCAATTCAACCCGTTCCCCTTGCCTGCGGATGCCGATGGCCGGCCGACCTGGAACAATCTGCTGGCAGATCTGCGCGCGGTGCTGCTGATGGCGCGTCCTGACGTTATCGTGCTGCCGCATCCGGTGCTCGACCCGCACCCTGACCATGTCTGCGCACAGCACGCCGTGCTGCAAGCCCTGCAAGGGCTGGAGTGGCAGCCGACCACGCTGCTCGGCTATGCCAATCACCTGCATGACAACGACCGCTGGCCGATGGGCGATTCGGGCAACGGCATCGCGTTGCCGCCCTGTTTTGATTCGACCATCACCTTGCAGCCTTTCTGCGTGCCGTTGTCTGCCGAACAACAGCGTGACAAGGCCATGTCGCTGGGCATGATGCATGACTTGCAGCCCATGATGCCGTTCAAGCGGCGCGTGCGGCGTGCGATCCAACGGTTGCTGGCCGCAAGGGCCATTTCACTCTGGGGGGAAAATGAGTTTTACCGCAAGGCTGTAAGGCGACATGAACTTTTTTGGTTCATCAAGCACAAGTAAGGTTACGTAACGTGGAGGGGCGCAGTGCGCTCCCGCAAAAAATGACAGTGAGTCCGTTTTGATCAATCAGTGCCCCCGCATCCTCTTCCTCATTCCTTACTTTGGCCGCTGGCCATTCTGGATGCCGTTTTTTCTCGAAAGCTGCCGACACAATGCCGATATTGACTGGCTGTTATTCAGCGACTGCCCGATACCGAGCAACGTGCCGGACAACGTCAGGATTGAAAGCATTACCTTCGCCGATTACTGCGCGTTGGTTTCGCAACGGTTGAACATCCCGTTTGCCCCGCAAGCGGCTTACAAGTTGTGTGACATCAAGCCTGCGCTGGGGCATATCCATGCTGATCGCCTCCAGGGTTACGACTTCTGGGCGTTTGGCGACCTGGACCTGATTTACGGCAACCTGCGCCGCTATTTCACGCCCGATCGACTGGCTGGCTATGATTTGTTTTCGACCCACGAACGACGGGTCGCCGGCCATTTGTGCCTGATGCGCAACACGGCCAGAAAGCGCCAGGTGTTCATGCAGATCAAGGATTGGGAGGCGCGTTTCACTGATCAGGCGCATCATGCGCTGGATGAAGGCGCGTTCAGCAGGATTTTCCTGTGGCGCAAGAATTTTCCGAAACCGTTGTTCGAGTTGGTCGGCAAGCTCAATCCCTGGCGCCGCCGCAGTGAGTTCACCGAGGCGTTCAGTACGCCGGGCGGTGTGATCAAATGGCACGACGGCAGTGATCGCTTCCCGCATCAGTGGTTCTGGAATAACGGTCGTCTGACCAATGACAGGGATGGCGAGCGCGAATTTCCCTATTTCCATTTTGTCTGCTGGAAGCGTAATCAGTGGCCACGGTTACCGGAGCCCGACAGCGAGTACGTCGAGGCGCTGGCGGCTGAACCGTCGTGGGTCGTTGATGCCACAGGTTTCCATCGAGGAGAGTTATGAGTCGGCGTTTCAAGGTCCTGCAATTGCAGCCTGACTACAATGTTAAATCCCATGATTTTGCCGACCTGGCCGAACAGATCGTCAAGGCATTGCCTGCGGACCGCTATGAAGTCACCGCCGCGTTTTTGCGTGGCCGACCCGGGCCCGCGGACCCGGTCAGCCGGGCGGCAACGTCGGTCTACTTCGATTTCTCCGACAAGGCGCTCAAGGGCTTGAGGCTGCGCGCCATGTGGCAGATGTATAAGTTCTGTCGCAAGGAACAGTTTGACGTGGTGGTGTGCAACCGCTTCAAGCCGGTCAACATGATGTTGCAACTCAACCGCTGGTTGAAGATTCCACTGTGTATCGGGATCTCCCACGGCTTTGGCGAGTATGACCGTCTCTACCGCCGTAAACAGGCGCAGCGCTGGATCGACGAGCATTGGCGGTTTGTCGGGGTGTCGCCGGCGGTCAAACAGTACTTGCTGGACTGCAAGTGCGGGTTTACCGACAGCAATACCTACGCGATTACCAACGCCATCGACATCGAGCAGGCCGAAGGCTTGCAGCATTCGCGCGAACGCGCGCGTGAGTTACTGGGCATCGACCCTTCGGTGCGATTGATCGGCGCCCTGGGCCGTCTGGTTCCAGTCAAGGGGCACACCTATTTGCTGCAGGCGTTTGCAGCGCTCAAGGATAAATACCCTGCGGCGCAACTCGCCATCATTGGCGCGGGGCGTGAGCAGGCCAACCTGGCCGCGCAGATCCACAGCCTTGGCCTTGATGGGCGGGTGCACTTGCTGGGCTTCAAGGAAAACGCCCTGCAGTACGTGCGCGCTTTCGATATCTGGGCCATGCCCTCGCTGGCAGAAGGCTTGGGCCTGGCGCTGCTCGAAGGCATGAGCGGTCGCCTGCCGGTGATCGCCTCCAGTGTGCCGGCCATGCTGCCACTGATTGAAGGCGCCGGTGGCCTGGCGGTGGAGCCGGCCAACGTGCCCGCATTGACCCAGGCGCTGGACACGTATCTGGCGCTGTCCGATGAAGCGCTCGCGCAAAAGGGCGAGCAGGCTTACCAGTACCTTCAGGCGCAACATGACATTGAGGTGTTCCGCCAGCAATACCTGGAGCTGATCGAATCCGGGTTGGCCCAAGCACGCAGGAACAATGTATGAACCCAAGTCAGCCCTTGGTCACGGTGATCATTGCCTCGTACAACCATGGCCCGTACATCGAGGAAAGCATCCTCAGTGTGCTGAACCAAACCTACCCCAACATCGAACTGCTGGTGATTGATGACGGCTCGACAGACGACAGTGTCGAGCGCATCCGCCGCCTGCAGGAGCGCCACACCTTCGACTTTCGCGTCCAGCAGAATCAAGGCCTGACGAATACGCTCAATGGCGCTATTGCACGCTCCCAAGGCCCGCTGATCGTGCCGTTTGGCTCCGACGACATCATGAAGCCAGAGCGCATTGCGATTCAGGTGGCTTACATGGACGGCAAGCCGGAAGTGGGTATCTGTGCGGGTAACATCGAGCTGATCGATTCGCGAGGCGAACTGCTTCCCGAGAAGCGCCAGCGCCGCGACGTGCCGTTTCGGCGCCTGGACTTCGACGACATGTTCCTGGAGCGCAAACCCTATCCGCCGGCACCCACGCTGATGATTCGGCGTGAGGCGCTGGAAAAGGTCGGTGGGTTTGACCCCGAGATTCGCCTGGAAGACTTGTTGATCGAGTTGAAGATCACCCATGCCGGGTACTTCATCGATGGTCTGAACGTGGTCATGGCCCGCTACCGCAAGCACGCCACCAACTCGTACAAGAACCACCGATTCATGATCGACAATATCCTGCGCTCTTACGCGTTGTTCAGTGACCACCCGCTCTATGACGAGGTGCGTTACAAGTTTCTCAGCTCCATGTTCCTCAAGACCTCCAACCGCAATCGCGCGTTGGCGCGAGAGTTGTTGGCGCAGATCCCGTTTCGGGCCTGGAACAAGAAAACCTGGCGGGGTTTGGCGCGGCTGTATTTTTCGCCGCTGGAAAAAGACTAACACGCCAGTGTGCGCCCCTCGCCGGGGCGCACTTGGCGTGTTTCAAGCGGCGGGGCGTGCCAGGGTCAGCACGTGCTCACGGAGTTTGACCGTGGCTTGCGGCGACGCAACCAACGCATAGCCACTGGCCAACTGTTCAAAGTGAGCTTCGAACAACCAGTTGCGGTCCTGCGTGTAGCGTTGCATGTGCTTCACGTTGCGCTGGCGCAGCGTGTTGCGCAGCGGCGACGGATAAATGCGCATGTCGGCCACGTCGATCAGGCCGAACTCACCATCGTCCATCAGCAGAACGTTGCCCAAGTGCAGCGAGCGGAAGTACACGCCGCGCTCATGCAGCTGGGCCATGAACCTGCCAAAGCGTTCGATCAGCGATTCTCGCAGGCTGCTGTCCAGGCTCTGCAGCGCCTGGCGCAGGGTCAGGCCGGGCAGGGGCTGATAGCGCACGGCACTGCTGCCATCGCGCAAGCTGTACACATCCAGAATCCGCGGTGACGCGATACCCAGTTGCTGCAGGTGTTCGCTGTTGCTGGCGAAGCGTTCCGAATACGGATTGAAACCCCCGGAGGTGTACCAGCGGCGCGCCCTGAACAGCTTGAGGAAGCTGCCGTCCTCAAGGCGCAGGACCTTGGGCCCAAGACCATCTTCCTCGATGACGGCAGCGCCTTTACGCAGGGCGTCGAACGCCAGCGGTGTGGGCGTTTGCACACGCATGCCGAGCAGGCTGCGACGGCGCTTGGCGATACTCAGGCCGGCGATCAGCGCCAGCGGAATCCACAGCAGGAACCAATGCTCTTTAGGGCGCGACAGGATCCCGCCGCCTTCAGTCAGGCCGGCGCCGATGCCATAGGCCAGCAGGGCGGACGCCAGCAGAAACAGCGGTTGTGCGCGCTCTTTGAAACCTTTGTACAGGCCCCAGCCGAGCATGAAGATCCACGGGATAAAGCCGATGATGCCGACGTAATAGAGCACGCCGAGGGCAAAGCTGTGCGGTTCCATCAGTTCGTAACCGTCCACGATCAAGGACAGTTCGGAGTCGTAGCTGTGGCCGATCAGCGGATGGTCGGCGATACGCTGCAGCGTCATGCCCCACAATTCAAAACGGTACGAACTGCCACGCTCGGTAATCGCTTCAGGATAAAACAGCAGCAGCGCTGCAGCGCCAAGCACCAGGGCCGCGATCATCAGTGCTGAGCGGCGATTGCGGCTGACGAAGGCGATCCACACGGCGGCCAGCGTCAGCGCAACCAGTGGCGTGCGAGAGCCGGTGGCCAGGACTGCGAGCGTCATGACCGCCAGCGCAGGCGCGCTGAACAACAACACCTGCAAGCGCTGGGTGGTGATGCAGACATACAGCCAATAGATGCAGAAAAAGCCGAACAGATGGGAGCTGAGCAGCGGGTTATCGAGAGCGCCCAGGCCGCCGATCATGCGCATGCTCACGCCGGGCACGAAGCCTTTGGCGAACGCCGCCAGGTTGAACAGGCACACCACCAGGGCAATCACGGCGGCGCTGAAAAAGATCGGTTTGAATAGCTCGCTGCGGTAGTGCAGCAACAGCCCACAGCCGGCAAACAGCATGAAGGTTTGCAGCGGCACCTTGAACAGGTTGGAATCGCCGGTGGGTTGCGGGCTCCACAGCACGGTGATCAGCGCCCAGGCGCAAAATGCCAGAAGCGCGATGATCAAAGGTTCGCGCAGCAGTTCTTTGATTTCCCGCGGGCGCAGGCACAGCAGGAACAAGGTCGGCACACTGAAAAAGCCGTAGTAGAGACGGTGCATGACGTTGCGGTTGGTGACGTAGAACAATGAACTCAGAAGCAACAACAAGCCAATGGGCAAAATCCATAGGACCAGGAAGTCGAAAACGCGATTTGAGCCATAAATAAGGCGCTTGGAGTGCATACAGAAAAGCCATTCCAGAATAGAGAAAGCCGACCATCTTAAAGTAGTGGCTATATAATGTCGTCGGCTGGATCCAACCAGGCCGAGGGTCATACCGGGTGCAAGTACAACAGAGAAGCTGTGCTAAAGTCAGCCTCCTTTTTCAAAACGCCGCGTGATATGACCGACTCCAGTCCGAGCGCAAGCCCTTCGAGCTTGAAAATATACTTCCGCCTGCTCATGTACGTTAAGCCCTACGCCGGCTTGTTCGCGTTGAGTATTGTCGGATTTCTGATTTTCGCGTCGACCCAGCCCATGCTGGGGTACATCCTCAAGTACTTCGTCGACGGTTTGTCCAACCCTGAAGCGGTGCTGTTTCCCAGCGTACCGTTCCTGCGTGACCTGCAATTGCTGCAAGCCGTGCCGTTGTTGATCATTCTGATCGCAGCGTGGCAGGGCCTGGGTTCGTTCCTGGGCAACTACCTGTTGGCCAAGGTTTCCCTGGGCCTGGTCCACGACCTGCGCGTGCAGTTGTTCAACAACCTGCTGACGCTGCCCAACCGCTACTTCGACAACCACAACTCCGGGCACCTGATTTCGCGCATCACCTTTAACGTGACCATGGTCACGGGTGCGGCGACCGATGCCATTAAAGTGGTGATCCGCGAAGGCATGACGGTGATCTTCCTGTTCGCCTCGCTGCTGTTCATGAACTGGCGCCTGACGCTGGTGATGATCGCCATCCTGCCGTTGATTGCGGTGATGGTCAGCACGGCCAGCAAGAAATTCCGCAAGCAGAGCAAGAAGATCCAGGTTGCCATGGGTGACGTGACCCACGTGGCCTCGGAAACCATTCAGGGCTACCGTGTGGTGCGCAGCTTCGGCGGCGAAGTCTACGAGGAGAAGCGTTTCCTCAAGGCCAGCCAGGGCAACACCGACAAGCAACTGCGCATGACCCGCACTGGGGCGATCTACACTCCGTTGCTGCAACTGGTGATCTACACCGCCATGGCGGTGCTGATGTTCCTGGTGCTTTACCTTCGCGGTGATGCGTCGGCGGGTGACATGGTGGCCTACATCACATTGGCCGGGCTGTTGCCCAAGCCGATCCGTCAATTGTCGGAAGTCAGCTCGACCATCCAGAAAGGTGTGGCCGGCGCCGAGAGCATTTTCGAGCAGTTGGACGAAGAGCAGGAAATCGACCGCGGCACCGTTGAGCGCGACAAGGTCAGCGGCCGCCTGGAAGTGCGTCACCTGAACTTCACCTACCCAGGCACTGAGCGCCATGTGCTCAAGGACATCAGCTTCACCGCCGAGCCTGGGCAGATGATCGCGCTGGTGGGGCGTTCCGGCAGCGGCAAGTCGACCCTGGCCAGCCTGATTCCGCGTTTCTACCACCACGAGAGCGGTGAAATCCTGCTCGACGGCGTAGAGATCGAAGATTACAAACTGCTTAACCTGCGCCGGCACATCGCCCAGGTGACCCAGCATGTGACCTTGTTCAGCGACACCGTCACCAACAACATCGCCTACGGCGACCTGGCCGGCGCGCCACGTGCGGACGTTGAAGCGGCGGCGGCGGATGCCTATGCCAAAGACTTCATCGACCAATTGCCGAAGGGTTTCGACACCCAGGTTGGCGAGAACGGCGTGCTGTTGTCCGGCGGCCAGCGTCAGCGCCTGGCGATCGCGCGGGCGTTGCTCAAGAACGCGCCGTTGCTGATTCTCGACGAGGCCACCTCGGCCCTCGACACCGAATCCGAGCGGCACATCCAGGCCGCACTGGACAAAGTCATGCAGGGCCGCACGACGTTAGTGATTGCGCATCGCCTCTCTACCATTGAGAAGGCCGACCTGATCCTGGTGATGGACGACGGCCGGATTGTCGAGCGCGGCACTCACGCCGAGCTGCTGGCCCAGAACGGCTATTACGCCCGCTTGCATGCCATGGGCCTGGATGCGCCGGTACCGGCCGACATCACCTGAGTCAGGGGCCACCGGCCCAGCGTGGGAGCGGGCTTGCTCGCGAATGCGGTAGATCAGTCATAGAGATGTCGACTGACACGCCGTCTTCGCGGGCAAGCCCGCTCCCATATTTGTTTCATCAGCGGATTCGCTCTCCGTCTCCCGTACCATCTTCTGTCACGCCCTCCACAAGCCTCCTGTAACCCTGTGCTAATATCGCGCCCCTGTTCATTTTGTATGTGGGTTGCTCCATGAAGTTGTCCATGCCGCGATTCGATCAAGCCCCTGTCTTGGTGGTCGGCGATGTCATGCTCGACCGTTACTGGCATGGCGGTACCTCACGGATTTCCCCTGAGGCACCGGTACCGGTAGTCAAGGTCGAGCAAATCGAAGACCGTCCAGGTGGCGCTGCCAACGTTGCCCTCAATATTGCCGCGCTCGGCGCCCCGGCCTCCCTGGTGGGTGTGACCGGCGACGACGAAGCCGCCGACAGCCTGGCCAACAGCCTGCGCGGTGCCGGCGTGCGCGCACTGTTCCAGCGCATCGCCCATCAGCCGACCACCGTCAAGCTGCGGGTCATGAGCCGTCACCAGCAATTGCTGCGTATTGATTTTGAAGAACCCTTCGCCACCGACGCCTTGGCGCTGAGCGAGCAAGTCGACACGCTGCTCGAAGGCATCAAGGTGCTGGTCTTGTCCGACTACGGCAAAGGCGCCCTTAAGAACCACCAGATGCTGATCCAGGCCGCCAAGGCCCGCAACATTCCGGTACTGGCCGACCCCAAGGGCAAGGACTTCTCGATTTATCGGGGCGCCAGCCTGATCACGCCAAACCTCAGCGAGTTCGAAGCCATCGTCGGCGGTTGCGCCGACGAGCACGAGCTGGTGACCAAGGGCGCCACGTTGATGGCCGACCTCGACCTGGGCGCCTTGCTGGTGACCCGTGGCGAGCATGGCATGACGCTGCTGCGTCCGGGCCACCCGGCGATGCACTTGCCGGCGCGTGCGCGTGAAGTGTTCGACGTTACCGGCGCCGGCGACACCGTGATCTCCACCCTGGCTGCCTCGATTGCAGCCGGTGAGGAATTGCCCCACGCCGTGGCCCTGGCCAATCTGGCGGCGGGCATTGTGGTCGGCAAGCTGGGCACCGCGGCCATCAGCGCGCCAGAATTGCGCCGGGCTATCCAGCGCTCCGAAGGCTCCGAGCGCGGTGTGCTGACCATCGAGCAATTGCTGCTGGCGATTGACGATGCGCGGGCCCACAACGAAAGCATTGTGTTCACCAACGGCTGTTTCGACATCCTGCACGCCGGTCACGTGACCTATCTTGAGCAGGCCCGAGCCCAAGGCGATCGCCTGATCGTTGCGGTCAACGACGACGCTTCGGTCAGCCGCCTGAAAGGCCCTGGCCGTCCGATCAACAGTGTTGATCGGCGCATGGCGGTATTGGCCGGTCTGGGCGCGGTGGACTGGGTGATCAGCTTCTCTGAAGGCACTCCGGAAAACCTGTTGGCCCAGGTCAAGCCCGATGTATTGGTCAAGGGCGGCGACTACTCCGTCGATCAGGTCGTGGGTGCCGATATCGTCGGCGCTTACGGCGGCACGGTGAAGGTGCTGGGCCTGGTCGAGAACAGCTCGACCACCGCCATTGTCGAGAAGATCCGCAACAATGAGTAACGCTGATAAGTGGGTCCTGATCACCGGCGGTGCCGGTTTTATCGGTTCGCATCTGGTTGATGCGTTGCTTGCCAAAGGCTATGCCGTGCGGGTGCTGGATGACCTGTCCACCGGCAAGCGCAGCAACCTGGCGTTGGGCAACCCGCGTGTGCAACTGATTGAGGGTGATGTGGCCAATGCCGAGCTGGTGGCGCAAGCCGCCGTTGGCGTGAGCGCCGTGGTGCACCTGGCCGCGGTGGCCTCGGTGCAGGCGTCGGTGGATGATCCGGTGAGCACTCACCAGAGCAACTTCGTCGGTACCCTGAATGTCTGCGAAGCGATGCGCAAGGCCGGGGTCAAGCGCGTGGTGTTTGCGTCCAGCGCGGCGGTGTATGGCAACAATGGTGAGGGCGCGTCGATTGACGAAGAGACCACCAAGGCGCCGCTGACACCTTATGCCTCGGACAAATTGGCCGGTGAGCATTACTTCGATTTCTACCGCCGCCAGCATGGCCTTGAGCCGGTGATCTTCCGCTTCTTCAACATCTTCGGGCCACGCCAGGATCCGTCCTCGCCGTATTCCGGGGTGATCAGTATTTTCAGCGAGCGTGTGCAGCAGGGTGTGCCAATCAACGTGTTTGGTGATGGCGAGCAAACCCGCGATTTCATGTACGTGGAAGATTTGGTCGATGTGCTGGTACAGGCCATCGAAGCGCCCGACGCGCCGCTGGGTGCGATCAACGTAGGCTGGAACCGCACCACCACGCTCAAGCAGGTGTTGCAGGCGCTGGAAGAAGTGGTGGGTCAGTTGCCGACGATCACTTACGGCCCGGCACGCTCGGGGGATATTCGGCATTCGCGGGCCAATAACCAGCGGCTGTTGGCGAGTTTCACGCTGCCTGAGCCCACGCCGTTGAAGGTGGGCCTGGAGCGGTTGCTCACGGGCTGAACCGTCAACTGTAGGAGCCGCTTTATCTGGGAGCCGGGCAAGCCAGCGCCCGGATCAGAGCGGTTTCACCCCTTGGCTTTTTTCTTCGGCACAATCTTGCGCAGCATCTGCCGCGCCTTGCCGGTCAATCGCTTCAGTTTCGACTCTTTTTCAGGCTGAGCCAGGCCTTGCTGCCTGAGCCAATCCTTCCAGCGAATCCGCTCATCACGTACCAACCAGCCGTCTTGCTGAGCAAAGCTTTCGGCCAGGTATAAACCGCGTGTGCTGGCCGGATACAGCTGGTCTTTCTTGACGGTGTACAGCTCTGCTACAGGTTGGCCATCTTTGAGCGGCATCAGGTACAAATCCGGGCGCTTGCGGTCCAGCCGGGCTACCAACTGGTCGCCTTCAAGTCGCTCATCCACATGAAACAGGCTGAGGGATTTGGCTTCCTTCGGCACCTCAAGGCGCAAGTCATAAATCAATTGCAGCGACGCCGTCGGCAGGTGCACGTAGGCCCGTGGGCGCTCGATCAATTGCGTAGTCGCGCAGCGCACCGGGCGGGCGGCGCCCGACAAAGGGCTCAACCGAAATGGCAGTGCTTCACGGTAATGCAGGGCGGTGGAGTAGGGCGCCGGCAGCCAGGTGTCGTTGAAGCGTCCGCCGAGCCAGCCTTCAGGCGTCTCCAGCAGGCATTCTTCGGCAATTTCCTGGATGGCGGTGTGCAGCGGCAGGTTCAGTTCGTGGGCCGGCACATAGCCCGAGATCAGCTTGAGCACCACGTCGCCACGGTCCTGGCGGCGTTGGCGGACCAATACCCAGTAATCCTTGTTTTGCCAGTGCAGGGTCAGTCGCACCGACACACCGAGATTCGCCAGTTCCAGGGCGAAACGCTCCGGGTCCGCCACCTCCACCGGCTTGCGCCGTTGCAGGGTCTGGGCGAAGTTGAGCGGCATGCCCACGCTCTGGTAACTCAGGCCTTCGGGGGTGGCTTCGACGTGCAGCGGCAGTGTTTTAAAGTTGCTGGGGTTTTTTCTAATAAGCGTGCGCGGCATGTCGGCTCCTTCTTGCGACGGGGTCGGCCGCGTCGGCGGCATCAGAGTTGACGAATGACCTTGGCAGCGGTCGCCACGTTATGGGCCAGGTGCAGCGGATTAATGGTCCCGACAATAGCACTGGCGACGCCCGTTTGCGCAAACAACAACATGAAACTGGCGTGAATTGGATCCATTCCAGGCTTCAGGCACACGTGGCCGCTGGCCAGGGCTTTTTTCACCAGGATGCCTTTGCCATGGGCAGCGGCGTAATCAATGACGGTTTTCTCGCTCTGTTCGTTCAGATTGTAGGTGACCATTGCGCAATCACCTTGTTCCAGAGCCTTCACGCCGCCTTCGACGGTTTTGCCGGAGAAGCCGAAACCGCGAATCTTGCCCTCTTTTTTCAGCGCTGCGAGGGTCTGGTACACCTCGCAATCATTGAGGATATGCAGGTCATTGCCATCGGAGTGCACCAGCACCAGGTCGATAAAATCCGTTTCAAGTCGTTTCAAGCTGCGCTCGATCGACATCCGCGTATGGGCCGCACTGAAATCATGCTGCGACACGCCATCGGCAAACTCTTCACCCACCTTGCTGACAATCACCCAGTCATTGCGTTGGCCGCGTAATAGCGGCCCCAGGCGTTCTTCGCTGCGGCCGTAAGCCGGCGCGGTGTCGATCAGGTTGATGCCCAGCTGGCGTGCCTGGCGCAGCAGCATGCGCGCCTCGTCATCATCAGGAATCTGGAAGCCGTTGGGGTATTTCACCCCTTGGTCGCGGCCCAGTTTTACTGTGCCAAGACCCAGTGGCGACACCAGCAGGCCGGTGCTGCCCAAGGGGCGATGCAGGTCGTGCAGGGTGGGCAGGCTCATGGCAACAGGTGCTCCCAGGCAGGTTGGCCGAGGGCTGGTTTTGGCAGCTCGGGCAGGGCGTCGTTGTTGGTGCTCGGCTGGATACCGTCGCGTTGCAGGGCGTTGAGTACGCGGTCAGCGAAGTCTGGCGCCAGCGCCAGTTTGGTCGGCCAACCCACCAGCAGGCGGCCCTCTTCGGCAAGGAACGCATTGTCTGGTCGGGTCAGGCCCGATTGCAGCGGCTCGGCGCGGTCCACGCGCAAGGTCGCCCATTGCGTCTGGCTCATGTCGATCCACGGCAGCAACTGCGCCAGTTCTTTTTGCGCAGTGGCGATCTGTTCTTCAGGTGTGCGCGCCACGCCATCGGCCTCGGCGATATCGCCGCCCATGTACCACACCCAGTTGCCATCGGCGGCCGGGTGAGTGGTGATGGTCAGGCGTGGCTTGGTGCCGCCGCCCAGGCAGTGCGCATACAGCGGCTTCAAGCCCGGGCCCTTGGCGATGATCATATGCAGCGGGCGCTTTTGCATGGCGGGCTGGCTCAGGCCCAGGGCGCTGAGCAAATCAGCCGTGCCGCCACCGGCACTGAGCACGATGCGCTGGGCACGAATCTCACGGCCGTCAACCTTCAAACCCACCAGGCTATCGCCATCGCGCAGCGGTTCGATGTGCTGGCCGGCGAGCAAACCGTCACCCGCCAGTTGGGCCAGACGCTCGATCAGGCTCGGCACGTCGACCACCAGCTCGGCCAGGCGGTAGACCTTGCCCTTGAAGCGACGGTCCTGCAGGGCCGGCGGCAATTCGTCGCCCTTGACCTGGTCGACACGGCCACGCACGGCCTTGCTGGCGAAGAAGCTGGTGAGGTTGCCGGCGAGTGTGCCGGGCGACCACAGGTAATGGGCTTCGGACAGCAGGCGCACGCCGGACAGGTCGAGTTCGCCATCACCCGCCAACGCCTCGCGCCAGCGGCGCGGCATGTCGGCAATCGCTTCGGACGCGCCGGTGAGCGAGCCGTGCAGGGCGTATTTCGCGCCGCCGTGGATGATCCCCTGGGACTTCACGCTTTGCCCGCCGCCCAGCGTGGCGCTTTCCACCAACACCGTGGAAAACCCCTGGCGGCGCAGGCGCGCGTTAAGCCAGAGGCCGGCAACCCCGGCGCCGACAATCAGAACGTCGGTGGAAATAACGGATGGCATCGGCGACCTCAGTGTTCAAGACAAGAGGCGCAGTATACAGGCTGTTGAGTGGCGGTCAGTGCCCGGCGGTTTTCGAGAACAGCTGAATCACCACCACGCCCAGCACAATCAGGCCCATGCCCAGCATCGCCGGCAGGTCGAGCTTTTGCCCATAGATGAACAGCGCGGCGACACTGACCATCACAATGCCCATGCCGGCCCACACCGCATACGCCACGCCCACCGGCACGGTGCGCACCACCAGGGTCAACATCCAGAACGCAATGCCGTAGCCGACGATGACCAGCGCCAGTGGAAGCGGTGTGCTCCAGCCCTTGACGGCTTTCATGGACACGGTTGCGATCACTTCCGAGCAAATGGCGATGGCCAGGTAGAGGTAGGCGGCATTCATGGGGTAATCCTCGGTGTGTGACGTACTTGAATAAGGTCAGCATTCTAACGCTTCGGCAGATGGGATAAAGTCATTACCTATCCGAATTCAAGATGGGTTGAGCCATGAGCGTGCAGTGGAACCTGGACCAGATGCGCCTGTTTGTCAGCGTTGCCGAACAGCGTTCGTTTTCGGCGGTGGCCCGCGACCAGCGCAAGGCGCAATCGGCGGTGAGCAACGGTATCGCCCTGTTGGAAGCGGACCTGGGGCTGAGCCTGTTTGAGCGTAGCAGTGGCCGCCAGCCGCGCCTGACCGAAGCCGGCAGTGTGTTGCTGGAGGAAGCCCGTGAGGTATTGCGCCAGTGTGAACGGCTCAATGGCCGCGCGCTGTCACTGACGCGTGGCGAGGAAGCCTGCCTGCGCCTGGCCCAGGACGAGGCCATGTTGTTCCAGCCGGTACTCGACAGCCTTGAGGCGCTGGCCGGGCAATACCCGCAGCTGGAGGTGCAGCTTTCCAGCGCCGCTCAAGGCGATGTGGCGCGCAAGTTGGTGGAGCGCAAGGCCGACCTGGGCCTGTTATTTTACCACGACCAAATCCCTGAGGCGCTTGAGCGGCGGGTGGTGGGCAGTGTGGAAATGGTCACCGTGTGCGGTGTGAATCATCCGCTGGCCAAGCAACCGTACGTGACCTGCCAGCATCTGGCGCAGTTTCGCCAACTGTTGATGTCGACCCAGACCAGCGTCTACCCCGGCAGTGAAGCCGCCAGCCCTCTGGTGTGGCGCGCCGACAGCTTTTACGTGTTGGCCGAATGGCTGATGAGTGGCCTGGGCTGGGCCTGGCTGCCGCGGCACATCGTGCAGTACCCGACTTATCAACAACAAATGGTTGAGCTGGACAGCGAATGGACACCGCCCGCGCTGGTGGTGGAACTGGTCTGGCGCCGTGACGAACACCTCGGTCCCGCAGCGCGCTTCCTGGCCGCACGATTTGCCGAGTGCTTGCAGGCGATCGACTGAAAAAGCCGATAAACTCCGCCGCCATGAATAGAACTCTCTACACCTGTCTGTTTTACCTGGCGCTGCCGTTGGTGGCTTTACGTTTGTGGCTGCGTGCGCGCAAGGCGCCGGCCTACGCCAAGCGCGTCGGCGAGCGGTTCTCCTATGGCCTGCCGGTGATGCAGCCGGGCGGGATCTGGGTGCATGCGGTATCGGTAGGTGAAAGCATCGCCGCCGCGCCGATGATTCGCGGGTTGATGGCGCGGCATCCGACGCTGCCGATCACCGTCACCTGCATGACGCCCACCGGTTCCGAGCGCATCCAGGCGCTGTTCGCCAATGAACCGCGCGTACAGCATTGCTACTTGCCGTATGACTTGCCGCGCGCGGCCAAGCGTTTTCTAGATCGCGTGCAGCCTAAGCTCGCCGTGATCATGGAAACCGAGTTGTGGCCCAACCATATTCACGCCTGCGCCCAACGCGGTATTCCGGTGGCGCTGGCCAATGCGCGGTTGTCGGCACGTTCGGCCAAAGGCTATGCACGATTCGCCAAGCTCACCGCACCGATGCTGGCGCAAATGAGCCTGTTCGCCGTGCAGACACACACCGAAGCCCAGCGCTTCCTGAGCCTGGGCGCGCGCCCGGAAACCGTCGAGGTGACCGGCTCGATCAAGTTCGACCTGACCATTGACCCCGAGCTGCCGGCGCGCGCTGCCGCCTTGCGCGAGCAATGGGGCGCCAGCGAACGCCCGGTGTGGATCGCCGCCAGCACCCACGAAGGCGAAGACGACGTGGTCCTGGCTGCGCATCGCCAGCTGCTCGAAAGTTATCCCAATGCATTGTTGATTCTGGTGCCGCGTCATCAGGAGCGCTTCGGCCCGATGTTCGAGCTGTGCGGGCAGCAAGGATTCACCACGGTGCGCCGCTCCAGTGGCGAGCCTGTGACGACGCAAACGTCGGTACTGCTCGGCGACACCATGGGCGAGTTGCTGTTTCTCTACGCCCTGGCCGACAGCGCGTTTGTCGGCGGCAGCCTGGTGCCGACGGGCGGGCATAACCCGCTGGAGCCGGCAGCGCTGGCCAAGCCTGTAATCATGGGGCCGCACCTGTTCAACTTCCTCGAAATCAGCGCAATGATGCGCGAGGCCGGGGCGTTGCGGGAGGTGGATGACGCCCAGGGCTTGGCCGAGGCGGTGCGGCAGCTGTTCGAGCTGCCGCAGGATGCGCGCAAGATGGCGCAGGCGGGGCTGGCAGTGATGCAGGCCAACCAGGGCGCACTGAAGCGCCTGCTGGATGGGTTGGACAGACTGATTCAACGCTGATCCAAAGGTGTGAGCTGGCTTGCCTGCGATGCAAACGCCTCGGTCCATCAGGTAGACCGAGGTGATGCTATCGCAGGCAAGCCAGCGCCCACAGTGGTTTTGTGCTGTGCTCAGTAACCGGGGCGAGCCTTTAGCTGTTCGGCAGCGGCCTTGGCCAGGTCCGGTGGCAGGAAGTCCTTGTCCGGGTTGTAGTCAGCCTTGAGGTAGCGCGTCAGGTCCTGCAAATCGCCGGGGCTGAGCGTGCCCGCCGCCTGCTTCAAGCGCAGGTTGTCGAGGATGTAGTCGTAGCGGCTGTTGTTGTAGTTGCGCACGGACGAGTAGAGCTGGCGCTGTGCATCCAGCACGTCGACGATGTTGCGCGTGCCCACCTGATACCCGATTTCCGTGGCTTCCACCGCGCTCTGGTTGGAGATGATCGACTGGCGGCGTGCCTGCACCTGTTCCACGTCGGTGTTCACCGCGCGGTGCAGGTTGCGGGTGTTTTCCACCACTTGGCGGCGCAGGCCTTCGCGTTGTTGCTCGCTTTGGTCGAGGCGTGAATAGGATTCGCGCACTTGCGAGCTGGTGAGGCCGCCGCTGTAGATCGGGATGTTCAGGCGCAGGCCGATGGTGCGTTGCGACACATCACCGCCGTAAGGGATGGGCAGTTGGTTCGGGTTGCTGAAACCCAGCGCGTCGTTGTCACCCTTTTCGTATTGCGCCACGGCATCGAGGGTCGGCAAGTGGCCGGCCTTGCGCTGGCGCAGGGTTTCTTCGGCGGCCGTGACCGCGTAGTTGCTGGCCAGCAGGTTGAGGTTTTGGCGGCCGGCGGTTTCGACCCAGGCCTTGGCGTCATTCGGCGCCGGTGGCAACACCGGCAGCGTGTGCACGATGCCCTGGATGGCGTTGTACTCACGGTTGGTCAGGGTGATCAGCGCTTCGAAGGCGTCGTCTACCTGGCGTTGGGCGACGATGCGGTTGGCGCGGGCGGTGTCGTAGCTGGCCTGGGATTGCAGCACGTCGGTCTTGTCCGACAGGCCCACGTCAAAGCGTTCGTTGGACTGATCGAGCTGGCGCTTGAAGGCATTTTCTTCAGCCTTGGTCGACGCCAGGTTGTCCTGGGCGCGCAGCACGGCGAAGTAGTTCTCGGCGCTTTGCAGGATCAGGTTCTGTTCGGTGGCCGAGAGCTGCAGCGAGGCCTGCTCGTTGACGGCTTCGGCGGCTTGCAGCTGGAACCAGCGGTCGGCACGGAACAGCGGCTGACTCAAGGTTGCGCGCCAGGAGTGCGCATCACGGTTGGCGGTGGCCGCCGGCTGGTCGATCTGGGTGCGCACGTTATTGCTGTCGGCACCGGCCGACAGGTTCGGCAGCAAGCCGGCACGGGCCTGGGGCACCACTTCTTTCTGCGCGCCGTATTGGGCGCGGGCGGCGGCCAGGTCGGCGTTGTTGTTCACCGCTTCCTGGTAGACGCTGACCAAATCGGTTTTGGCGGACAAGGGCGCTTCAGCTGCCCAGACCATTCCATTGGTCGCACAAGACACGGCAAGAGCCAGTGAGAGTTTGCGCAGCATGAGGCGATCCCTAGTGTGAATATTACGGCGATAATTTAGCGCCCAAGGCTAAGGCTGGCCATTTCTGGCGTCAAGCCATTGTGGCGGCAACCGAGTGTAGTGTTGCTGACCCGGCGCAACAATCCCGCAATCACGCCATTCATCACGCTGAATGCACCGCCATTGGCAATTTGCCCACGCCATGGTCTAGACTGGCCGTGTTCTTGTCGGGGTGCCTTGTTGGAAGGCTGAGATCGGTAAATACCGGATCCCGTTGAACCTGATCAGGTTAGCGCCTGCGTAGGGAACAAGATTTCTCGTCACCCGGCGAGTCCTCTTGTGCTTCGTCCGGGATGTTGTTCGACAATCGAACAGCCCTCGTGCCTTGCACAGCACTGGTTTCAGTGCGTCCATCCGTCACAGGTTCGCTCCGACAAAAATCCACCGCCTGGATAGTTGGAGAGCCCGTGATGAGCACAGACATAAAAAGTACAAAACTGAAAAACACCGTGCACTTGAGTGAATCGGCCAAGGTCGACTCCGGCTCCGTGCAGCCGTTTACCCGCTCGCAAAAAATCTACGTGCAAGGCACTCGTCCGGACATTCGTGTGCCGATGCGCGAGGTCAGCCTGGACGTGACCCCCACCGACTTCGGCGGCGAAATCAACGCGCCCGTGGTGGTCTACGACACCTCCGGCCCGTACACCGACCCGAATGTGATCATCGATGTGCGCAAAGGCCTGGGCGATGTGCGCTCGCCGTGGATCGAGTCGCGTGGCGACACCGAGCGTCTGTCGGGCTTGAGCTCGCACTTTGGCCAACAGCGCCTGAGCGACGCCGAACTCACCGCGCTGCGTTTTGCCCACGTGAAAAACCCGCGCCGCGCCAAGGCCGGCGCCAACGTCACGCAGATGCACTACGCGCGCAAAGGCATCATCACCGCCGAGATGGAATACGTCGCCATCCGCGAAAACATGAAGCTTGAAGAAGCCCGCGCCAGCGGCCTGCTTGATCAGCAACACGCCGGCCACAGCTTCGGCGCCAGCGTGCCGAAAATCATCACCCCCGAATTTGTGCGCGAAGAAATCGCCCGTGGCCGCGCGATCATCCCGGCCAACATCAACCACACCGAACTGGAACCGATGATCATCGGCCGTAACTTCCTGGTGAAGATCAACGGCAATATCGGCAACAGCGCCTTGGGTTCGTCCATCGAAGAAGAAGTGGCGAAACTGACCTGGGGCATTCGCTGGGGTTCGGACACCGTCATGGACTTGTCCACCGGCAAACACATCCACGAAACCCGCGAATGGATCATCCGCAACTCGCCGGTGCCGATCGGTACCGTGCCGATCTACCAGGCCCTGGAAAAAGTCGGCGGCGCTGCTGAAGACCTGACCTGGGAGCTGTTCCGCGACACCCTGATCGAACAGGCCGAGCAGGGCGTCGACTACTTCACCATCCACGCCGGCGTGCTGCTGCGCTACGTGCCGCTGACGGCCAAGCGCGTCACCGGCATCGTCTCGCGTGGCGGTTCGATCATGGCCAAGTGGTGCCTGGCGCACCACAAAGAGAACTTCACCTACACGCATTTCGATGAAATTTGCGAAATCATGAAGGCCTATGACGTCAGCTTCTCCCTTGGCGACGGCCTGCGTCCTGGCTCGATTGCCGACGCCAACGACGCCGCGCAATTCGGTGAGCTGGAGACATTGGGCGAACTGACCAAGATCGCCTGGAAGCACGACGTGCAAACCATGATCGAAGGCCCCGGCCACGTGCCGATGCAACTGATCAAAGAGAACATGGACAAGCAGCTCGAATGCTGCGACGAGGCGCCGTTCTACACCCTCGGCCCACTGACTACAGACATCGCGCCAGGCTACGACCACATCACCTCGGGCATCGGCGCGGCGATGATCGGCTGGTTCGGTTGCGCGATGCTTTGCTATGTCACGCCCAAGGAACACTTGGGGCTGCCGAACAAGGATGACGTGAAGACCGGGATCATCACCTACAAGATCGCGGCGCATGCTGCGGATTTGGCCAAGGGCCATCCGGGGGCGCAGATCCGCGATAACGCCTTGAGCAAGGCGCGGTTCGAGTTCCGCTGGGAAGACCAGTTCAACCTCGGCCTGGACCCGGACACCGCGCGCTCGTATCACGACGAAACCTTGCCGAAAGACTCGGCCAAGGTCGCGCACTTCTGCTCGATGTGCGGGCCGAAATTCTGCTCGATGAAGATCACCCAGGAAGTGCGTGAGTACGCCGCCAACCAGCGCATTGAAGCGGTGGATGTGGACGTGGCCAAGGGCTTGGCCGAGCAGGCAGAGCGGTTCAAGCAGGAAGGCAGTCAGCTGTACAAAAAGGTCTGATCCAGAGACGGTGGTGCCTGCACTGCCGTCATCGCGGGCAAGCCCGGCTCCCACATTGATCGGGTTTCACCTTTGGAATGCGGTCGGATGTGGGAGGTAGTCAGTTGTACAAAAAGGTCTGATCCGGGGTTGCGGGCGCCTGTAAGGGCCTCTTCGCGGGCAAGCCCGCTTCCACATTTGATCGGGTTTCACCTTTGGAATGCGGTCGGATGTGGGAGGTAGTCAGTTGTACAAAAAGGTCTGATCCGGGATTGCGGGCGCCTGTAAGGGCCTCTTCGCGGGCAAGCCCGCTCCTACATTGATCGGGTTCCACCTTTGGAGTGCGGTCGGATGTGGGAGGCGGTCAGCTGTACAAAAAAGGTCTGATCCGGGGTTGTGGGCGCCTGTAAGGGCCTCTTCGCGGGCAAGCCCGCTCCCACATTTGATCGGGTTCCACCTTTGGAGTGCGGTCGAATGTGGGAGGTAGTCAGCTGTACAACAAGGTTTGATCCGGGATTGCGGGCGCCTGTAAGGGCTTCTTCGCGGGCAAGCCCGCTCCCACATTTGATCGGGTTCCACCTTTGGAGTGCGGTCGAATGTGGGAGGTAGTCAGCTGTACAACAAGGTTTGATCCGGGATTGCGGGCGCCTGTAAGGGCTTCTTCGCGGGCAAGCCCGGCTCCCACATTTGATCGGGTTTCACCTTTGGAATGCGGTCGAATGTGGGAGGTAGTCAGTTGTACAAAAAGGTCTGATCCAGAGACGGTGGTGACTGCACTGCCGTCATCGCGGGCAAGCCCGGCTCCCACATTTGATCGGGTTCCGCCTTTGGAATGCGGTCGAATGTGGGAGCGGGCTTGCCCGCGAATGCAATCTCTCAAACAACACATGTCCCTCAGAGATAACACCCTTGAGCATTCAATCGAGTACCTACTCCCCTGATATCGCGGTGCCGAGCGACAAACGCGTCTTCGGCGCCCGCGACCTGTTTTCCCTGTGGTTTTCCCTCGGCATCGGCCTGATGGTCCTGCAAACCGGCGCGTTGCTCGCTCCGGGCCTGGGCTTGTCCGGTTCGCTGCTGGCGATTTTTCTCGGCACGCTGGTGGGCGTGCTGTTGCTGGCCGCCGTCGGCGTTATCGGCAGCGACACTGGCTTGTCCGCCATGGCCGCGCTCAAACTCAGCCTCGGCGCCAAGGGCGCCAGCCTGCCGGCATTGCTGAACCTGCTGCAGCTGGTCGGCTGGGGCTCATTCGAAATCATCGTGATGCGCGATGCCGCCAGTTTGCTGGGCACGCGAGCATTCAGCGAGGGTAGCCTGCTGGCGAATCCTTTGCTGTGGACGCTGTTTTTCGGTGGTTTGGCGACGTTACTGGCCGTCAGTGGCCCGCTGACTTTTGTGCGCCAGATCCTGCGCAAGTGGGGCATCTGGCTGCTGCTGGCCGCCTGCCTGTGGCTGACCTGGAACCTGTTCGCCAAGGCCGACCTCGCCGCGTTGTGGGCAACACCCGGTGACGGCTCGATGCCGTTCGCGGTGGGTTTTGATATCGCCATCGCCATGCCGCTGTCGTGGCTGCCGTTGATTGCCGATTACTCGCGCTTCGGCAAACGCGCAAAAAATGTATTCGGCGGCACGGCGCTGGGCTTTTTTATCGGCAATTTCTGGCTGATGAGTTTGGGCGTGGCCTATACCCTGGCGTTTGCGCCCAGTGGTGAGGTGAATGCGCTGTTGCTGGCGCTGGCCGGTGCAGGTCTGGGCATTCCGCTGTTGCTGATCCTGTTGGACGAGTCGGAAAACGCCTTTGCCGATATTCACTCGGCGGCAGTCTCCAGCGGGATTTTGCTGCGTTGGAAGGTCGAACACCTGGCGTTGGCCATCGGCGTTATCTGCACGCTGATCGCCTGCTTCGCGCCGTTGGCGCAGTACCAGAACTTCCTGTTGCTGATCGGCTCGGTGTTCGCGCCGCTGTTCGGCGTGGTGCTGGTGGATCACTTTATCCTGCGCCGCCGTGGTCAGGGTTCAGTTGGCAACCTGCACTGGACGGCGCTGGTGGCCTGGCTGGGTGGCATCGCCACGTATCACGTGCTGGCCAACCTGTATCCGGATATCGGCGCGACCCTGCCGGCACTGGTGCTGGCAGGGCTGTTGCAGTTGATATTGGGCCGGGTCTTCAGTGGCGCGCGGGCATCAGTTCAGGCTTGAGCACGCCCGTCAGACGCGCATAGGGGATGGTCATTTCGATCAGCCCCAATGCGTAAGGGCCGATGGTGGCCACGTTGTACTTGAGCACCACGCCGTCGCTGGTCAAGGCCACGTTTGGGGTTTTCTGGAACGGCCAGTTCTTGACGAACTCCGGATCGCGGTCCATCTGCGAATTGATCAGCCAGCTGTTGTGGGCGACTTTCGCGGTGTTCCAGAGCGCTTGTTCCTGGCCCGGCAGCAGCATGTCGGTCAGGCTCAGCTCTTTGTGCTGCAGGCGTGAGTAGTTGATGAAGCCGCGGCCGGGTTCACCGTGGGCGGCTCCGGTGTCCAGGTAGCTCGAAACTTCAATGATCACCAGTCCGTCATGCTGGTCACGTACCTTGGCCTGCAAGTACATGCTGTTGCGGTCCGGCGATTCGCGCAGGAACTTGTCCCGGTAGGCATTCAGCGTCGGCGGCACGCTGGCGCCGGGCGTGGTGCGGGTCATTTGCAGCAGGCGTTGCTCCACAATCGTGTCGAGCTGCGGCTCGCTGGGGAAGTGCACGGTGTCAATGTTCACCAGCGGGCAGTCAGGGCTGCCGCAGCCGGGTTTGATCTGTTCGGAGGCGTCCGATTTAGTGTCCAGCGGCTTCAGGTAGCTGGGCTGGAACAGGCTCTGGCAGGCACCCAGGGTCAAGGCAATACAAGCCACGGAGGCGATTTTTAAAAGCGACATGTGCGTCCTTCGGAAATCGATGGAAAGCGAAAAAGAGTAGCGCTTCGACTGCGAACAGAGCCGTCAGTTCGCCACTAAGCTGATTAGAGTGAGTTTGACCTCCGCCGTCTATCCCGGCAACTGGAAAGGGGCTGCATCAAGTGGCAAGGGCGCGTTAGGATGGCGCGAATTGCACCCGCGTAAACGAGGAAGAATATGACGGACATTGCCAAATCGACGCCGAACAAAATCGAAATTGTTCAGCGCGACAATGCCTACAAGGGCTTCTACAAGCTTGATCGCGTGCAGCTGCGCCACGAGAAATTCGACGGCGGCATGAGCCGGGTGATCAACCGTGAAGTCTTTGTTCGGCACGACGCGGTGTGCGTGTTGCCATATGACCCGCAGCGCGATGAAGTGGTGCTGATCGAGCAGTTCCGCGTGGGCGCCATGGGCCGTACCGACAACCCGTGGCTGATAGAAATGGTTGCCGGCCTGATCGACAAGGATGAAGCGCCGGAGGAGGTTGCACACCGCGAAGCCGAGGAGGAAGCTGGGCTGACATTCTCTGCGCTGTGGCCAATCACCCAATATTTCCCATCGCCCGGTGGCAGTACCGAATTTGTCCACTTGTACCTGGGCCGTTGCGACAGCACCGGGGCCGGTGGCGTCCATGGACTGGAAGAAGAGGCAGAAGATATCCGCGTCACCACCTGGGCCTTTGAAGATGCCTTGCAAGCGGTGCGTGACGGCAAAATTTCCAACGCAGCCAGCATTATCGCCCTGCAATGGCTTGCGCTTAATCGCGCGGAAGTGAGGGGGTTATGGCAGTAAAGGCACGGGAACGATATCGCGTTGACCTGATCGGGTTGCAAGCCGCCTGCGAGGCCAACTATGCGCGGCTGATGCGCTTGCTGCCCGACATGCGTCACACCCCCGAGGCGCGGCGTATTGCCGTGACCCACGGCGACCAGATGCTTGGCGTGCTGACCCTTGAAGTCATCGTCAACTGCCCGTACACCACCACCCTGCGCGTGCGCCAGGAGCACAGCCTGCCGTGGCTGCCGGTGCCGCAACTGGAGGTGCAGGTGTACCACGATGCGCGCATGGCCGAAGTGATCAGCGCCGAACATGCGCGACGCTTTCGCAGCATCTATCCTTACCCGAACGTGTTCATGCACCAACCCGATGAGAAAGCACAGCTCAATGTGTTCCTCGGTGAATGGCTGAGCCACTGCCTGGCCCTGGGCCATGAGTTTGAAGTCGTGCGGTAGATGTGAACTGCGTCTTTCCTCTTTGCGTCCTGCCCTAGCATAATCGCCCACATGTCCTTTTCTGTGATTGCCTTGGGAGAGCGCCTTGCCGAGCGTATCCACCGTGAACCCTGATGCGCCAGCGCTGCTGGTGCAGCTGTCCGACAGCCACCTGTATGCCGAGGCCGACGGCGCGCTGCTGGGCATGAACACCCGCGAAAGCCTGCAGCGAGTGATCGGGTTGGTGCGCTCGCAACAGCCGCAGATCGATTTGCTGCTGGCCACCGGCGACCTGTCCCAGGACGGCACGCTTGAGTCCTATCAACAGTTTCGCGACCTGACCCGACAGATCGACGCTCCGGCGCGCTGGATTCCCGGCAATCACGACGAGCCGCAGATCATGGCCCACGCCGCCGAACACAGTGATTTGCTGGAGCCGGTCGTCGACATCGGCAACTGGCGCGTCACCTTGCTGGATTCGGCTGTTCCAGGCTCGGTGCCCGGTTACTTGCAAGATCAGCAACTGCAATTGCTTGCCCAGGCCTTGAGCGAGGCGCCTTCCCGTCATCATCTGGTGTGTTTTCACCATCATCCGGTGCCCATTGGCTGTGCGTGGATGGAGCCCATCGGCCTGCGCAACCCGGAGGCTTTGTTTGCGGTGCTCGACCGCTTTCCACAGGTCAAGGCGCTGCTCTGGGGCCATGTGCATCAGGAAATCGACCGTGATCGCAACGGCGTGCGCTTGCTGGCGTCGCCGTCTACCTGCATTCAGTTCGCGCCGGGCAGCGAAGACTTCAAGGTCAGCGAGCAAGCGCCGGGTTACCGCTGGCTGCGCCTGCACGCCGACGGGCGGTTGGAGACCGGCGTAGAGCGGGTCGAAGGTTTCGCGTTTACCATCGATTACGGCAGCAACGGCTACTAAAAGCTGTAAACGCTGGTTAAAAGTGTGGGAGCTGGCTTGCCTGCGATAGCGGTATACCGGTTGATAAATGTGTGACTGATACACCGTCATCGCAGGCAAGCCAGCTCCCACAGTGGATCTTCTGTGTCCTTTGGATAGAGGGCCTCACACACCACCCCGATCCCTGTAAACTGCGCCTCTTTGGCTGACGCACGGAGAGCCCGGCATGTCTGCTTCGATCTTGTATATCCACGGTTTCAACAGTGCGCCGGCCTCCAACAAGGCCAGTCAGTTGATGACCGTGATGGACAGCCTCGGCCTGGCCGACCAATTGCGCGTGCCGGCCCTGCATCACCACCCGCGCCAGGCAATTGTTCAATTGGAAGAAGCGATTGCGCAGCTGGGTCGGCCGCTGCTGGTCGGCAGCTCACTCGGCGGCTACTATGCAACCCATCTTGCCGAACGCCATGGCCTCAAGGCGCTGCTGGTCAACCCGGCGGTCAGCCCGCATCGGATGTTTGACGGTTACCTGGGGACCCAGAAGAACCTCTACACCGATGAAACCTGGGAGCTGACCCACGACCACGTCGCGGCCCTGGCCGAACTGGAAGTGCCAGCCCCGCAGGACGCCGCGCGTTATCAGGTGTGGTTGCAGACCGGGGATGAAACCCTGGATTATCGCCTCGCCCAACAGTATTACCGGGCCTGTGCCTTGCGCATCCAGGCCGGTGGCGACCATGGCTACCAAGGGTTCGCCCAGCAACTGCCGGCGATGTTGAGCTTTGCCGGTATTGGTGCAGATCAGTATCAATCCTTCGACTTTGCAGCCCTGTAAAGCCGCAGGTTACTTTTTAATCGAACGACTCACGACGAGACCCCATGGCCACTCCCAGCGCTAGCTCTTATAACGCCGACGCCATCGAAGTCCTCTCGGGCCTCGACCCGGTGCGTAAACGCCCAGGCATGTACACCGACACCAGCCGGCCGAACCACCTTGCCCAGGAAGTCATCGACAACAGCGTCGACGAAGCCTTGGCCGGGCATGCCAAGTCGGTACAAGTCATCTTGCACGCCGACCATTCCCTGGAAGTGTCCGACGATGGTCGCGGCATGCCGGTGGACATCCACCCCGAAGAGGGAGTGTCGGGCGTCGAGCTGATCCTCACCAAGCTGCACGCCGGCGGCAAGTTCTCCAACAAGAACTACCAGTTTTCCGGTGGCTTGCACGGTGTGGGTATTTCCGTGGTCAACGCCCTGTCCACGCAGGTCAGGGTCAAGGTCAAGCGCGACGGTAACGAGTACCAGATGACCTTCGCCGATGGCTACAAAGCCACCGACCTGGAAGTGATCGGCAGCGTTGGCAAGCGCAACACCGGCACCAGCGTGTACTTCGCGCCGGACCCGAAATACTTCGATTCACCCAAGTTCTCCATCAGCCGCCTCAAGCATGTGCTCAAGGCCAAGGCCGTTCTGTGCCCCGGTTTGCTGGTCAGCTTTGAAGACAAAGGCACCGGCGAGAAGGTCGAGTGGCATTACGAAGACGGCCTGCGTTCCTACCTCGAAGACTCTGTCAGCGACTTCGAACGCCTGCCCAACGAGCCGTTCTGCGGCAGCCTGGCCGGTAATAAAGAAGCCGTTGACTGGGCGCTGCTGTGGTTGCCTGAAGGCGGCGACAGCGTGCAGGAAAGCTACGTCAACCTGATCCCCACCGCCCAGGGCGGCACCCACGTCAACGGTTTGCGCCAGGGTTTGCTGGACGCCATGCGCGAATTCTGCGAATACCGCAGCCTGTTGCCACGTGGCGTGAAGCTGGCGCCGGAAGACGTGTGGGAGCGCATCGCGTTCGTGCTGTCGATGAAGATGCAGGAGCCGCAATTCTCCGGTCAAACCAAGGAACGCCTGTCGTCGCGTGAAGCGGCGGCGTTTGTCTCCGGCGTGGTCAAAGATGCGTTCAGCCTGTGGCTCAACGAGCACCCGGAGCTGGGCCTGGCCCTGGCGGAGTTGGCGATCAATAACGCCGGCCGCCGTTTGAAGGCCAGCAAAAAGGTCGAGCGCAAGCGCATTACCCAAGGGCCGGCACTGCCGGGCAAGCTGGCCGACTGCGCCGGGCAAGACCCGATGCGTTCCGAGCTGTTTCTGGTCGAAGGTGACTCCGCCGGCGGTTCTGCCAAGCAAGCGCGAGACAAGGAGTTCCAGGCGATCCTGCCGTTGCGCGGCAAGATCCTCAACACCTGGGAAGTCGATGGCAGCGAAGTCCTCGCCAGCCAAGAGGTGCACAACATCGCCGTGGCCATCGGCGTCGACCCGGGCGCGGCAGACATGAGCCAGCTGCGCTACGGCAAGATCTGTATCCTCGCCGACGCCGACTCCGACGGTTTGCACATCGCCACGCTGCTGTGCGCGCTGTTCGTCCAGCACTTCCGCCCATTGGTGGATGCCGGTCACGTCTACGTTGCCATGCCGCCGCTGTACCGTATCGATTTGGGCAAGGAGATTTTCTACGCGCTCGACGAAGCCGAGCGCGATGGCATCCTCGACCGCCTGGTCGCCGAGAAGAAACGCGGCAAGCCACAGGTCACGCGATTCAAAGGCCTGGGTGAAATGAACCCACCGCAGCTGCGCGAAACCACCATGGACCCGAACACGCGGCGCCTGGTGCAGTTGACCCTGGAAGACTTCGCCGGCACCTCGGAAATGATGGACATGTTGCTGGCGAAAAAACGTGCACCGGATCGCAAGGCCTGGCTGGAGTCCAAAGGCAACCTGGCCGAGGTTCTGGGCTGATGCGCACAGGTTTCGCCCTGGCGATCCTGATGTTGAGCGGGTTGGCGGCGGCCGAAGTGGTCGCCGAGCCCGTGGCTGAGCTAAAGCTGATATCCGAGCATCCGGTGGACGGCATGCGCGGCGGTAACCTCTCGGGCCTGGCGGTATGTGGCCAGGAGCTGTGGACGGTGTCCGATCGCGATGACGACCAGATTTACCGGCTCGACATCAGTGCGCAGACCTGGCAGGCCGAAACCGTGAAAATTGACGTGCCGCCGGTGCCCGAGTCCGGGTTGCCCTGGGGGTTGCGCTCGCGCACCAAGGCGGCGTCGTTCATCCGCGGTGGCGACCTGGATTTTGAAGGCATTACCTGCGATGCCGCCGGCAACCGCTACATTGTCAGCGAAGCCCACGCTGCGGTGTTGCAAGTGCCGATGGCGGGCGCCCCTGAATGGTTGAAAATCGCCCCTGGCATGGTGCGTGAAGCCCGCGCCAGTGGCATGTTGCTGCACTTCAACGCTTTATTCGAAGGCCTGGCGGTGAATCCTGCCGGTAATCAGATTTGGCTGGCGGCCGAGCGTGAGCGGCGTGGCTTAATCTCGATCAAGCGCGGGCAGAGCGTATGGGACTGTGACGGTCCCTGTGTGTTGTTGAGCGAGGCTGGTCAGGAAGTGCAACCGGCGCAGTTCACCAACGCCAAGGCTGTGTCCAAGGATTTTGCCGACCTGGCGCTGTTTGACGGCAAGCTGTTTACCCTGGAGCGCAATGCGTTCCAGATTTGCCGGCGCGATGCGGTCACCGCCAAAGTCGAGCTGTGCTGGTCGTTTGCCGACGAAACCCTGATGCCGAAACGGCGCTATGCCCAGCCCTACGGCCTGGCCGAAGCCCTGGTGGTGGATGCAGACGGCGCCTGGCTTGGGATCGACAACAATTTTGGCCCGCGTGCCGATGGTGAAAAACGCCCTGTGGTCTATCGTTTCGCCGCGCCTGCCGGCGGCTGGAGCGCCCAGCCATGAGCGGGCAGCCGCCTGGCAAGCGCGCCGGACGTGTGCTGATGTTTGTGGCATGGGGCGCCGGGCTGTTTTTGGCCACACGGTTTTTTGGGCAGTGGGAAGCACGTCAGGAAAATCCCAATGCGGTGGTGACCTCGCAGCAACACGCGGGGTACATCGAGGTGAAATTGCTGGGCAACGGCCAAGGGCATTTTGTTGCCAGTGGCCAGATCAATGGTCAGCCGGTGGAGTTTATGCTCGATACCGGCGCGACCGATGTGGCGGTGCCGGCCGAATTGGCCGACCGCCTCGGGCTTAAACGTGGCCTGCCGGTGACCTTGAGCACCGCCAACGGCCGTGTTCAGGGCTACCGCACCCACCTCGACCGCCTGAAGCTGGGCGATATCGTCCTGCAGGACGTCCGCGCGATCGTGGCGCCGGGCTTGGACGGGGAACAGGTGCTGCTGGGCATGAGCGCATTGAAACAACTTGAATTTACCCAGCGCAGCGGCACATTGCTGCTGCGCCAGACCAAACAATGATGAGGCCCGCATGAGTGACATCCTCGCAGACAGCTTAGATGGCGTAGAACGCCGGTCGCTGGCTGACTTCACCGAAAATGCCTACCTCAACTACTCCATGTACGTGATCATGGACCGTGCCTTGCCGCATATCGGCGACGGCCTGAAACCGGTACAACGGCGCATCATCTACGCCATGAGTGAGTTGGGGCTGGACGCTGATTCCAAGCACAAGAAGTCGGCGCGTACCGTCGGTGACGTGCTCGGCAAGTTCCACCCACACGGCGACTCGGCGTGCTACGAAGCCATGGTGCTGATGGCCCAGCCGTTCAGCTACCGCTACACGCTGGTAGACGGCCAGGGTAACTGGGGTGCGCCGGATGATCCCAAGTCCTTCGCCGCCATGCGATACACCGAGGCACGCCTGTCGCGTTACTCCGAAGTGCTGCTCAGCGAGTTGGGCCAGGGTACCGCGAACTGGGGCCCGAACTTCGACGGTACCCTGGACGAACCCTTGGTGTTGCCGGCCCGTTTGCCGAATATCCTGCTCAATGGCACCACCGGCATCGCGGTCGGCATGGCCACCGACGTGCCGCCGCATAACCTGCGCGAAGTGGCCACCGCCTGCGTACGCTTGCTGGATGAACCCAAGGCCACGGTCGAGCAGCTCTGCGAACATATCCAGGGCCCGGACTACCCGACCGAAGCGGAAATCATCACGCCGCGCGCCGACTTGTTGAAGATGTACGAAACCGGCAAGGGCTCGGTGCGCATGCGCGCCGTGTACCACATCGAAGACGGCGACATTATTGTCACCGCGCTGCCGCACCAGGTGTCCGGCGCCAAGGTGCTGGAACAGATCGCCGCGCTGATGCAGGCCAAACCGTCGAAACTGCCGCAAGTCGCTGACCTGCGTGACGAGTCCGACCACGAGAACCCATGCCGCATCGTGATCATCCCGACCAACAGCCGGGTCGACCACGAAGTGCTGATGCAGCACCTGTTTGCCAGTACCGACTTGGAGTCGAGCTACCGGGTCAACGTCAACATCATCGGCCTGGATGGCAAGCCGCAGCTGAAAAACCTGCGCAACTTGCTGGTGGAGTGGCTGGAGTTCCGCATACAAACCGTGCGCCGCCGCCTGCAATTTCGCCTCGACAAGGTCGAGCGTCGCTTGCACCTGTTGGACGGCTTGCTGATTGCTTATCTCAACCTGGACGAAGTGATCCATATCATTCGTACCGCCGAGCACCCGAAAGCCGAGCTGATCGCGCGCTTCGAGCTGAGCGAGATCCAGGCCGACTACATTCTCGACACCCGCCTGCGTCAGTTGGCGCGCCTGGAAGAGATGAAGTTGCGCGACGAGCAGGATGCATTGCTCAAGGAACAAGCCAAGCTGCAAGCGCTGCTGGGCAGCGAAGCCAAGCTCAAGAAGCTGGTGCGCAGCGAACTGATCAAAGATGCCGAAACCTATGGTGATGACCGTCGCTCGCCAATCGTCGAGCGCGCAGAAGCGAAAGCTCTGACAGAAACCGAGCTGTTGCCTAACGAGAAAATTACCGTCGTTCTGTCGGAAAAGGGTTGGGTTCGCTCCGCCAAAGGGCATGATATTGACGCTACCGGCCTCTCGTACAAGGCCGGTGATGGCTTCAAGACCGCGGCTGCCGGGCGTTCCAACCAATTTGCAGTGTTTATCGATTCCACCGGGCGCAGTTACTCGGTGCCGGCGCACACGTTGCCTTCAGCGCGTGGCCAGGGCGAGCCGCTGACCGGGCGACTCACACCGCCACCGGGGGCGAGTTTCGAATGCGTGCTGCTGCCCGATGATGATTCGCTGTATGTGATCGCGTCCGACGCGGGTTACGGTTTTGTGGTCAAGGGTGAAGACCTGCAGGCCAAGAACAAGGCGGGCAAGGCGTTGTTGAGCTTGCCCAACAACGCCAAGGTGATCCTGCCGCGCACAGTGGAAGACCGCGAGAGCAACTGGCTGGCGTCGGTGACCACCGAAGGGCGTCTGCTGGTGTTCAAGATCAGTGACTTGCCGCAGCTGGGTAAAGGCAAGGGCAACAAGATTATTGGGATTCCCGGGGAGCGGGTGGCCAGTCGCGAAGAGTACGTGACCGACATTGCAGTGATCCCGGAAGGCTCAACCCTGGTACTTCAGGCTGGCAAACGCACGCTGTCGCTGCGTGCTGACGACCTGGAACATTACAAGGGTGAGCGTGGGCGGCGCGGTAACAAACTGCCGCGGGGCTTCCAGCGAGTGGATGCTTTGTTGGTCGAAACGCCGGTTTAAGGCGTATTAGAGCCCTCGATCTACGATTTAACGCGTAGATCGACGCTTTCGCGCTGGAGTCATGGCGCATATTCACGGATGATATGGCCTTTCCAGCGCCGGCGTGGCCGAGCGTGTTTAGGGTATTTTTAGTATTACATTGTGGTTCGCCTTGTGGCAGCCACCTGGATGGGATGATGACTGCTCCACGCCTTCCTTTATTTTTGATGCTCGCTGGCCTTTTGGGGCTGGCGGGTTGCAGCACGCACCAGCCGGTGTCGCTGTACCAGCTGGACAGCGGAAGTCCAGCTCAGCCAGCGCAAACCGCTGGCATGGCCGTATTGCTTGGCCCGGTAGTCGTTGCCGATTACCTGCAACGCGAAACCCTGCTGCAACGTCAGAACGACGGCAGCCTGCAAGGTTCCACTGACGGCCGTTGGGCGGGCAGTTTGTCGTCCGACATCAACCAGTTGATGTTGCGCCAAGTGGCCGGTCATCTGGACAGTCAGCGTGTGGTGCTTGCGCCTGCGCCAACCGGCTTTACTCCGGATGTGCAGGTGTTGCTGACCATTACGCGGCTTGACTCGGGCGCCTCGCAGCCGGCCATCCTCGACGCGCAGTGGCGTCTGATCGACCGCCGTGGCCAGGTGCGCGATAACCGCATCGTGCATTTGCAGGAAGAACACAGCGGCACCACCGCGTCCCAGGTCCAGGCCCAGGGCGTGTTGTTGCAGCATCTGGCGCAGCAGTTGTCGGTGGCGCTCAAGCCATTGGCCAACCAGCCGCCGGTTGCCGAGGCACCGCGCAAGCAAGCCCCGGCTCAGGCCAAGCCCGCAGCGCCGGAAAAGCCGAAGATGCCGATGGCTACGCCGATTCGTACGGACATGGAAGTGTTCAGGTTCTGATCTGAATCGCAGACAAACAAAAAGGCCCGCTTATTCAGCGGGCCTTTTTTGTTTGTCCGGGATTTGAGTTGCGCTGCAGATTAATGTGGGAGCGGGCTTGCCCGCGAATGCGTTGGATCAGTCGATAAGCCTGGCCACTGACACGCCGCCTTCGCGAGCAAGCCCGCTCCCACACAAGCCCACTGCTCAGTGGGCTGGGCGGTGTCTTCAGGACTTGGTACGGGTCTCATGCATCCGCGCCAACTGCCGCTCCAGCATCGACGGATACGGCTCCATCAAGCGTTCCACACAGCTGGCGCCTTCAGGGCTGGCAATCGGGCGGATACGCGCGCGTTGGCGAATCAACGCGTCTTCGCTGATCTTGCGCTCCACCAGCAGCAGGTTGCGGCTGTGTTGCGACAAGGCCAGCGCATCCTGGGCGATTTCAGTCAGCAGCAGGTCGATCTGGCTCATGCCAAACAGATCATCGCCCACGGTCAAACCAAGCTGCAGCTGCAAGGTGATGCCGCTGTCGGCCACTTCGATCTGCAGGGCATGGCCGAGGGCGCGCAACAACTCGCCGCAGCAAATGGCGTTGGTCAGGTAATCTTCGCCGCTGTCTTCGCTGTGGAACAGCATCAGCGTGCTGCCGTCGTTCAGGGTGTGCAGTTCGCTCTGATACAGCGAGGCGGCCTGGTCCAGGCAGTCGCGGTAGCGTTCCAGCAATTCCGTCAGGCGGGCGCGGGGCAGGCGGCGCAGTTGGTCCTGGGCGCCCAGTTGCACGGCTAATACGGCGCTGTGCTGAGGCTCGGTGTTCTTCACCGGCGCAGGCTTAGGCACGACGGCCGCGGTGGCGGCCGAGGTATCGCGCAGGTCGGAGAACGGGTCTTCGTCATCCAGTTCATCTTCCTCCGCCTTGATGACCTGGCGGGGCGCGGGCTTGAGGCCTGCCACCGGCGCACTTTCGTCAAAGCCTGGATCACGCAGGTCGCGCACTTCAAACTCGGGTTCGTCGTCGTAATCGGTGTCGTCGTACTCGGGTTCTGGCTCGACCTCGGGCACTACCGGCTCGGGTGCGAAGCTGGCGTGAAGCTGGCGGGCGAGGTCGCCGATCTCATCCTGGCGATCAGTGGCCGGGGTGTGTTCGTCAATATCGCGCAGCCAGATGCGCAGCTGCATCAGCGGCGTGGAGATATGCCGCCCCAGGCGCAAGCTCAAGGCCAGGGCCAATGCCAACAGGATCGCGCTGAGGATGCCCATGCTTTGCAGGCTGATGGTCATCGGCTGCTGGAATTGCTGCATGTCCAGGCTGATGCGCAGTTGGCCGGCCTTCACATCCTGAAACGTGATGTTGCTCGAATACAAACCTTCGGCTTCACCCAGCAGGCCGTTTTTCGGGCGTTGCCCGGCTTCGGCCATGATCCGGTTGTCCACGCTGTAAATCGCGGCGTGGGCCACCAACGGGTTCTTGGTCAGGTTGTTGAGCAGCACGTTGAGGCTGAGAATGTCGTTGGACACCAGCAGCTCAGTCGCCGACGTGGCGGTTTGAGTGGTCAGGCTCTCGCCCAGGGCGTCGGCTTGCTCGTGCATGGCCTGCTTGAACTGCAAGCCCATCACGCAGGCATAGATCACCAGGGCCAGAGCGACCAGGATCACGTTATGGCTGGCGATGCGTAATGCGATCGGTACACGGCGGTGGCGCAGTGCCCGGAAGATCAGCAGGAAGAAGTTATCGGTTTTTACTGGCGTAGGCCGGTTCACTTGAGCTCGGCTCTTTAGTCCGTGAAGTTGACGCGCAGTATAGCGACAGGCCTGGGACCGGCAAAGCGCTGGCTGTGCCCGATGGTCACTGAAAGTGGGTAGAATGCGGTTTTTTTCCAGCCTGGGGGTGCGCTTTGCGCGAAATTGTCCTGATAAACATCACAGGTGTTGACCGACCGGGTCTCACCGCAGCCATTACCGGTGTGCTGGCCCAGGGTGGTGTGAACATTCTCGACATCGGCCAGGCGGTGATCCACGACACCCTCTCGTTCGGCATCCTCGTGGAAATCCCGAGTACCGAACAGGCTTCTTCGGTGCTCAAGGACATCCTGTTTACGGCGTATAAGCTCGATCAGCAGGTGCGTTTCACGCCGGTGTCCGAAGTCGATTACCAGCATTGGGTGGAAGGCCAGGGCAAAAAACGCCACATCGTCACGCTGCTGACTCGCAAAGTTACCGCCGAGCAATTGCAGCGCGTCAGCTCGATTACCGCCCAGTACGGTTTGAATATTGATCATATCGACCGTTTGTCGGGTCGCATGCCGCTTGATACGCCAGCCGACAAGGGCAAGGGCTGCATCGAGTTTTCCGTGCGCGGCGAACCGGCGGATCCGCAAGCCCTGCGCGCCGAGTTCTTGAGCGTGGCTCAAGAGCTGAATGTTGACATCGCCTTCCAGGAAGACTCGCTGTTCCGCCGCAACCGCCGCCTGGCGGTGTTCGACATGGACTCCACGCTGATTGAAGCCGAAGTCATCGACGAGCTGGCCAAGGCTGCCGGTGTCGGCGAGCAAGTGTCTGAAATTACCGAGCGCGCCATGGCCGGTGAGCTGGATTTCCGTGCCAGCTTCAAGGAGCGCCTGGCGCTGCTCAAAGGCCTGGATGTGAGCGTGCTGGACTCGATCGGCGCCTCGTTGCGCCTGACCGAAGGCGCCGAAACCCTGTTCGCCGAGCTCAAGCGCCTGGGCTACAAGACCGCGATTCTATCGGGCGGGTTTACCTACTTCGCCAAGCAACTGCAGGCCAAGCTGGGCATCGATTATGTGTTCGCCAACGAGCTGGAAGTGGTGGATGGCAAGGTGACGGGCGTGGCGGTGGAGCCGATTGTCGACGCGCAGCGCAAAGCGGATTTGCTGAGGGAATTGGCGCATAAGGAAGGTTTGCGTCTGGAACAGACCATTGCGGTCGGTGACGGCGCCAATGACTTGCCGATGCTCGCAATTGCCGGGTTGGGTGTGGCGTTCCGCGCCAAGCCACTGGTCAAGCAATCGGCCAAGCAGGCGATCTCGACGTTGGGGCTGGATGGCGTGTTGTACCTGCTGGGCTTGCGCGACCGCGACGGTCAGTTGTAACTGGCAAAACGCAGTTGAAAATGTGGGAGGGGGCTTGCCCCCGATTGCGATGAGTCAGTCACCCGATGAGGTGACTGAAACACAGCTTTCGGGGGGCAAGCCCCCTCCCATATTGGGTTTGGTGTCAGGCTTTAGGAGCGGCGATGCCCTGGCCCATCTGTACCGGCGTGCCCGCCACCAGTTCTTCGGCCCACTTAACCTGGTCCGGCCCGAACAGCACAATTGCAGTCGAACCCAGCTTGAAACGGCCCAGTTCTGCGCCTTTCTCCAAGTGAATCGGTGCGCGTGCAGCCTCGTCGTAGCGGAAGGTTTTCAGCTCGCGTTTTGGCGGCGTCACCAGCCCGGCCCATACGGTTTCAATCGACGCGACGATCATCGCACCCACCAACACCACCGCCATCGGGCCGCGTTCGGTGTCGAACAGGCAGACAACACGTTCGTTACGGGCAAACAGCTCAGGCACGTTTTCGGCGGTGGTCTGGTTGACCGAGAAAATTCGACCTGGCACGTAGACCATCTCGCGAAGCGTACCGGCCAGCGGCATATGCACGCGGTGGTAGTCCTTGGGCGACAGGTAAATAGTGGCGAAATCACCGCCCATAAACGGTGCAGCCAATGCGGCATCGCCGCCCAGCAATTCCAGCACGCTGAAGCTGTGGCCCTTGGCCTGGAACACGCGGCCGTGTTCGATTGGGCCAAGCTGGCTGACGGCGCCGTCGGCCGGGCTGAGTACCGCGCCTGGGGTTTGATCCAGCGGGCGCGCGCCGTCTTTCAAGGCGCGGGTGAAGAAGGCGTTGAAATGCTCGTAGGCGGTCAAGTCTTCAACCAGGGCTTGGGACATGTCCACCTGATAGCGCTTGGCGAACCAGGCGGTGAAGGCGTTCTTGAACCAGCGCACGCGGCACTCGGCGATGCAGCCGGCCAGTCGCGAGAGCAAGTGGTGCGGCAGCAAGTACTGGCTGAGGATAAACAACTGCTTTTTCATTAACTGTCCTTAAACCTTAAATCTCAACGGGGGTGTCGGGGTGGTTGCCCCATTCGCCCCAGGAACCGGCATAACCTTTGACTCGCGGATAACCGAGCGCCTTGGCCACCAGGTAGGTGAAGCCAGAGCGGTGGTGAGTCTGGCAGTGGGTGATGATTTCTTTGTCTTTGGTCAACCCGAGGTCTTCCAGAATCTGCGGCATGTCGCGGCGGATACGCAGGCTGCGCGCCTTGTCCATGCCGGTGGTCCATTCGAAGTTCACCGCGCCGGGGATGTGTCCGCCCTTGGCTGCGAGCACTTTCTCGCCGGAGTATTCCAGGGGGCCGCGTGCGTCCCAGATACCCAGGTCGGCCGCGCCAAGTCGGCTTTGCAGGTATTCGCGGGTGGCGGTAGGGCCGTCGTGCAAGGTCAGGCTCACCGGCCCGCCGACAGGGGCGGGCACCTCGGTGGATAGCGGATGCTGACCGTCCAGCCATGCCAGCAGGCCGCCGTCCAGGTAGTGGTATTTCTGGTGGCCGATCACGTCGAGCAACCAGATGAAGCGCCCGGCCCAGCCGCCGCCTTCGTCGTCGTAGACCACGTAGGTGGCATCCGGGGTGTGGCCCAGTTCGCCGAACAATTTTTCGAGGTCGGCCTTGTGCGGCAGCAAACCGGGTGCGGGCGTCTGGCCCAGTTGGGTGCGCTTGGGGTCAACGAAATGCGCGCCGGGGATATGCCCTTCGGCGTAGCGGGCAGCACTGGTGAGGTCCACCAGAATCAGGTGTTCGGCATCCAGTTGACCGAGCAGGTCGCTGGACTCGATCACCAGCGGCAAGCCAGAGAAGTCAGGCATGTGAGGTCTCCTGGGCACAATTGTTGGCGATAAAAGAGGGCGATTGTAGCGCAAGCATCAAGCGCTGCGGTTGGTAAAGCTGTGCAGCGCTTTCTCGATGCATTGAGCGGTTTTGCCGAAGGCCTGCACGGTGGTTTCCGAGAAGGGGCCACCGCCCTGATCGGCGACCATCAGCATCACGACCTTGCCGTTGCAGCTCAACGAACGCAGCAACAGGTGTTCGCCATTGAACAGGCGGCGCAGGATCGGCGGCAGCAAGGCCGAGAACTGTGCGTGGTTGTCTGGCGTGAGGCGTATCTGGGCAGACTTTTCCAGCAGGCGCTGCAGCAGCGTGCTGTTGACCACGTCCAGGCTCAGGTTCGCCGCGTCCCTGGGCAAGCCGTCAGCCTGGTGAACGCGCAAGGTGCTCAGGGCGCGGTCCGCCATGAACAACAAGACGCGCTGCATGCCACTGGCGACCAGGGCTTCTCGGGCGCAGTTGGTCAGGTGCATGGCATTGGCAAAACGGCTCGGTTCGACCAGCAGCTCGGTGCAACGCTTGCGCCACACGGCGAGTGCCTCGGCAGTGGGCGGCGGCGCCGGCAACAGGCCGCGATGGATTTTCTGCACATGCCACGGCCAGATCAGCGACAACGCCGGGTGCCAGAGGTCAGGCATCAAGGTTGTGCGAGCGCTGGTCACCGCTTGCTGGTGAACCTGTTGCTGCACGTCACTCAGCGGCTCTTGCAGGTACAGCGCCGTGAGGTACTGCCAGCGCTCGGTGTGCGGGCAAGTCCAGGATTCCTGCGCGGACATCGCCAGGCCGTTGGCCAGCAGCACAGTGTTGGCCGGCTGGTTCAGCCAGCGGCGCAGGTTGGGTTCGGCGTCGAGCAATTGCTGTTGGCGCAGCGCGTCGTCTTCACGGGCGATGCGCAGCGCCTTGACCAGCAAGCGCTGTTCAGTCAGCAGCATGTTGTAGCCTTGGGAGACCCAGATCGGCAGGTGCCAGGCTTCGGTCAAACCGCGGCACAAGTCCAGCAGGCGCACACCGAACAGTGCCTGTTCGACCTTGTGTGCCGACTGGCCTTTGTGGATCACCCGCAGTTCCCATTCTTCCAGAAGCTTGGGGTACGCGACGGCCATCGGCCACAGCGGCGACAGAAACAGCAGGCTGCCCCAATGAATGTCTTGCCACAACCGCGCGAGGCGGCTGGCGAACAAACCGTTGGCTTGCTGGGAGGCGTGCTGGCTCACCAGCAGCAGTTGGCGCAGGGCCACCGGAATGTCTTTTTCCGGCACCGAGGGCAGGCGCGCCAGCAACTCCTCGGCGCGTTTGAGGCCGAGGCGGTTGAGCGCCACTTCGAGGTTTTCCGCCGGCCCCGACAGGCTGCCATGGGCCTGGCCGTTAGCCTCGCGCATCACGCTGAGCACCAGCGCCGGGCTGTGTTGCATCAGCTCGGCAATATCCCGTAAAGAACTACGGCTATCGCGGATGGCCTTGCACACGCGTTCGTGACTAGCCTGAGGAACAGGCAGCAGCACATCGTCCAGGCGCTTTATCCAAGCCGCGAGGGTAGTGGGTTTTGTCGTTGGAGCTGTCGTTTCATTAGCCATGATTGGGGCGCGATCATCACTTGCGTTCTACACGCCCGGAACGGGCCGAATTGGCTTTTCGCCTTAACGGGCTATAGTCTGGCGCAGTTTTGCCGATAAGTAGAACAAGAGTTTTCAGCTTCACCCAATATGTCCATGAACCCGACGGCGCAAGTACCAATCTCCTATGGCTAAAATTATCGGCATCATCGTCGTCATCGCAAGTGTGCTCGGTGGGTACGTCCTGTCCCACGGTAAAATTGCTGCGCTGATCCAGCCCTTCGAAGTGTTGATCATCGGCGGTGCCGCGTTTGGCGCATTCCTGCAGGCCAACCCCGGCTACATGACCATGCACGTGATCAAGAAGTCGCTGGGCATGTTCAGCTCGCGCTTCTCCCACACCTTTTATTTGGAAGTGCTGGGGCTGATCTACGAGATCCTCAACAAGAGTCGCCGCGAAGGCATGATGGCTATCGAAGGCGACATTGAAGACGCCGCCGCCAGCCCGATTTTCGCCAAGTACCCGGCGGTGCTCAAAGACGAGCGCATGACCGCCTACATCTGCGACTACCTGCGCATCATGTCCTCCGGCAACATGGCGCCGCACGAGCTGGAAGGCTTGTTCGACATGGAGTTGTTCAGCCTCAAAGAAGAGCTGGAACACCCATCCCACGCCGTGACCGGCATCGCCGACGGCATGCCCGGTTTCGGTATCGTCGCGGCGGTACTCGGCATCGTGGTGACCATGGCGTCCCTGGGCGAAGGCGACCAGAAGGCCATCGGCATGCACGTGGGCGCGGCCCTGGTGGGTACCTTCTTCGGTATTCTCGCGGCCTATGGTTTCTTCGGCCCTCTGGCGACCTCCCTGGCCCATGATGCCAAGGAAGAAGTGAATTTGTACGAAGCGATCAAGGCCTGCCTGGTGGCTTCGGCGTCCGGCATGCCGCCATCGCTGGCGGTGGAGTTCGGGCGCAAGGTGCTGTACCCGAAACATCGCCCAAGTTTTGCCGAGCTGGAACAAGCGGTTCGCGGTCGCTAAGTCATGGAAAACAACCAGCCGATAATCATCAAGCGCGTCAAGCGCTTCGCTGCGGGGCACCATGGCGGCGCCTGGAAAATCGCCTTCGCCGACTTTGCGACGGCGATGATGGCGTTCTTCCTGGTGCTGTGGCTGATGTCCACCGCCACGCCCGAACAGAAGATCGCCATCGCCGGTTACTTCAAAGACCCGATTGGCTTTTCGGAAAGCGGAACACCGTTTGTCATCGACCTGGGCGGCTCGCCGCAGCTGGCGCCCGAGCGCACCATCAACCCGGAGGTCAAGACCGAATCGCCGCAGGAAAACATTCCAATCGAGCGCGATACCGTCGAGGCCATGGCCGAGCAGGTCGAGCAGGAACGTCTGGAATTGTTGCTGCAGGAACTGCAGACCAAGGTTGAAGAGAATCCGCAGCTGCTGAAATTCAAGGATCAGATTTCTTTCGAAATCACGCCGGAAGGCTTGCGCATCCAGATCACCGACGCCGCCAACCGGCCGATGTTCGACTCTGGCAGCGCGCGCCTGAAACCCTATTTTGAAGACATCCTGCTGGCCATGGCTGACACCATCAAGGCGGTGCCGAACAAGATCAGCATCAGCGGCCACACCGACGCCAAGCCGTATGCGGGCCAGGGTGACTTCGGCAACTGGGAACTCTCGGCCAACCGCGCCAACGCCGCCCGCCGTGCGCTGGTCGCGGGCAGCTACCCGGACCCGCAAGTGGCACGTGTGGTGGGTTTTGCGTCGTCGCAGCTATTTGATCCTAAAGATCCGTTCAACCCGATCAACCGTCGGATTGATATTGTCGTGCTGACCAAAAAGGCCCAGCGTGCGATCGAAGGCGATCAGGGCGCAGCGCCGGCAGCACCGACCCAAGGCGAGGGCGCACCGGGCGAAGTGCCGGCCGACCCGAACGCGATTCCGCCAGGGCAGGAGCCGCTGCCGGCCCACGAGCTGCGGCAGAAGCTGAACCTGTTTGATGATGGTGGGGTGAAAGATCCTACGGCGCCTGGGTCGTAACAGAGCGATTGTGGCGAGCGGGCTCGCCACAACGGTTTAGTAACTGCTCTCGGGCAAGCTTGCAATAATCGACCGGTAGCTGTTCATGCGCTGCTGCTGAACGCGACCGTCTTCCAGCGCCTTGAGCAGTGCACAACCGGGCTCGCGGTCGTGTTTGCAGTCGCGGAAGCGGCAGGTGCCGATCAGGTCGTTGAACTCGATGAAGCCCGCTTCCACATCGCTGCGGCTGACGTGGCCCAAGCCAAATTCACGAATACCCGGGGAGTCGATCAGCTCACCGCCGCCCGGGAAGTGGAACAACCGCGCGGTGGTGGTGGTGTGGGTGCCCTGGCCGGACAGTTCCGACAGCGGGCCGACACGGGTGTCGACTTCCGGCAACAAGCTGTTGACCAGCGACGACTTGCCCACGCCCGACTGGCCGACGAACACACTGATGCGCCCGTCCAACTGCTGTTGCAGCTGTTCCATGCCATTGCCGTGATGCGCCGAGACTTCCAGCACCGGGTAACCCAGCGTGCGGTAGACCGCCAGCAACGCGTTGAGCGCCGGGGCGTTCTGCTCGTCGATCAGGTCGAATTTGTTCAGCAGCAACAGCGGGCGAATGCCGGCATGCTCGGCCGCGACCAGGTAGCGGTCGATCAGGTTGGCATGCGGCTCGGGCAGCGGCGCGAACACGATCACGATCATGTCGACGTTGGCGGCCACCGGCTTGAGCTGGCCGCGGCTGTCAGGGCGGCGCAATTCGGTGGTGCGCGGCAACTGGGCGACGATCACGCCGATCCCCTGGTTGCCGGCGCGCCACACGACCTTGTCGCCGGTCACCAGCGCAGGCAGGTTGGCGCGCAAGTGGCAGCGGGAAACAGAGCCTGCGAGTTCGCCTTCCAGCGCCTCGACTTCGACCTGCACACCAAAGTGCGCGATCACCAGACCCGTCTGTTCGGGGCCCAGGTCGCCGCCCTCGAGCGCCTCTACGGCGGAGGATTCACGTTTGGCGGCGCGAGCAGCGCGCTCACCTTGGATCTTTTCGATGCGCCAGTTTTGGCGACGATTGAGCTGGCGTTTGGCCATGGGTGTTCCGTGTCGATAATGCAAAAGTTAGGTAAAACGGTCGCGAGTCTAGCACGCCCCTGCCTGCTAAACTGCGCAGCTACGCCAAGGTGCCAAGAGAATCAAGCCATGCAAAACCCACAGAACCTGATTTGGATCGATCTGGAAATGACCGGTCTGAACCCCGACACCGACGTCATCATCGAGATGGCGACGATTGTCACCGACAGCAACCTCAACACCTTGGCCGAAGGTCCGGTGATCGCCATTCACCACAGCGACGCCGTCCTCGCCACCATGGATGAGTGGAATACGCGCACCCACGGCAACTCCGGCCTGACCCAGCGCGTGCGTGACAGCCGCATCAGCATGCGCGACGCCGAAGCTGAAACCATCGCCTTCCTTGAAAAATGGGTGCCCAAGGGCAAGTCACCGATCTGCGGCAACAGCATCTGCCAGGATCGTCGCTTCCTTTATACGCACATGAAAGCGCTGGAAAGCTACTTCCACTACCGCAACCTGGATGTGTCCACCTTGAAAGAGCTGGCCGCACGCTGGGCGCCAGAGGTCAAAGACAGCTTCCATAAGGGCAGCACCCATTTGGCGTTGGATGATATTCGCGAGTCGATTGCTGAGTTGCAGCATTACCGCAAGCATTTCATCAAGGCCTGAATCTGTGGCGCCTGGCCCGGCGCCTTCGCGAGCAAGCCCGCTCCCACATTCGACTGCATTCCAAAGGTGGAACTCGGTTAAATGTGGGAGCGGGCTTGCTCGCGAAGGGCGCGACGCGGTCTTTCGCCTGGCGCCCCCTTTTGGTGCCATCACCAAATGATTAGACTGCGCGCCTCATTGCAAGGATCGCCATCATGCTGTTGATGCTCTACCTCATCGCCATCACCGCCGAAGCCATGACCGGCGCGCTGTCCGCCGGGCGGCGGGGCATGGACTGGTTTGGGGTGGTGCTGATTGCCTGCGTCACGGCATTGGGCGGTGGTTCGGTACGCGATGTATTGCTTGGGCATTACCCGCTGACCTGGGTCAAACACCCGGAATACCTGGTGTTGACCTCCATCGCTGCGTTGGTGACGATCTTTATCGCACCGTTGATGCGCCATCTGCGGTCACTGTTCCTGGCGCTGGACGCCGTGGGCCTGGTGGCGTTCACTTTGATCGGCTGCATGACCGCCCTGGAAATGGGCCACGGCATGTTGGTGGCGTCAGTCAGCGGGGTGATTACTGGCGTATTCGGCGGCATCCTGCGGGATATTTTCTGCAACGACATCCCGCTGATCTTCCGCCGTGAGCTGTACGCCAGCGTGTCGTTCCTTGCCGCCTGGTTCTACATGCTGTGCCTTTATCTGCAGCTGCCCAGCGAACAAGCGATCCTGCTGACCTTGTTCAGCGGCTTTCTGTTGCGCCTGCTGGCCATCCGTTTTCACTGGGAAATGCCCAAGTTCGTCTACAACGACGACGTGCACTAGCGTGCAGCGTGCTGGTTGAGCGCCCACTCGACATGTTCGCGCACCAAGTCCGATGGGTAATCTCGGCGCGCCTTTAAAGCTTCCAGCACTGGAATGCTCGACGGCGCATTGCCCAGCCCAACGGCCAGGTTGCGCAGCCAGCGTTCATAACCGGCGCGGCGTAGCGGCGAACCTTCGGTGCTGCTGAGGAATTTATCCTCGTCCCACATAAACAGTTCGGCCAGCTCGGCGTTGTCCAGGTTGTGCCGAGGCTTGAAATCGCCTTCGGCGGTAGGTCGGGCGAAACGATTCCACGGGCAAACGATCTGACAGTCATCGCAACCGAACACGCGATTGCCGATCAGCGGGCGCAGGTCTTCAGGAATTGAGCTTTTGAGCTCGATGGTGAGGTAGGAAATGCAGCGTCGCGCGTCCAGTACATAGGGGCCGACAAACGCGTTGGTGGGGCAGATGTCCAGGCAAGCGGTGCAGCGGCCGCAGTGCTCGGTGGCGTGAGGCGGATCTACCGGCAGTGGCAAATCGACAAACAGCTCGCTCAGGAAGAAATAGCTGCCGGCCTTGCGATTGAGCACCAGGGTGTTTTTGCCGATCCAGCCGAGACCGGCCTGCTCGGCGATGGCTTTTTCCAGCACCGGCGCGCTGTCGACAAACGCGCGAAAGCCAAACGGGCCGATCTGGGCCTGAATGCGATCGGCCAGTTGCTGCACGCGCTTGCGGATGAGCTTGTGGTAATCGCGGCCAAGGGCGTAACGGGAGATGTAGGCTTTTTCTGGCTTGGCCAGCAACTGCGCCATTTGGGTGTCGCCTGGCAGATAATCCATGCGCAGCGAGACCACGCGCAGAGTGCCCGGCACCAGTTCCTCGGGATGCGAGCGTTTGCTGCCATGGGCGCCCATGTAGTCCATCTCGCCGTGGTAGCCCGCGTCGAGCCAGCGTTGCAGGTGCTGCTCATGCTCGGCCAGGTCCAGGCCGCTGATGCCGACTTGTTGAAAGCCCAGCTCGCGGCCCCAGTCTTTGATCGATTGGGCGAGGGCGGGCAGATCGGTGGTGATGGCAGGCATGAGACAAGGGAAACCGCAGGTTAGATAGGTATAATTCTGCCAGACATCGGAGCTTGAAGACGCATGCCGCAGACAAAACACGCAATAACCGACGTACAGCCTCTATTGCACGGCCATTTGCCGCAACTGGCTGCACGCTCCCCGGACGCCCATAAAGGTCAGTTCGGTCACCTGCTGGTCATCGGCGGCGACCACGGCTTTGGCGGCGCCGCGCTGCTGAGCGCCGAAAGCGCCTTGCGCAGTGGCGCGGGCATGGTCTCGCTGGCCACGCGCCCTGAACACATTCCCGCCGCCCTGGCGCGCCTGCCGGAAGTCATGACCGTTGGCGTGAGTTCGGCCAATCAGTTGATGGGGCTGCTGGAAAAAATTTCGGTGATCGTCATCGGTCCAGGCCTCGGTGAGGCGTCCTGGGGCAAAAGCTTGTTATCCGTCGCCGCCAACGCCAAACAGGCGCAAGTCTGGGATGCGGACGCCTTGAATCAACTGGCTACCGGCAGCGTCAGCCTGCCGGCCAACTCGGTGATCACGCCACATCCTGGCGAAGCAGCGCGCTTGATGGGCATGAAGACAGCCGAGGTTCAGGCCGATCGCCTTAAGGTGGCGCGCGCGTTGAGCCAGAAATTCAATGCAGTGGCTATTCTCAAGGGTGCTGGCAGTTTGATTGCCAGCCCGGACGGGCGTGTTTCGCGCTGTGACCAGGGCCATCCGGCGATGGCCACGGCGGGTCTGGGGGATGTGTTGAGTGGTCTGGTCGGCGCGTTGCTGGCCCAGGGCATGCCGGCTTATGAAGCCAGCTGCCTGGCGGTGTGGTTGCACGCCACGGCGGGGGATCGCCAAGGCACTTTCGGTCGCGGGCTGGCTGCCAGTGACCTGATACCTGCCATTCGTCAATTGCTGGAGGAGCAGTCACCGTGTCTGAAGTAACGCTTTTTCTGGGCGATGAAGACGCCATGGTTGCGTTCGGAAATCGCATCGCCCACGTCACAAACGGCGCGGGGCTGATCTTTCTCGAAGGCGACCTGGGGGCGGGCAAGACCACGCTGTCACGCGGCATTATTCGCGGGTTGGGCCACACGGGCGCGGTAAAAAGCCCGACGTTCACCCTGGTCGAACCCTACGAGATCGGTAAAGTTCGCGCCTTCCATTTTGACCTGTATCGTCTGGTCGACCCGGAAGAACTGGAATACATGGGCATCCGTGATTACTTCGACGAAGACGCGTTGTGCCTGATCGAGTGGCCAGATAAAGGCACAGGCTTTTTGCCAAAGCCGGACCTGACCATTACCATTACGCCGCATGACCACGGACGTCAGCTGAAGTTGTTGCCCCAGAGCGCGCGCGGTGAGTCGTGGTGCGCCGCTCTGGCACTGGAATTCAAATAAAATTGGTGGGGTTAGGTATGCGCTTTCGCGCGATGGTTGCTGTCGTAGGGGTGTTGCTTGCGGCAATGACTTTCAATGTTCTGGCTGCTTCACAGGTGAAAAGTGTTCGCCTGTGGCGAGCGCCGGATAACACGCGACTGGTGTTTGACCTGTCTGGCCCGGTCCAGCACAGCGTCTTTACCCTCACGGCGCCTGATCGGCTGGTGATCGACATCAACGGTGCGACCCTGGCCGCGCCGTTGAAAGTCTCCACCGCCAACACGCCGATTACCTCGATGCGCTCGGCGCAGCGCACGCCGACCGACCTGCGGGTGGTGATCGACCTGAAAAAGGCGGTGACCCCGAAAAGCTTTGTGCTGGCGCCGAACGCCCAATACGGCAACCGCCTGGTGGTCGACCTGTTCGACAATGCCGCCGATGCCGCGCCGCCGCCTGCGCCGACGCCAAGCGTGGCGACTGTGCCGGCCGTGCCGGTCAATCCATCGCAGCCTCAGGTCAAGCTTCCACCGCCGCCGCCCGCACCTGCGGGCAAGCGCGACATTATCGTGGTGATCGACGCCGGTCACGGCGGTGAAGACCCGGGCGCCTCCGGCTCGCGCGGCCAGCATGAAAAAGACGTGGTGCTGGCCATCGCCCGTGAACTGCAACGTCAGGTCAGTGGCATGAAAGGCTATCGCGCCGAGCTGACCCGTACCGGCGACTACTTCATTCCTTTGCGTGGCCGTACCGAGATCGCTCGCAAGAAGGGCGCCGACCTGTTCGTGTCGATCCACGCCGACGCCGCGCCATCGGCCGCCGCCTTTGGTGCTTCGGTGTTTGCGTTGTCGGATCGCGGCGCCACGTCCGAGACCGCGCGCTGGCTGGCCGACAGCGAAAACCGTTCCGACTTGATCGGCGGGGCTGGCAACGTGTCCCTCGACGACAAAGACAAAATGCTCGCTGGCGTACTGCTCGACCTGTCGATGACCGCCTCGCTGACCTCCAGCTTGAACGTTGGCCAAAAGGTCCTGAGCAACATCGGTCGCGTCACCTCGCTGCACAAACAGCGCGTGGAGCAGGCCGGGTTCATGGTGTTGAAGTCGCCGGACATTCCGTCGATCCTGGTCGAAACCGGGTTTATCTCCAACTCCAACGAGGCCTCGAAGCTGGCCAGTGCGAGCCACCAGCAGGCGTTGGCGCGCTCGATCAGCGCCGGCATTCGTCAGTTCTTCCAACAGAACCCGCCGCCGGGCACTTACATCGCCTGGCTGCGTGACTCCGGGAAAATCGCCCAGGGCCCACGTGACCATCGCGTGCAGCCTGGCGACACCCTGGCGATGCTGGCCGTGCGTTTTCAGGTGTCGGCCGCTACCTTGCGCAGCGCCAATAACCTGAAGACCGATGAGTTGAAAGTCGGCCAGGTGTTGACCATCCCTGGCACCGAATTGGCGGCGCAGTAATGAGCGAATCAGTCTTGAACAGTGGCTCGCGCATCGAGCTGCTCAGCCCACGCCTGGCCAACCAGATTGCCGCGGGCGAGGTGGTTGAGCGCCCGGCGTCGGTGATCAAGGAGCTGCTGGAAAACAGCATCGACTCCGGCGCCAAGCGCATTGATGTGGACGTGGAACAGGGCGGCGTCAAGCTGCTGCGCGTGCGCGATGACGGCAGCGGCATCTCCTCCGATGACCTGCCGCTTGCCCTGGCGCGTCACGCCACCAGCAAGATTCGCGACCTCGAAGACCTTGAGCGGGTGATGAGCCTGGGTTTTCGCGGTGAGGCCCTGGCGTCTATCAGCTCGGTGGCGCGTCTGACCCTGACTTCGCGCACCCGCAGCGCCGAGCAGGCCTGGCAGGTGGAAACCGAAGGCCGCGACATGGCGCCCAGGGTTCAGCCGGCGGCGCACCCGGTGGGCACTTCGGTGGAAGTGCGCGACCTGTTCTTCAATACCCCGGCGCGGCGCAAATTCCTCAAGGCCGAAAAAACCGAATTCGATCATCTGCAAGAAGTCATCAAGCGCCTGGCCTTGGCGCGTTTCGACGTGGCGTTTCACTTGCGCCATAACGGCAAGACCATCCTCAGTCTGCACGAAGCCCATGACGACGCGGCGCGCGCTCGGCGTGTGTCGGCAATCTGCGGCGCGGGTTTCCTGGAGCAGGCGTTGCCGATCGAGATCGAGCGCAATGGCTTGCGGCTGTGGGGCTGGGTGGGCTTGCCAACCTTTTCCCGTAGCCAGGCGGACTTGCAGTATTTCTTTGTGAATGGCCGCGCGGTACGCGACAAATTGGTGGCCCACGCTGTGCGTCAGGCCTACCGCGACGTGCTGTTCAATGGGCGGCATCCTACGTTTGTGCTGTTTTTTGAGGTCGATCCTTCGGTGGTCGACGTCAACGTGCACCCGACCAAACACGAAGTGCGCTTCCGTGACGGGCGCATGGTGCATGACTTCCTTTATGGCACTTTGCACCGCGCCCTGGGCGATGTGCGCCCGGATGATCAGCTGTCTGCGCCGATCGTGACGGCGGTGGTGCGGCCGAGCGGCCCGGAAGCCGGTGAGTTTGGCCCTCAAGGCGAAATGAGCCTGGCGGCCAACCTGCTGCAATCGCCGCAGCCGCAGCCGAGCTATACCGCACCGGGTTCCGGCTCCGGTGCCGGCTATCAGTATCAATACACACCGCGTCCGCAGTCGGCAGTGCCGGTGGCAGAGGCCCAGGCGGCCTATCGTGAGTTTTTTGCGCCGCTGCCGGGTGCCGAGCCCAATGCTGTCGCGTTGCCAGAAGGCGGCGGTGATATCCCGCCGCTGGGCTATGCGCTGGCGCAACTCAAAGGCATCTACATCCTCGCGGAAAACGCCCACGGCCTGGTGCTGGTGGACATGCACGCCGCCCACGAGCGGATCATGTACGAGCGCTTGAAGATCGCCATGGCCAGCGAAGGCCTCAGCGGTCAGCCATTGCTGGTGCCGGAGTCCCTGGCCGTCAGCCAGCGTGAAGCCGATTGCGCTGAAGAGCACCACGGCGTGTTCCAGAAACTGGGCTTCGAACTGCAGCGCCTGGGCCCGGAAACCCTGGCGATCCGCCAGATTCCTGCGCTGCTCAAGCAAGCTGAAGCTAACCGTCTGGTCGCCGACGTGCTGGCTGATTTGATGGAGTACGGCACCAGTGACCGCATCCAGGCCCACATCAACGAACTGCTTGGCACCATGGCCTGCCACGGCGCGATTCGCGCCAATCGGCGCCTGGCCTTGCCAGAAATGAACGGCTTGCTGCGCGACATGGAAAACACCGAGCGCAGCGGCCAGTGCAACCACGGCCGACCGACCTGGACCCAAATGGGCCTGGACGATCTGGACAAACTGTTCTTGCGCGGCCGTTGATGAGCGCCTTGCCCCCCGCAATCTTCCTGATGGGCCCCACGGCTGCCGGCAAGACTGACCTGGCCATTGAGCTGACCAAGGTGTTGCCGTGCGAGCTGATCAGTGTCGACTCTGCCCTGGTTTACCGGGACATGGACATCGGTACGGCCAAGCCTTCAAAAGCGCTGCTGGCCGAATATCCGCATAAGCTGATCGACATCATCGACCCGGCCGAGAGCTATTCTGCGGCAGATTTTCGCGCCGATGCCTTGGCCGCCATGGCCGAAATCACCGCGCGGGGCAATATTCCGCTGCTGGTGGGCGGCACGATGCTCTACTACAAGGCGTTGCAGGAAGGCCTGGCGGATATGCCGCCGGCTGACGCTCAAGTGCGCGCTGAACTCGAGGAAGAGGCTGTACGCCTTGGCTGGCAAGCCCTGCACGACCAATTGGCGGCGGTTGACCCGGTGTCGGCGGCGCGCATTCATCCCAATGACCCGCAGCGCCTCACTCGCGCCCTGGAAGTCTGGCGCGTCAGCGGCCAGACCATGACTGAACATCGGCTGAAACAAACTGCGCAAAGTGCTGACGCAGGCGCGTCTGGACAGGCAGTATTGCCCTATACTGTGGCGAATCTGGCCATTGCTCCGGCAAATCGTCAGGTGCTGCATCAACGAATTGCACAAAGATTCACAATTATGTTGGAACAGGGGTTTGTGGATGAGGTCGTAGCACTGCGTTCCCGAGGTGACCTGCATGCTGGGTTGCCGTCGATACGTGCTGTTGGCTACCGCCAAGTCTGGGATCATCTGGATGGCAAGCTGACGTCAGCCGAAATGCAGGAGCGCGGCATCATTGCCACGCGCCAATTGGCGAAACGCCAGTTCACCTGGTTGCGCAGCTGGAGCGATTTGCACTGGCTGGACAGCCTGGACAGCGACAATCTGTCACGCGCCTTGAAATACTTGGGAACGGTCTCCATATTGAGCTGAGTCCTTGCAATTGCCGTCTATCCTTGGGGGTGTGACGGCCATAAGCTATCTATTTTCCGAATTTTATTATTGATCCTTAAAGGAGTGCGGCACATGTCAAAAGGGCATTCGCTACAAGACCCTTACTTGAATACTTTACGTAAAGAGAAAGTGGGGGTTTCCATCTACCTGGTCAACGGGATCAAGCTGCAAGGCACGATCGAGTCGTTCGACCAGTTCGTGATCCTGCTGAAAAACACCGTCAGCCAGATGGTTTACAAGCACGCTATCTCGACAGTCGTTCCCGTTCGTCCTATCCGTCTGCCTAGCGCAACCGATACCGAACAGGGTGACGCTGAGCCAGGTAACGCCTGATAGGAGTCTCCTTTGTTCTTTGAGCGCCACGGTGGTGGTGAGCGAGTAATCCTCGTTCACTTGGATGGACAGGACCCTGAGGCGCGCGAAGATCCGCAGGAGTTTCAGGAGTTGGCAAATTCGGCCGGCGCCGAGACCGTTGCGTTTTTTAACGTACCGCGTCATCGGCCAACCGCCAAATTCCTGATCGGCAGCGGCAAGGTCGAGGAACTGCGCGACCTGGTCCATGCTGAAGAAGCCGATCTGGTGATCTTCAATCACACCCTCACGCCCAGTCAGGAACGCAACCTCGAACGTGTTTTCGAGTGTCGCGTGATCGACCGCACCGGTCTGATTCTCGATATTTTCGCCCAACGCGCCCGCACCCATGAAGGCAAGCTCCAGGTCGAACTGGCCCAGCTTGACCACATGAGCACCCGGCTGGTTCGCGGCTGGACTCACCTTGAGCGTCAGGGTGGCGGTATCGGCATGCGCGGTCCGGGTGAAACCCAGCTGGAAACCGACCGCCGTCTGCTGCGGGTTCGCCTGCGTCAGATCAAGGGCCGTCTGGAAAAAGTGCGCAGCCAGCGTGAGCAATCGCGTCGCGGCCGCATGCGGGCGGACATCCCTACCGTTTCCCTGGTGGGCTACACCAACGCCGGCAAATCCACCCTGTTCAATAACGTGACGAAATCGGACGTGTACGCGGCCGACCAACTGTTCGCCACCCTCGACCCGACCTTGCGCCGTCTGGAACTGGACGACCTGGGGCCGATTGTCCTGGCCGACACCGTGGGTTTCATTCGTCACTTGCCTCACAAGCTGGTCGAGGCGTTTCGGTCTACGCTCGAAGAGTCGAGCAATTCCGACCTCCTGTTGCACGTGATCGATGCGGCCGAACCGGATCGCATGTTGCAAATCGAGCAGGTGATGGTGGTGCTGGGCGAGATTGGTGCACAGGACTTGCCGATCCTCGAGGTCTATAACAAACTCGATTTGCTTGAAGGCGTTGAGCCTCAAATTCAGCGTGATGAAGACGGCAAGCCCCAGCGGGTCTGGCTGTCGGCGCGCGATGGCAGTGGTTTGGAGTTGCTTGAACAAGCCATTGCCGAGTTGCTGGGCAGCGATTTGTTTGTCGGCACCTTGCGCTTGCCTCAGCGTTTTGCTCGACTGCGTGCACAGTTTTTCGAGCTGGGCGCCGTACAGAAAGAAGAATACGACGAAGAAGGTGTCAGCTTGCTGGCCGTTCGATTGCCGCGCTCGGAGCTGAATCGGCTGGTCAGCCGTGAAGGTGTGGTGCCGACGGAGTTCATCGAACAACACACTTTGCAATAAAAGCCTCCGAAAGCGGTTGTGCCGCAGTAGCAGGCATTCTGTAGCATTGGTCGGCGCGCCGTGGGTGCGTCTTTGCTTTATCAGATGGAGAGCGCTATGGCTTGGAATGAGCCGGGTGGCAACTCGAATAATCAGGATCCTTGGGGTGGTAAGCGCCGCAATAATGGCGACCGCAAGGGGCCACCGGATCTCGACGAGGCCTTCCGAAAGCTGCAGGAAAGCCTGAATGGGTTGTTCGGTGGTGGGAAAAAACGTGGTGGTGACGACGGCGGTCGCACAAGCAAGGGCGGTGGCTATGGCCTGCTGGGCCTGGGTCTTGTCGTGCTCGCAGCCGTGTGGCTGTACAGCGCGGTTTACGTCGTGGACGAGCAGGAGCAGGCCGTGGTGCTGCGCTTCGGCAAGTACTACGAGACTGTCGGCCCGGGCCTGAATATCTACTTCCCCCCGATCGACAAGAAGTACATGGAAAACGTCACGCGTGAGCGTGCCTACACCAAGCAGGGCCAGATGCTGACCGAAGACGAGAACATCGTCGAAGTGCCGCTGACCGTGCAGTACAAGATCAGCAACCTGCAGGACTTCGTGCTGAACGTTGATCAGCCGGAAATCAGCCTGCAACACGCAACCGAAAGTGCACTGCGTCACGTGGTCGGTTCTACCGCCATGGACCAGGTGCTGACCGAAGGTCGTGAATTGATGGCCAGCGAGATCAAGGAGCGCCTGCAGCGGTTCCTCGACACTTATCGCACCGGTATCACTGTCACCCAGGTGAACGTACAGAGCGCTGCTGCACCGCGCGAAGTGCAGGAAGCCTTTGACGACGTGATCCGCGCCCGTGAAGACGAGCAGCGTTCGCGCAACCAGGCTGAGACCTATGCCAACGGCGTCGTGCCGGAAGCGCGCGGTCAGGCCCAGCGTATCCTCGAGGATGCCAATGGTTACCGCGACGAAGTGGTTTCCCGCGCCAAGGGTGAGGCGGATCGCTTTACCAAGCTGGTCGCCGAGTACCGCAAGGCTCCGGAAGTCACGCGTGAGCGTCTGTACCTGGACACCATGCAGGAAGTCTTCAGCAACACCAGCAAGGTTCTCGTGACCGGTAGCAAAGGTGGGCAGAACAACCTGCTGTACCTGCCGCTGGACAAGATGATCGAAGGTGGTCGTAGCAGCACCAGCGCACCGGCTACCGGTTCGACCGCTGCTGCCAACGAAGCGAGCGCCCGTGCGGCCGCTGACTTGCTGCAACAGCAAACACGTACCAGGGAGAGTCGTTGATGAGCAATAAATCGCTGACCGCCCTGATTGTGGGCGTCGTCGTGGTCATCGCTGCCTGGAACTGCTTCTACATCGTGTCTCAGACCGAGCGCGCGGTGTTGCTGCAATTCGGTCGTGTGGTCCAGGCGGATGTCCAACCGGGCCTGCATGTGAAAGTCCCCTACGTGAACCAGGTGCGCAAGTTCGACGGCCGCCTGATGACCCTGGATGCACCGACACAGCGCTTCCTGACCCTGGAAAAGAAAGCCGTGATGGTTGACGCCTACGCCAAGTGGCGCGTCAAGGATGCCGAGCGCTTCTACACCGCGACATCCGGCCTCAAGCAGATTGCCGACGAGCGTTTGTCGCGCCGTCTGGAATCGGGCCTGCGTGACCAGTTCGGTAAACGCACCCTGCACGAGGTGGTATCCGGTGAGCGTGATGCGCTGATGGCTGACATCACGCGTTCGCTGAACACCATGGCTGAGAAAGAACTGGGCATCGAGGTTGTTGATGTCCGGGTCAAGGCGATCGACCTGCCCAAGGAAGTGAACCGCAGCGTGTTCGAGCGTATGAGCACCGAACGTGAGCGTGAAGCCCGTGAGCACCGCGCCAAGGGTAACGAGTTGGCAGAAGGTATCCGTGCGGATGCCGACCGTCAGCGCCGTGTACTGCTGGCAGAAGCCTATCGCGAGTCTGAAGAGGCCCGTGGTGATGGCGATGCTCAAGCTGCGGCGATCTACGCCAAGGCTTACGGTCAGGATCAGGAGTTTTACGCGTTCTACCGTAGCCTGCGCGCCTACCGTGAAAGCTTCGCGAACAAAACCGACGTCATGGTACTGGACCCAAGCAGCGACTTCTTCCGCTACCTGGAAAAGTCCAAGTAACCAGCCGGTGATTCTGTAGGACACACTCCGTCGGGCGGCTAAAATGCCTGGCGGGGTGATCCTTTCAGAAAACGGGTGTATGATGCGGCAGCCGGGAAATTCCCGGCTTTTTTGCGTCTGCATGTTTGATTGTTGTGGTGCGTTGCAGACGCCACAGGTTTTTCGAGGAAAGTGCCCGACGAGGCCGCTAGCAGGCCATTTCGTCACGTCGTTCTTGCGCGTTGTTTATGCAGGGGCCGGGCATTTTCTGCTTCACTCAGGGCTCGGCCGAGGGCTGGCCGCCCGGATCATAGGGGAATGGCGTAATGGCAACGGTAGACCGCTGGCTGCTGCCAGATGGCATCGAAGAAGTACTGCCACCAGAAGCTGCGCGCATTGAAGTAGCGCGTCGCCAGGTGTTGGATCTGTTCCAGAGCTGGGGTTACGAGTTTGTCGTGACCCCCCATATCGAGTACCTGGAATCCCTGCTGACCGGCGCGGGCCAGGACCTGGATCTGCGCACCTTCAAGGTCATCGACCCGCAATCGGGTCGGCAAATGGGCTTTCGCGCCGACATCACGCCGCAAGTGGCGCGGATCGATGCGCACACCCTGCGCCGCGAAGGTCCCAGCCGTCTTTGCTATGCCGGCAGCGTGCTGCATGCGCAGCCGCGTGCCTTGTCGTCTTCGCGTAGCCCGATTCAATTGGGCGCCGAGTTGTACGGTGATGCCAGCCCGAGCAGCGACGTTGAAGTGATCAGCTTG